>NZ_JBJDQL010000031.1:0-121149 GCF_044903305.1 Streptomyces sp. NPDC019531 | reverse complement strand
AACAACTTCTGGGTGATCCCCAGCGAGATCACCTCCGCCCTCCAGGGCGTGTCCCGCGCCTTCACCGAGGTACTGCCCCAGTCACCGGCCACCCGCGAGAAGCCCTCGGACGACAGCGCCGAGCGGGCCGCAGACGACACGGCACAGGCCGCGCAAGCCGCCGCCGCGGCCCTCGCCGACGCCGCTGAAGCCGACCGCGCCACCCCTGGCGTCCTCCCGTCCCGTACCTCCGTCGACGGCGGGTGACGACGGCCGGACATGAGGGGCCGCGGTGGGAGACCGCGGCCCGTTCGCGCGCTTGTCCTGAGGCGTTCGGCGAAGGCGCTGCCCGCTATGGAGGTGCCGGCTCTCCACGGCGGGTCGCCCCCGGTACGCGGCCCCTCTCGCCGCTCCCTCGTGCGGTTTTGGTCACGGGCTGGACCTCTCCGCACGCGCGGAACGAGTCCGCCGGGGTCCGCAGGGCCCAGGCCACGGGCGGATACGCCTGGATCTGTGCGGCGGGCTTCCAGCAGGGTTTGTCGGTGAGTCCGGGGATGGCGGTGTGCCGGGCAGGCGCTGCCGCCCGGATTCAGGGGCACGGCCGGGGAGGTGGGGCCCTGGTGTTTAGCGCCTTTGCCGATCCGTTCGCCTGAGGCGTCCGGCAGGGTGACGCCGGGGTAACCGTGCGGTGAGCAGAGCTCTTCGCGCGTCTTGGTGAGTGCCAAAGGGGCGTGGCGGTCGCCTCCCTCCGGGGAGATGCGGCCCAGGGAGAGGTTGAGATGGCCGCGAGTGCGGCGCGCGGGTGAGGCTGTGGACGAGGACGAGGTGGGGCCGTCACTCCGAGCGCGTGTTATCGGTGTGTCCGGTACGGATCCTGCGGAGGCGGCGGGGTCGTCGACGATGCCAGTGGTTCGGTTCCGTTGTTTCGACACGACGTGGCGTGCAGCACGTTACCCGCGATCGCCAGGCCCGTCCCGGCGGGCCGCGTACGGCACCTCACGCCAGGTGTCCAGCCGCGCGGGAGGCGGGGCGCCGTGTGAGCCGCTGGGGAGGCCACGGCTTGGCTGCCGTATCGCTCCAGCCGTTCCCCGGCGCGTGATCCTCCCTATCGACCTCCACCCTCCGGGTGGCTTGACGGTCCGGTAACGATCTGCACGAGCGAACACCTGCACAGCGCAAACAAGCATGCGATCCACAACATGAACAGAGCTGTGAAGATCGGCATGGCCGGTACCAGTACTCCGCTGCTCGTCCTCGGGGGAATCGGTGCCTACAACGTGGTGCAGGCGATGTCCTCCTGAACGGCGGGGAGCGGTGAGACCAAGGCGGAGGAGAGTTTCGACCAGGCGGCAGTGCCGAGCGAGCCGCCCTCGGACGCCGAGGCCGTCGAGCTGGCCCGCGCTTTCCTGGACAGCTGGTCCCAGCAGAAGCTCGACCGGGCCGCGAGCGACACCGACGCCTCGACCGTGCGGGAGGTCCCGGCGGAGACGGCCACCGTGGTCCGGGCCGCGATCGACCGTCTGGTGAGGGCCGGCCGTGTGCCGGAGGACGAACCTTGGCGCGCCCTTGAGGTGCTGGCGTACCCGGTCTCGTAGCGTCGGTGCGGCTTGGTCGCCAACTGCCGCCAGATGTGCCCCACTTACGCAGGACGGCTTGTCTCATCCTCCCGGTACGCTTGGTGTGCGAGCCGAGGGCGGAAGGGGGCAGTGACGTGAACGAAGAGTTCCGACTGCTGCCTCCGTGGCTTGAAGATGAGACTTCTGAGATCCCTGCTGACCGCACGACGCCGACGGATGCCTCGCGGGACGGCGGGCTGGGCGCGTCCATCCAGAGCGGAGTCGTGGCCGACGTTCTGAGCCGAGCGTATGCGGCCGCTGCGCAAGAACTGCAAGGCCAGCAGCGATGTGAGATTTCGGCAGCGTTCCGGCCGATGAACCCGTGCCCTGCTTTTGTCTATCGGCACGAAGACCGAAGCGTGTCCGTGCGGGCGCGGGAAACGGTGCGGGCGGCGTCCCTGTTCGACCTCTACCAAGACCTGTCCCGACGGCGAAGCCGCCCTTCGATTGGCCGCTTCGGTATCGGGGCCAGGACGGTCCTGAGTGCCCGAGAGGCCGTCGACAGGGGTAACGGACTGATCATGGCGGTGGCCGGATCCGGGAAGTCCGCCGCGATGAAGAGCTTTGTGGCGGGGCTGTGGAGCCTGCTGCGAGGCGAGACGGTCTTGCTGTCGATGAACGATTTCGACGGCCTGAGCAACAACATGGATTTCCTGCGCATCGAAGAGCCCCGATCGGGGAGCGAGGGCGTGTCCTGGCAGCGCACCGTCTACCGCCTCGGCCGGGCCATCGGGCTCACGCGTGGCGAAGCGCGCAATGTCAAGAGCCTGTTGCTCGCACTGATCGGGCTGCGCGGTGTGGCCATCCGTGGGCACCGGGACAGGCTCGCTCAACTCGGTTCCAGGGGACTGGTGTACCTCCGTACAGCCCTGACGAGCGCGAGCACACGGAATGCGCCACCGGGTGACGCCGTCGTGCGGATGCTCGGGAAGACCGGGTCTCGAAGCCTGCCGCCCATGTACCGCACAGCGTGACCTTTGCTTGACTCTGAGGTCGCGCCCGGTCCGCGGCCTGGAGAAGACAGCGCATGTACATGCAGGTTGTGAGACTGCTGCCGGACGATGCGGCAGAGTGGGTGGGCTTCGCGCTCCTTCTGTTCGTGTTTACCCTGTTCGTGACCGTGGTGATCGCACTGCTCCGTGCGGACAGAAAGGACGTCGTGGACGTCATGGAGGCGGCGGCGAACTGGCTGCCATGGAGGCCGAGGAAGCGGAATCGTCGATAACGGGTGAGGTTCCGACGCCCCGTCGCCCAAGGTGGGCGCGGGGCGCGGGCCCCCCGCCAGCCAGACTCAGGCCCGGCGCAGTGCGACGACGTTGTCGGGCAGCGATGTCGGAGCAGTCTTGGCGTGCTCCTGGACGACTGCGGGTGCCTCGCGTTGACCGGAGATGATCTCCTCCATCAGGTCGGAGGCCCAGCCGCCGGTGAGGGCGGTGAACAGGTCGGGCGTAGGCCGTTGCTCCAAGCCTCGTTCGGTCATAACGGCGAGGAGACGGGGTCGCTCGGGTTCCAGGTCGGCCCACCCGGGTTCCTGGACTCGCCAGGTGACACCTGTGTTGGGATCGCGACGCGCGGAGAGCTGCTTGAAGAGGCCCGTGGCACGGTGCTCCTCGATGAGTCCGAGGTGCTTGCCGTGCGTGATGATCGCTGCGAGCGACATCTTCCAACGCTCCTTCAGTGGCATCAAGGACGTGAGCGTGACGGCACCGGGCCACTCCTCACGCAGCATGTCAGCGGGTAGCAGGAACTCGTTGGCGAAGCGGTTGGCGGCATCTTCGTCCACCTCGCCCGTGGCTCCGCGGTGCAGGATCAGGTGGCCGGCTTCGTGGGCGATCGACCAACGTGCGCTCCCAGGAGTTCACCGGCCGAGCGACGATCAGGGGTTGCTCATGAAAATCCCCACCCCATACGGCGAAGGCGTCGTGCCTGGCATCCGGCATGTCGACGTCGGCGACGGGTACGCCGGCGCGTTCCAGCGTGTGGATCATGTGGGGGATCGGCTCGGATTCGGCAAGGTCGAGAGGTTGCCGACCTCGTGCGGGCGGACGAGGCGTCGGCGCACCGCTGGGCATGCGAGGTGCCGGCCTGCGACGGGCTTCCTCATGAGGGGTGGCTGCATCATCACGCGCGGGCGGCGCAGCGTCAGCCGCTGTGGCTGTGGACGGTGTGGAGGCTGCTCACCGGCTGTGGCTGGGGCACGTCACGGACAGCGGCGGAAGCGGTGCGGGAGTGGGCACGGACGCCTGGGTTGCAGATCGCGGTCGTGGCGAAGAACGCCACGCTGGTATGAGACATCTGCTTCGAGTCCCCCAAGTCGGGCCTGCTGTCGGTGCTTTCTCCGGAGGAGGTGGCGAAGTACGACTCGTCGCTCGGTGAGACGACCCTCCGGTTGACGAACGGCACGCTGATCCGTGGGTTCGGTGCGGAGACGCCGAGCAACCTGCGTGGGTGGGCGTTCGGCAAGGCGTGGTTGGACGAGTACGCAGCATGGTCGCGGCATACCGCGCAAGAGGTCTACGACATGCTGTGGTTCTGCCTACGCGAGGCGGACACCCCACAGGTCGTCGTCTCCACTACGCCGAAGGCGTCATTTCACTTGGTGAGTCTGCGGTGACATATGAGGGCCCGGAGCCGTAGAGCTCGAGGTCCTCGGCGTTGAGGGGCAGCCCGGCGGCTATGAGTTTGGCCCATGAAGCGTCGTCGATGATCCTGGGTTCGGCACCATCTGGGCGCGCAGGGACAGGGGCATGCTTATCACGCGGCGGGGATCGAATCGTGGTTTGATCCATTCCCATTCGATGAGGTCGCAGAAGAAGCCGCGGATGCTGTCGATCCTTGCTGCCCGGCCGCCGGGGGCGATCGGCTGGCCGAAGCGACTGCGGTTGCGGTTGTGGCCGGCCCACTGGCCGACGGTGGCGTGCATGGTGTCGGCGACGTACTCGGCCGCGATGGCCCTGGTCCACTGGTCCGGCGCGATGACATCGGGATGCTTCTCCGCGGCCCAGCGTCCGGCGATCAGGATGACGGAGAACATCGAGCGGATCGTGCCGGGCTCATGCGTGGAGAACTTCCGCCAGCGAAGGGCCCAGTCGGCCCATTGGGGCGGGACGGTGGAGAGCAGGTCGGAACGAGGACCGGCCTTGCCCTCGTTGCTGTGCAGCGGTGCGGGGATGACGCCCTTGCCCGCGAGCACCCGGGAGAGCTTGATCAGACCGCGGCGTCGGCCGCGCAGGCCGTCCACCTTCTCGTACTCGTTCACCAACTGGCGGACCAGGGTGTCAGTGACGTCTTCCAGACGAGGGCTTCCGGCGCTGAGGAGGGCGTCGAGGACCGCGTTTCCCACCTGCCACTCCAACAGGTGCGGGGAGGTCTGCCAAGAACTCAGCGTCTGCTCGACTTCAGGCAGTGCGGGCTCGATGGCTTCGGAGCCGAAAACCAGATCTGCGAACCTGTGCAGCTGATGGATCCCGGCGGTGTGGTGCAGACGGTGATGTCCGCCGAGGAGGTGCCCGAGGGCCGCGACGTGCAGACGAGCCGGGCCAGCGGAGCGGGACACCTCCGCCCACGTGGCTTCGTCCCACGACTAGTAGGAGAGGCCGCGTGCGCGAACTGCGTCGAGTACCTGGTTGCGTGCGGAACGGCCAGTCTTGCGGGGCCACTCCCGTACGGCCTCGTCGACCGGGAGCATCAGGTCGAGCACGGCCTCGCGTGTCATCGCCCCGGTGAGGGCCTGGCCGGTGCCCGCTTGGTTCATGGCTCCTCCAGCAGTGAGGCGAGCAGTCGCTCGCGGTCAGGGTGGATGGTGGTGTTCGCGCGGTGGAAAAGGGCGGCCAGTTCACGGCCGGACAGATGGATGTAGCGCATCGTGGTTGCCGGATCGCGGTGGCCGGCGTACTGGGCGACTGGTCGATGGTCCAGTCGGCGCGGGCCAGATCGGTCAGCCGCAGATGGCGGAAGGTGTGCGTGGACAGCCGGGCAGCCCCGGCGCTGCGGGCGATGCCCTCGACGGTCTTCGACCAGCTCGAAGCACCCAGCGGGGCACCGCAGTTGCGGTTCGAAGTCGACCGGAACAGCGGCCCGTCGATGCGGCCGAACAGCGTGCGGCGTTCGCGGAGATAGGCCACGAACAGCTGCGACGAGGTTGTGCCGAAGGCCACCTCCCGTGCCCGTTGGGACTTGGTGGTCTCCGCCCGCAGATGGATCAGACGGTGCGCGGGCTCGAAGTCCGCTACGTCGAGCTGGATGAGTTCTTCGCGGCGCAGAGCACCGTCGTAGGCGAGCGTCACCATCAGCCGGTTGCGCAGCGATTCCGCGGCGCAGGCAGCCAGAATCCGTTGCCAGACATCCTCGTTCGGGATCCAGGGAGCTTGCTCGACATGCCGTACGAGGCCCTGGCGGGGTCTGCGGCCGACACGGCCTGCCTGCCCTCGACGCACTGGGTTCTGCTCGCGCAGGCCATCCTCCACCAGGTACTCGTAGAAGGACCGCACCGCGACCAGGCGCTGTTGGATGGTTGCGTTCGCCAAACCTGTCTCGGTCCGCCGGTGAGCCTTCGATGGACGGCGCGATGGCCGGTCCAGCATGTTCCTGATCCAGGCGGCGATGGTGTCCGCACGAACCAGCAGCGGGTCCGTGCCTTCGGTGGCACAGAACCGCAGGTGGTCCTCGACCGCCCGCGCGTACGCGTCGATCGTGTTGGGGGCTCGCCCGATGTTGGCTGTGAACTGCAGCCACCGGCGAGCGAGTCGATGCTCTGCGACAGTGGGGAATTTGCCCCACTGGATGGGGGCCATGACTGCAGGCTAGACCTGCCTGATTCCGCATAAGACATCATGGAGAATTGAGACCCGGATGTGTTCGTTTGCATTTGTAGGGGCTGACGGGGTTGGTCGGTCACCCTGGGATAGCTGGTGTTTGTGTGATGCGGGACCAGTAATTTAGCGGTGGGAATGCGGCGTTCCGCGGGTAGAGCTCCTACGATATAGGGAAGCGGCTTGGGGAGGCTGTGTTGCCAGTATTTTGGATCAGCGCATCGTCGGTGGGCGGGCAGTGCGTTGAAGTGAAGTCTGTTCCGGGATTCGTCCTAATTCGAGACTCGAAGAATCGAACAAATGTCGCACAAATAAGGGATTTTGCTTGGCGGTACTTCCTTTCGTGTATTCGGCAAGGTGTGCTGTGCGGTCTCGTCGGCGAATAAATGCTCTCCTGCCCTGGTGGGCGCTGTGCTCCGTATGCGGACTCGTTCTGCTGGCTGTTCTCACACCGTTCCTATTGACGTGGCTGGCCCCTCAAAGCCTCGACTGGACGCGGTTGAGTGCTATTAGCCAGACGTATGCAGCCGTGTCCATACCGTTGTCCGGTGCCGCGTTGATTGGCGTTGTCTGGTCCCTGCTCTTGCAGGCTCGTGCCGTACGCGCGGATACCACGGACCGGTTCAGGCAGTCTCTTCGGGAGCTTCTGCTTGTGGCTGTGGAGGATGACTCTCTGCTCGCATGCTGGGATCCACCGTTGACGCCGATTACCCGAGAAGAATTCCGTCTCCAGTTTTACAACAACGCCATCATCAATGGCTGGCGAGCCGAATACCAGAACGGGACAATTCCGGATCCTGTGATGCGTGATGCTCTGTACAGGATGATGCGTGGTCAGATCGGACGGAGGAATTATGCATCTACACGGGAGCTTTGGTGGCGTGAAATGCAGAGCATGGACGCCAGATCGAGGCGTTTCTTGACGCTGATGGAAGAAGCGTTCCAGGCGGCTGTAGCTGAGGGGCCGGCACTGGCTCCCGGAGACTACTTCCTTCCAGATCCCTAAAGGCTCGGACGTCATTGCGGTTACGTAGGTTGATGGAGGAGTGGCCTGCACAGCGCGACAGCCGATAGCTTTCCCTGCTGCGTGCGACATCCGCTCTGCTGTGCTAAGCATTGGTGCGTCCGTCACTTCGGGCATAGCGCGGGGTTGCGAGACTCAATCATCGCTCGCCGGCTATTGGCGGCAGAGGAACAGTCCGTGCCAACGCCTGGTGGAAGCTCTACCTTGCCTGGCACCGAGCGACGTCAGGTAGCGGATACAGTCGGACCGTGACCGGCCCATGTCGATGTGCGGGTGCCGGTTGCGCATGTACTTGACGTCGGCGTCCTTGGCCCGGTGGAACTCATCCGTCGAGATTCCGACCAATTGCTCGACGAACACATCCTTCGGGATGCGCTGCGGGTAGGGGTATCCGAGAAGGTCGAGTGATCCCAGCGGTGACGTCATGGTCTACGCCCCAGGGAGCGTACGCGTGGACCGGTACGCCTCGACCATGGACCACGCGAAGAGGCACGCCACGCGCTGCAGTGTGCCGAAGGAGAACCCGGGCAGGCCGTCGCACGGACCGTGGAGTTTCAGGGCCACCACAAAGGCACCTGCCGTACCTGGAGCTGACGCTGGCCCTCCGTCACGCTTCTCGGCGCGCACCAGGACAACTGGTCGCTCGGCCCGTGCCACGACGGGCATGCTGATGCCGCCCAGGAAGTAGCTCTCGACGGGCCTCAGCCCCCGTGAACCGAGCACGAGGATCTCGGAGTCCGACGCCGCTTGCAGCAGTGCGTCCTGGGCGTCCTCGGCAACCAGGTTGCCGACAATGGAAAGGCCTGGGTGGTGTGCTTGGAGCTCTGCCCGCGCGTTGTGGACGATCCGCTTCGCCCAGTAGTTCTGATCGATCTCCGAGGGGATGTCGGTCGGTTCCGGCACCAGCAGCGGCCACGCGTGCAGCAGACGCAGTGTGAGCTTGCGCCGCTCGGCTTCGTCGGCGGCCTAATGGGCGGCGGCGAGGCTCTCGGGTGAGCCGTCGAGGCCCACGGTGATGACTGGCGCCATGGCGACTGTCTCCGTCTCGTATGAAGCTGGAGGAAGAACGGTGAACGAGTCCGCCCGTCCCGGACTGCGTCGGCACGCCGAGCACGGTCCCTTCTCCTTCGAGGAGTACCCCAAACCTCTCTGCGGCGCATGCGGACCCGGGCATGGCAGGACTCGCGAAGGCGGGGGAGTCCGGCATGCGGAGGAGGTAAGAGCATCATGCGAGCTCATCTCGGCGATCAACTCGTGGTCGCAAGCCCTACCACCGGCGCCACCCGGCGCGACGGCGAAATTGTCGGTCTTCACCACGCGGACGGGACCCCTCCCTACGACGTGCGCTGGTCGGATACGGACGAGGTGACGCTTGTGTTCCCCGGGCCTGACGCGCATGTCCGTCACGTCGAGCATGGGCCGGGAAGACCTCACGAGCGGCCTCGGCCGATCGTGGGTGAGGCAGGTGAGCAGACCGGTGGCGTGTCGGGCACAGCCCCGCGGCATGGGGCCCCCAACCCTGGCGACATCGGCCGGCGTGTGGCCGCCGAACGCGAACGACAGGGACTGGCCAGGGAGGAAACAGCCCGCCGCGCCGGAATGGCGCCGGACTACCTGGCGTACCTCGAAGAACAGCCGGCCGACCCGAGCCTGGCGACTCTCATTCGGCTCGCCGATGCTCTGGGCACCAGCGTCGCATCCCTGCGCGGTGGTGGTATCGATCTGCCGCCCGGGCAGGGCCACGCGCTTCTCCACCCTCAGCTGCGGGACCTCGGCCCTGACGAATGCCGAGCCCGGCTTTCCACCCACGGAGTGGGGCGTGTGGCGGTGTCAACACCGGATGGCCCGGCGGTCATCCCGGTGAACTACGAGGTTGTCGACGATGCGATCGCCTTTCGGACCGCGCCGGACTCGGTCCCCGCGTCGGCCGTGGGGACGGAGGTAGCCTTCGAGGTCGATCATGTGGACGAGGCCATGAGCCAGGGCTGGAGCGTGCTCGCCGTAGGCCCCGCACGGGTGGTCACTGATCCTGACGAGGTGCGAAGGCTGGCCCGGCACGTCCACACCACACCGTGGGCAGGCGGCGAACGGGAGATGTGGGTTTCTGTCCAGCCAACGCGCCTCACGGGCCGGCGGATCAGTCCGCGCGATCAGTGAGTGGCCGCGGACTGCTCCGCAAGGTGGTCCTGCTCTACTAACTCTCCACGACCGTTCCACAGGCTCTTTGCCAGGGCCCGCTAAACGTAGCCCACCAGTCCGAACCCATGGGCACCGTCATCGCCAGGACAGGACGACCGGCCGGAGACATCGTGACCTGTCGGCCGGCTCGACGGGCCCGAGCGCCCGCCACCGCCGCGCTGCTGGTGGTGGCCGCCAGTCACCTGGCGGTCGCGATGGCCGGAAGCGTGATCGTGCTCGCTGCCGGGCGCCTGGGCGCCGGGCTCGCGCACGGGATCGTCGGCGACGACCTGGGTCAGGTGCCCCGGCTGCTCGGCGCCGCGCTCGTCTAGACACCGGCGCTCTGGCTGCTGGCGGGGCTCGCCACCGTGCTGTTCGGGCTCGTACCGCGCGGCGTCGTCGCCGCCTGGGCGGTCCTCGCGTTCTGCCTCGTGATCGGGGTGCTCGGCGAGGTCCTCGACGTCCCGGCCCGGCTCGGCGACCTCTCCCCGTTCCAGCACACGCCCCTGCTCCCGGCGCACGACGTGACCATCTCCCCGCTGGCGCTCATTGCGGGGATCGCCGTCGCCCTGACCGCGGTCGGGATGCTCGGATTCCGCCGCCGGGATCTGGGCGGCGCGGCGGCGCCCTGACCGCCCGCACATGACGGTGGGGCCTCCGCTCTTCAGAGGAGGCCCCACCGTCATGTGCGGGTCGCTGTCAGCGCCTGACGGTCGGCGGCACCGTGTCCGCGATCACCGCCCGGCCGTCCTCAGGCGAGTCCCAGTACGCCGTGAGCAGGCCGGCGCCCGAGCGGGTCGAGCTTCCGGGCGCGCCGGGGGAGACGGACTGACGGGGAGGCGAGGAGACGCGGAGACGCGGAGGAGAGGGATGCGGCGGGCGGGAAACCGCTCGCCGCGCTGTGTGCGCGGTTCGCCCGCATTCGGTTCGTATGCGGTTCACCCGTGTTCACCGTGAAGGCCGGTACATCGCCTCATGGCGCCAGCGAGAAGTAGTTCTCCTCCTCCTGCGTGAAGTGCAGGCGCAGGACGCTGTACAGCCCGTACAGACAGGCCCGCAGGTCGTCGAGGTTCTCCGGCCGTAGGCGGCCTTCGGCGTCGGTGAGGGTGAGGTGGGTGGCGATGCGGGAGGCGGTCGATCTCGGGCTGGGCTCTGCTCATCGTGGCTGTCGTCTCGGGTCCGCCGAGGGAGTCGGGAGCCCGGGATAGAGCTGATGCTCCTCGGCGTGCTCGTGGGGCAGCAGCCGGTCGGTCAACAGACGGTGCACGTGCTCGACGGCCGCCCTCGCCTGTTCCTCCGGCGCACCGGAGAGCCGGTCGGCGGCCGTGCGCACCGCCTCCACGACCTCACGGAGGTCGTCGTGCTCGGCGGCGAACCGGTGGACGAGGTCCTCCACGGTGGGCGTGAGCACCGGCCGGGTGGCGCGGTCGGTGAGCAGGGCGCGCAGGGCGTTGAGCATGACGGTGACATCGATGCCTTCTTGGAGCAGAGCTCCGGCCGCCGGAGGCAGCAGTCCGAACGCCGCCGCCACCATCGCGGCCAGGGACATCAGCATGCCGCCCAGCGGGCTCTGGACGGCGATGTGCCGGGATCGTGCGGCGATGCCCATCGCGTCGGCCAGGCGGTCCACGCGGTCCGTGGTGAGCACGATGTCGGCGGCCTCCGAGGAGGCGGTTGAGCCGCGGGCGCCCATGGCAACGCCGATGTCGGCGGTGGCGAGCGCCGGGGCGTCGTTCACGCCGTCGCCGATCATGACGGTGACGGCATTGGCGCGCTCGGCACGCACCGCCGCGACCTTGTCGGCGGGGCTCTGCCCGGTTTCCACGGCGTCAAGGCCGAGGACGGCGGCGACCTCCCGAGCGGGTTCGGCGCGGTCCCCGGTGACCATCAGGAGCCTCTCGATGCCGGCCGAGCGCAGGCGCCGCAGTGTCCTGGGGCGTCGGGTTGCAGCGGGTCGCGCAGCAGGACGGCGCCGGTGACCGTGCCGTCGGTGGTCACCCAGACGACGGACGCGCCGTCCAGGACCGCCCGGTTGTCGACCGCGCGGACCCACGCGGGGCTGTCCGGTTCGACGCGCATACGGCCGACCGAGAGCCGGTGGTTCTCCACGGTTCCCGTGGCGCCGTGTCCGGGCTCCTCGCGCACGTCCGCCGACAGGGACAGCTCCAGACCACGCCGGTGGGCTTCGTCGGCGAGTGCCTGGGCCAGGACGTGCGGGGAGAGCTGGTCGAGGGAGGCGGCCTGCCGCAGTACCTCCGCCGTCTCGCGGCCCGGCGCGGCGGTCACGTCGACGACGCGCGGGCGGCCCGTCGTGAGCGTGCCCGTCTTGTCCAGCACGAGGGTGCGCGCCCGGCCAAGTGTCTCCAGGGCGCCGCCGTCGCGGATCACCACGCCGCGGCGGGCCGCCCGCGAGAGCCCGGAGACGATCGCCACCGGAGCGGCGAGCAGCAGTGGGCAGGGCGTGGCGACCACCAGGACCGCGACGGCGGACGTTGCCGAGCCGCCGACCAGCCAGGCGAGACCTGCCACGACCAGTGACAGGGGCACGAACCAGGCCGCGTAGCGATCGGCGAGGCGCACCACGGGGGCGGTCTCGGCGCCGGCCTGCAGGGCGAGCCGGACGATCTCCGCGTACGCGCTGTCCTCCTCGGTGGCGGTGGCCCGGAGTTCGAAGGCGCCGCCCGCGTTGACAGCACCGCTGCGCACCAGTTCGCCATGAACATGTTCGACGGGGAGCGACTCACCGGTGAGCGCCGATTCGTCCAGGAGAGCCGTATCCGTGCCGACCCGGCCGACCGCCGGAACCACCTCACCCGGCCCGACCACCAGCAGGTCGTCCACGGAGATCTCGGCCAGGGGTACCGTGCGCACGTCGGACCGGTGCGTCGGCGGGCCGACCTCGGCGCGTGCCGCAGGAGTGCGCTCAGATCGCGCGAGGCCAGGCGCTGTGCGGCCGCCTCCAGGGTCCGACCGGTGGCGAGCATCAGGGCGATCAGGGAGCCGGCCAGGTACTCCTGTAGGCGAGTGTGCCGCCCAGAGCCAGTACGGCGATCACGTCGACGCCCGCGTGGCCGCGGTGCAGGGCGCGCAGTATCCAGACCAGTGCCGGTGCCACGGCCGCCACCGTCCCCGATGCCCAGCACAGGTCCGCCACGCCAGGGGCATCCGCCAGCCAGGCCAGTGAACCGGCGGCGAGTGCCGCCGCGGTCACCAGGAGCAGCAGGGAGTCCGTCCTGCTCCGCACGAGACGCGCACTCATCCTGCCTCCTGGGCCTCACTCGAAGCCGGTCCGCCGTAGGGCCAGCACGCACGCGCGCATGGTGCCCGGCACTGGGGCCGCGCAGACCAGAGCGGGGGCCGGTCGACCCCTACCTCGGGGTCCTGCGGGCCACGGACGCTGGGGGGCAGATGGTTCACGAAAGGCGGAACACCATGTCCGTGTCGTACGAGAGTCCCAGCCACGCGGCCTTCCACCTCGCCCGCGCCGCCGCCTTTGCGCCCTCGCTGCACAACATCCAGCCCTGGTTGTTCGTCGCCGATGACGAGAGCTTCGGATTCGAGGTGCACGCCGACGCCGGGCGACGGCTGCCGCTGACCGATCCGGGCGGCCGGGAGATGGTGATCAGCTGCGGGGCCGCGCTGTTCAACACCCGGGTCGCGGTGCGGCATCTCGGCTTCCGGCCGACCGTGTCCCTGCTTCCCAACCCCGGGAACCCGGCGTTCCTGGCCCGCGTCGGTTGGGGAGCGTTCCTCGCGGCCACCCCCGAGGTGATGCTGATGGAACACGTCATGGCCCATCGGCACACGCACCGCGGGCAGTTCGAGACCGATCCCGTGCCGCCGTCGCTGATCGACGGGCTCCGCGACCACGCCATGGCGGAGGGCGCCCTGCTGCACATCGTCGACCATCCGGAGCAGCTGAGACTGCTCGCGGAGACGGTGCGGGTGGCGGAGGCCGTGCACCGTGCCGATGCCGGTCATGTCGCGGAGGTGACCGGCTACTCGGGGCCCGCCCGGCGATCGTGGCTGGAGCGGGTGCCGGCCGAGGCGTGCCGCCGCCGGCCGGTCCGCGAGCTTCTCGCCGGACGCGACTACACGGGCCTCGCAGAAGGGTGCGACTCCCGACCTCGGCGCTGGTCTCCGAGGACGGGCACCGTCGCCGTACTGACGACTGCGCACGACACCCGGCTGGACTGGCTGCGGGCCGGACAGGCGCTCCAGCGGGTGCTGTTGTACGCGGCGGCCCATCGGGTCATGGCGGCCTTCCACACCCAGCCCCTCGAACTGCCCGAGCTGCGCGTGGAGTTGCAGGCGAGGCTCACCGGAGACCACTTCCCGCAGATGATCCTGCGCCTCGGCCACCCCACGCACACCTGGACCACGCCGCGTCGCCCGCCTGCCGCCGTGCTCCTCAGGAGCCGTCCCGGCCGGGCGGTGACGACTGCGGCACTCGCAGGACGCTGAACGGGGCCCGCGGGATGCGGGAGAACGGGCCCGGAGGTCCCACTGAGGGAGCCCGGTCGGCCCATCCCGCCTCCATGGCCGGGCTGACAGTTTCGAAGCGGAAGGTGTTCAGGCCGAGTGTGCCACGGTGAGAGCAGAGGGGGTGCCGAACGATGGCGCGGACACGTCGCGGGAAGGCGACGAAGACACGGCTGTGGCGTTGGCGGCGCAACCCGCTCAGGCGCCCTACCGATGTCGTCGAGGCCTGGCTGCTGCTCGGGGCATGGTGCCTCGCGGCCGCCGCCGGCGCCGCCGCGGGCACCGGGACCGCCCACGCGGTGGAGCAGAACCTGGACAGCCGAAGAGCCGAGCGGTACGCCGTCCCGGCCGTGCTCACCCAGGACGCTCCCTTGGCCACGTCCGAGGCGGCCGGAGCCGGCGACCAGGTGTGGGCCAAGGTGCGCTGGACATCGGCGGACGGTTCCATCCGGATCAGCCTGGCCCGGGTCGACCCCGGCGAGAGGACCGGAGCCAGGACGCAGGTGTGGCTGGACCGAAACGGCAAGCTGGTGCCAGCGCCGGTGCCCAGTGCGGAAGCCGAGTTTCAGGCCGTAGCGCTCGGCACGACGACCGCTGTGGGCGCCGGCGCGGCTGTACTGTCCGTCGGATGGGCGGTGCGCGGACGCCTCGACCGGCGGCGCATGGAGCAGTGGGACAGGGACTGGGCCCAGTTCGGTCAGCGGTGGGGGCGCAGGACCGGCTGACGGCCAGGCGCTCCGCGGGAAGTACGGTACGAGACCTACGAGAACCGCGGGGCCGTCCGCGGCTGGTCGCACCGTACTTCGCCGATTACTCTCAGCCCCTGCGCGGCCGTTCCCGAGGCGCCGGGGATGGCGGACGGTCGGACGGCCGGAATCTGCCGCTCGCCTCGGCCGGCGGCTCGGGGCCCGTCCCCTTCGCTCGAACAACGGTCAGCGGATCCACGGCAGCTGCTCACCCAGCGGCATCTCCACGATCCGCCGGGAGCCCAACAGGGTCCGCAGCGTCACCCGCCCACGCCGTCGGCAGGCGGCAGCTCGTCGATGCCCTGGCGCACGAGGGTGTGGCCACGGAGCCGGCGGGCGGGGAACCGCGCGACCAGCCACGTTGGCGCCGCAGATGAGCGACGGCATATCGCGGTACTTCCAGCGGAGCGCTTAGCGGTAGTGCCGGTGGTCGTCGTGGTCGCCGATGTAGTGCCTCTCGTCGATGACAACCTCCCGCTCGCCGGGGCGCCGGACCATGCCCGGCGTGGCCATGAACGTGATCAGCCCGAGGGCTCCGGCGGCCATCAGGACGAAGCCGACGACGAACGAGCTGTAGCCGAACACCAGGCACGCGCCCAGTACGGCCGCGCCGATCAGGATGAGCGGAACCATGGCTGCCTCCTGCGCCAGGCCGGGGTTGTCCCGGACGACAGAGCCTCCGAGGCGGACACCACCCGTGTGCCGTCCGCCGGTTGCCTCAATCGGCTCTTCGCCTCCAGCCTCGGACGCCCGTGCGTCCGTGCCCAGAGGTCGACCGGTCCCCTGAGGCGGGCCGGACGTCCTTCCGCGAGGATTGGCTCGCCCTTCCGCAGCTCGGTCGTGAACGCCGGTAGCGACGGCATGATGGCGACGGATCACTCGGCGCGCCGGGGCAGTCCCACCTCCGTCTTCGGGTTCAAGCGCTGTGACGGCACAGCGGCTCGGCTGCTCCGGAAAGCTGTACGCCGTCGACCGCGCTTCAGGCGGCCGCGCAACGAGAGAGGCCCTTGAGGAGCCACCCTGGCCTGGCCACGGACTCAGGGCTGCGCGGGGGCGGGCATTGCCGTCCCGGCAACGGCCCGGGCTCGCCGGATGATGCTGTGACTCACAGCCCTGAGCTGTGGGTGCCCCGTGAGGGACCGCGACCAGCCCTCGCCGGGTTCCTGGCGGACGGGCCCGGAACAGGGCCGACCGGGTCCCGTACGGGGCCGATCGGCCCACGCAGTCAGGGCTTCATATGCGGGACTCTGGACATGGCGAAGAACAAGGAAGGGGACGGAGGAGGGAAACAGATGAGCGGCATGGTGGAGCGGCTGCCGGGCTGGCCGACACTGCCCGACCTGTTCGGCTGGGTCGAGTCGGGGTTCCCGGGAGGGCACATGGTTCCGGGAGCGCACGGTATCCGTATCGAAGAGCTCCTCGCGGATGAGAAGTACGTGCTGCGGGCCGAACTCCCGGGCATCGACCCCTCCAAGGACGTCGAGATCACCGTCACGGAAGGCGTCCTCACCCTGCGGGCCGAGCGCAGCGAGGAGACCACACAGAAGCACCGGACCGAATTCCGCTACGGAGTCCTCGCCCGCTCCGTGCGGCTCCCGGCCGGAGCCAAGGGCGACGAAGCGATCGCGGAGTACAAGGACGGCGTCCTGACCATCACGGTCCCGGTGCCCGAGGCGAAGGCGGGCACCAGGACCATCCCCGTGCGGCACGGCTGAGGGCAGGGCTTGGCCGAGCCGCACCACGTGTGCGCAGCCGGGAGGGCGTGCCGGCCGCGCACACGTCTGTGGTTCTCCACGCGGGTTCTCCCTGTGCCGGGATGCGACTGGCGTGCGGGGTGGGGCGCAGTGAGAGGCTCAGGAGTCCGGCGCGCGGCCTTCGGCCTGATGGCGCGACTGTCGGCCCCGGCTACGGCCGGCACCGACCCGCCGGTCAAGTGCCCTGTCGCGCCCTTGGAGTTCGCCTTCCTCGCCGACTGGTACTTCCAGGCCGACCTGGTCTTCACCTTCTCCGGCCTCGACGCCATCACGAAGAAGCGGTACGAACACATCAGGCTCGCCACCGTCGGCAACCCCGGGCTGCACCTGCCCACCGTGCTCGGCGGCCTGCCGGGCGTACCGGGCCTGATCACCCGGTACACGGGACGCAAGATGGAGAAGCTCGACATCCCGCCCATACCGGAGTTCATCGAGATGATCTCCGACACTGGTGCGGGCATCTACGCCTGCAAGGCGGCGGTGGACCGCTTCGAACTCGACAAGGACGACCTCATCGAGCAGGTCCAGGGCATCACGGTCGGCGAGTTCTACGACGTCGCCGCCGGCGGGCAGATCATCTACACATGACGGGCGCGTGACGGGCGACGGCTGCCTGACGCGGTACGCCGTGATTCGGCGGTGGTCGACCGTCCTGATGAGGAGCCGTGCGAACCGGGCCTCCACCCGCCCTTCCGTGAGGGTGGAGGCCCGCGGGGGCGTGCCGCCGGGGAACGGCATGCTCACGGGGAGCGGCCGGCGACCCACGTACGGTCGGTTCGAGGGGCCGCCACGAACAATGGGAGTACCAGGGCCTCTTGGCTTCTCAGCCATGCGGGACGATCGCGACGGGGCAGGGAAGGTGGTGCAGCGCCGCGTGTGCGACGGGCCCGACTTTCCAGGTGAGGTGGGACGGGTGCCGTCCCACGACGGTGAGCCGGCTGCGCGCGGCGGCGGACATGAGCACCTGCGCGGCCGGACCGGTGGTGACCTGTTCCACAACGGAGACTCCGGGGAACTACGTACGCCACGGCGCCGGCGCGGCGGCGAGGCGTGCGCGTTCCTCCGCCTCGTGGGAGCCGTCGGCGTGCCCGGCGGACGTCGGGTGGGCGATCAGAGTCGCAGAAGCCACGGCCCCCACCGTGCGTACACGTGCTCCCTGCGCCTCGGCGGTGGTGAAGGCGAACTCCAGCAGAGGGTCGGAGGTGGCTCCAGGCTCCCGGAGGCCGACCACGATCTCGTCCCGGGCCGCCGTAGCCGGATGCTCCCAGCCGGCCTCGACGGCGGGATCGCCGGCCCGGACGGTGACGGCCGGGCACTGCGCCAGTCCCAGGACGTGCAGGCCTGTGTGTCTCCGGCCAACGCAGGGAGGCTGCCACGCGGGCCGCCGCCGGGGGCACGGCCCGCGTGCCGGAACGGCACGTGCGTCGTTCCCTCAAGACGTGGGTGGCCTCCTGCCCTCGGCACCCGGTTCAGGCGGGGGCTGCGGGCAGGCCCGATCAGACCGGCGGAACAGTGCTGGAGTTACGTATGCCAGGGCCGAACGGCCCTGGCATACGTCCGGTGGGCCCTACGTGCCGGGGGTGTTCACGCGGCCGTAGTAAGCGGTGCGCATGATCTCTTGCATGTCGTCGAGCATGGGCATCCGCGGGTTCGCGGGTGCGCACTGGTCCTCGTAGGCGTTGAGGGCCTGCCGGGGCAGGGCGTCCAGGAAGGTCTTCTCATCAATGCCGAGGGACTCGAAGGTGGGCTCGATGGCGACAGCGTCGCGGAGGCGTTCCACGGCGCTGGCCAGGGATTCGACACCCTCCGCAGGGGTAGCGGCGGGCAGGCCCAGGGTGCGGGCGATGTCCTGGAAACGTTGGGGAGCGCGGTAGTTCTCGTACTTAGGCCAGCCCGTCAGCTTCGTCGGGACGGTGCCGTTGTAGTGGATGACGTGCGGCAGCAGGACCGCGTTGGTCCGGCCATGGGCGATGTGGAAGGTGGCACCGAGAGTGTGGGACATGGCGTGGACGATGCCGAGGAAGGCGTTGCCGAAGGCCATGCCCGCGATGGTGCCAGCGTTGTGCATCTTCTCCCGGGCCTCGGCTGAGTCCTCGCGGTTGCTCACCGCCGCTTCGAGGTGGTCGAAGATCAGGCGGATCGCGTGCAGGGCGAGGCCGTCGGTGAAGTCGTTGGCGTAGACGGAGACGTACGCCTCGATGGCGTGGGTGAGGGCGTCGAAGCCGCTGTCGGCGGCCAGGGCCGGGGGCAGGGCGGTGGTGAGGAGGGGGTCGATGATGGCGACGCTAGGGGTGAGCGCGTAGTCGGCGAGCGGGTACTTCTTGCCGGTGGCCGGATCGGAGATGACCGCGAACGGGGTGACCTCGGCGCCAGTGCCCGAGGTGGTGGGGACGCACACCAGGCGGGCCCGGCTGCCCAGCGTGGGGAAGCGGAAGGCGCGCTTGCGGATGTCGGAGAACTTGTGCCGCATGTCGGCGAAGTCGATGTCCGGGTGTTCGTAGAGCAGCCACATCACCTTCGCCGCGTCCATGGGCGAGCCGCCGCCGAGCGCGATGATCGTGTCCGGGCGGAAGTCCCGCATGAGCTGGGCACCGCGCTGCACGGAGTCGATGCTGGGTTCCGGTTCGACGTTGTCGATGATCTGCAGCGTCACGGGGTCGGGACGGCGTTGGAGCACGCGGTCGATGCGGTCGACGAAGCCCAGGCGGGTCATGGTGGCGTCGGTGACGATCGTGACGCGGTGGACGTCCGGCATGGATTGCAGGTAGCGGATGGCCTGCGGCTCGAAGTAGATCTTCGGCGGGACCTTGAACCACTGCAGGTTGTTGCGCCGCGTGCCGACCCGCTTGACGTTCAGGAGCTGGGCGGCGGAGACGTTGTTGGACACCGACGTGCTGCCCCAGGAGCCGCAGCCCAGGGTGAGGGACGGCAGGAGGCTGTTGTAGATGCCGCCGATGGCGCCCTGTGAGGAGGGTGCGTTGACGATGATCCGTACGGTCTTGATGCGCTTGCCGTACGCCTCGGCGAGTGCGCGGTCCTCGGTGTGGATGACGGCGCTGTGGCCCTGGCCGTGGAGGGCGACCATGTCGGCGGCCAGGTCGAAGCCCTGCTCCTCGGTGCCGGCCCGCAGCACGGTGAGCACGGGGCAGAGCTTCTCGCGGGTCAGCGGCTCGTCCGGGCCGACGCGTTCGGCCTCGACCAGGATGAGGGAGGTGCCGCCGGGCACGGTGAAGCCGGCCTGCTCGGCGATCCATGCGGAGCTCTGTCCCACGGCCGCCGCGTTGACCTTGGGCTCGCAGCCGCTGTTGGACTTGTCCGCCGGGAAGAGGTACGCCTCCAGCTTGCGCTTCTCCTCGGGGGTCGCCAGGTGGGCATGCAGGGTGCGGAACTCGGCCAGCGCCTCGTCGTAGATCTCGTTGTCGAGGATGACGGCCTGTTCGGAGGCGCAGATCATGCCGTTGTCGAACGACTTCGACAGCACCAGGTCGTTGACGGCGCGGCGCAGCTTGGCGCTCTTGTGGACGTAGGCAGGGACGTTCCCGGCGCCGACGCCGAGGGCGGGCTTGCCGGCCGAGTAGGCGGCCTTGACCATGGCGTTGCCGCCGGTGGCGAGGATCAGCGAGACACCCGGGTGGCGCATGAGTGTGCCGGTCGCCTCGACCGAGGGCGTCTCGATCCACTGGATGCACTGCTCGGGCGCGCCCGCGGCGACGGCCGCGTCCCGCACGATCCGGGCCGCCTCGGCGCTGCAGCGCTGGGCGGAGGGGTGGAAGGCGAAGACGACCGGGTTGCGGGTCTTCAGCGCCATGAGGGCCTTGAAGATCGTGGTGGAGGTCGGATTGGTGACCGGCGTGATCGCGCAGACCACACCCACCGGTTCCGCGATCTCGACCATGTCCTCGATGTCGTCGCGGGCGACGACCCCGACGGTCTTCATCTTCCCCATGCTGTGCGTGACGTGCTCGCACGCGAACATGTTCTTCGCTGCCTTGTCCTCGAAGACGCCGCGGCCGGTCTCCTCCACGGCGAGCAGGGCGAGTTCGGTGTGCCGGTCCAGGGCGGCGACGGAGGCCTTCTTGACGATGTGGTCGACCTGTCCCTGGTCGAGGGCCTCGTAGTCGGCGAGTGCCTTCAGCCCGTTCGTGACCAGCCGGTCCACGGCGATCGCGGGGTCGGAGGGCCCGCCCTGGGAGTCCTTCGGGGCAGCGGTCCGGTTGCGGTCGTCCTTACGGCCCATGGAACTACGCCTCCTTGGTCGGAATTGCCGAAGCCGGGCTCCGGCCCTCGTACCGGGAGCGACACCGCGAGGGATCGGGACCGCTCCCCTCACCAATGTCGCTCCTGGCATGCCCGCCGCTGCGATGCCGAAGGTCCCCGCTGGGGTCCCGATCGGCCCCCGTTTGGTGGACCGGACCGTCCTCGGTTCCGAAGGGCAACAGACGGGACGCCAGGGCTCAGGGGCCGGGACGGCCGCGGCTGTCCCGGCGGTACGCCGCCGAAGCGACGTCGGGATCACCGCTCCGGGAGCCAGTGATGGGCGATCCGGCGCGAGGGGTGTGTCTCGGGCGGGTGGGTGTCGTCGATACGGAAGGTGAGGCCGCTCATCACGCCCACGACGCCGTCCACCTTCCAGACCAGCCGGACCACCAGCGGGATGTCGCCGCGGTGCTCCAGGCGACCTTCCAGCGTGGCCACGCCATCGCGGACGGACACGATGACAGTGTGCGGCGGCAAGCACATGGCGCGGGTCAGGATCTCGTCGATGATCTCCTGGCGGATCTCCTCGTCGGTACGCAGGAAGACCCTCAGCAGGTCACGGCGGGTGGCGATGCCGATGAGACGGTCCTCCTCGTCGACCACGGGCAGCCGTTCGATGTGGTGACGCTCCATCACCCGCGCCGCGTCCGCGACGCGTTGCTCCGGGTGCACCGTGATTGCGGGCGTCGACATCAACTGCCCCGCAGTCGTGGCATGGGCTTCGGCGGCCCTGCGCCGTACCCTCCGGCGCAGGGCGGAGAGTGGGAAGCGGCGTCCCTGGTCCCCTTCGGCCTGAGCCGCCTGTCGGCGTACCAGGTCGGTCTCGGAGATCACGCCCACGACCTTGTCGTCGGCGTCCACCACCGGCAGGCCGCTGATCCGATGCCGGTCCAGCAGCCGCGCCACATCCTTGAACGGTGTCTCCCGGCGGGCGCCGATGACCTCACTGGTCATCACCTCGCCGACCTTGCGGGTCTTCATGGCCGTCTCCCCCTCTCCTTCACTGCTTCAAGCGGAGCGCGACCGGTCTGTGGTGCGTACGGCGCCCGCGGGCCTACCCGGATGCCGCCGGGGGTCGTGCCCCGGCGGTCTGCATCGGCGGGCCGGAACTCGCGGGTTCGAGCGGCCGGTTCGGCCGTTGCCGTCCCTTCGGACTCCCGGCTAGTCGGCATCTCCGATGCCACTTCAGCCTCGCTTTCCACGGTGTGCAGGGGGAGGGGCCGACCGGCCCGGGCTCCCGGGCCGAACCGTCCGCTCATCGGCCGGTCCGGGTGGGGCTGGTGGGCCGACAACGCCGAAGATCCGAAGAGCGGGCGGCCCGGCTCGCCGTGGCCCCTGGGGCGGTGGTGAGGGTGCAATCGCAGGCCGGCGCAGGACGGAAGGGCCGCTGCCGACCGCGCTCACGACGGAAGCACCTGCGGACGTGCGGCGCCGCAGCCGCGCGAACGCCGCGCCGGGGCCCGCGACTTGCGCAAGTGGGCCAGGGAGCCCAAGGGCAGGGCCCGTCCGGCCTCTGCCCACAGCCCGGTGTTCGTCACAGGCTTGATGGTGGACATATGGATCCGAGGAGGCACAGGTCATGGATCGATACGTAGTCGCGGGGATCGACGCTTCTCCCGAGAGCCGCGCCGCCGCTCACTGGGCGGCCCGGGAAGCCCTGCGCCGAGGCATGAGGCTGCGGCTACTGCACGCGTGGCAACTGCACCCGCGTCCCACTGCCAACGTGCCCATGGACATGACCGAGCGAAGCTGGGCACGGCAGATCCTCAAGGAGGCATCGGACAGCGTCCGCGCCGCGCACCCCGGGCTCGAAGTCGTCGAGCAGCAGATGCAGGCCTCACCGGCCGCTGCCCTGCTGGAGGCGGGGGAGCGGGCTGAGCTGCTGGTGCTCGGGTCCCGCGGGCTCAGCGGTGTCGCGGGCTTCCTGCTCGGCTCGGTGTCCGCGCGGGTCGTCGCCAGGTCGCCGCGAGCCGTGGCGCTGGTTCGCGCGGGTGAGAGCGTCGCTGACGAACATTTCCCGGTTCCCGGCGGGGTCTCTCCGGACGAGATCCCCGAGATTCCGTACCGCGATGTCGTCCTCGGCCTCGACACCGGCCAACCCTGCGACGATCTCATCGAGTTCGCTTTCGAGGCCGCCCGATGCCGTGGTGCCGCGCTGCGCGTGATCCACACCTTCACGGTCCCGCCGGGATACGCCACCGCAGACCGGGTCGTACTGCCGCCGGGCCCGGAACTGCTCGCGGAGCACGAACACGCCATGGTCGCGATGCTGCGCCCGTGGTGTGAGAAGTTCCCCGAGGTCGCCGTCACCAAGACGGTCGTCGAAGGCCGCGCGGCCGCCGAACTGACCCGCGCCGCTTCCGGATCGGCTCTCGTCGTCGTGGGACGCCGGATCCGGGACAGCCGCCTTGGTCCCCACACCGGCCCGGTCACCCACGCGGTGCTGCACCATGCCGACCGCCCCGTCGCTGTCGTCCCCCACGTCTGAACCGTGCCCGAAACCGCCAGTCGTCCACCTCGCGAACGGGGCGGACGACGCCGCTGCCGCGACCTGGCACGACGGAGCAACCGACCAGCGGTGGGAAATGCGCTCCGTCGCGCCGGCGTTCCGGGCAACAGAGCAGGTCAGTTGATGCTGCCTCGATCGCGTCCCGGACGTCCCCGGCATGTGGACCACCCGGCCTCAGCCGTGCGGCACGACGGCGACGGGCGCGGCGGCGTGGTGGATCACCCCGTGAGTGACCGGGCCGATGCGCATGCCGAGGGCCGGGCGGTGCGTCTCGCGCCCGACCACCACAAGACCGGCGTTGCGGGCGGCCTCGAGCACGACTTCCACGGCCCACGCGAGATGGATCGTCTGGACGACCTTCACCTGGGGATACCGCCTCTGCCAGGGCCTGAGGGAATCCGAGAGTTCCCTCTCGACCCGGGCCTCCATGCCGCCGTCCTCGTCGCCCATGCGCACGGCTGCCGGGTTGTACGCGAACACCGGCGGACGGCTCCAGGCGTGCACGGCATGAAGCGTGGCACCGCGAGCGGCCGCGGTGGAGAAGGCGAACTCGAGCAGTTCGTCGGAGGGCTCGTCGCGGTCCTGGATCCCGACGACCACCTCGGCGGCGTCCGGCTCCACGTCGTCGGCGGCCGAGCGGTCCTGTGCCCGCACGAGCACCACGGGGACGTTCACCCGGGCGAGGACGTGCTGCCCGACAGAGCCGAGGAGGAAGCCGGCGATCGCGCCGTGCCCACGCGAGCCCAGCACCAGCATCTCGGCGCCCTTCGCCCGCTCCAGCAGCGCCCTGGTCACCAGACCGGACACATGCTCGACGGTGACCGGCAGATCCGGATACTTCGCCACGAGGTCCTGCCTGGCCTCGTTCAGCAGCTGCTGCGCCCACTGCTTCTGGGCTTCCGATTCCTGGGCCGAAGGAACGTCCACCGGCCGCCAGATCCAGGCGGTGACCAGGCTCAACGGCAAGCCGCGGCGCCGAGCCTCGCGGGCGGCCCAGTCGGCGGCGGCGCGGCTCTCGGGGGAACCGTCGAGGCCGACGAGGATAGGGGAAAGCATGGGAGGTACCTCCGTGTCCGGTCGTGTCTAGTCGTGCCTGATGGGAAGGCCGTCGGCGCACGCGCCCGGCCTTGAGGAGGTCCACGGCATCCAGGCAGGGCCTCATCGGTTCCGCGTGACCTGCCGGAGCACGCCGCAGCCCCCTCGTGACTCATCCTTGCGGGGCACGTCCTGCGTGCCCAGGGGCCGCTGGGCCCTCGTCACGGCCACTCGGCCCTCAGATCGAGGCTGCGTCGACACCCGGCCGCTGGCACGCCGAGGGCCGCCGTCACGCACGAGGCGCTCTGTCGGGTCAGTCGTGCGGGATCACGGCGATGGGGCAGGTCACGTGGTGGATCAGTGCGTGGGCCACCGGGCCGGTGTGGGAACCGACGGCGGCTCGGCGCCTGCGGCGGCCCGCCACCAGCAGACCCGCTCCGCCTGCTGCCTTCACGAGCACCTGGGCCGCGCGCCCCTCATACAGGGCGTCGCGCACGAAGACACCGGGAAACTTGTCGCGCCAGGGGACAAGCAGCACCGCGAACTCCCTTTCCGCGTTCTCCCTGATCAGCCCGCGCTCCTCGGCGTCGGGGATGCCGCGTCCGAACGGCACGTGCCAGACGTGCACGACGCGCAGGGGAGCCCCTCGCAACTGCGCGGCGCGGAAAGCGAATTCCAGCACGGCATCGCACGGACGACCCACGTCGACCGCGACCGCGACGTCGCGGTACGGGGTGCGGGCCGAGGGCTTCCCGGACCCGTCCGGCACGTGTTCGCGCTCGGCTGTGTCATCGGCGCGTACGAGGACGACCGGTCCTGCGGCGTGTGCCACGGTCGCCATGGCCACCGAGCCTGCGAGGAGCCCTTCGACGCGGCCCAGGCCCTGGCTGCCGATCACGAGGAGCTCGGCGTTGTCGCTCTCAGCGAGCAGCGCCGGGCCCGGTGGCAGGCGCACCTGTTCGGCGGCGATATGCACCTGCGGGTAGCACTCGTTGAGGCGGTCGCCGGCGCCGCGCAGCACCCGGCGTGCCTCGTCCTGTGGCGCCCTCAGTTCCGGCAGGGTTGCCTCCGTCTCCTCCTCGGGGAGGCCTTCACGGGCGTGCACCAGACGTAGCGGCAGCCCTCGCCGCAGGGCTTCCCTGGCGGCCCAGCCAGCTGCCGCGAGGCTCTCGCGCGAACCGTCCAGACCGGCCACGACTGGATTGAGCACGGCTGTCACCTCCTCCGTCCTCACTCATGGGGTACGACGGCCACGGGGCAGCCGACGTGCTGGATGACGGCGTGGGTGACGGGTCCGGTGCGTGGACCCACCGGCCGTTCGGCCAGCCGGTGGCCGACGACGAGGAGGCTCGCTCCGGAAGCGGCCCGGATCAGCGCGGTCGGAGCCTTGCCCTTCGACACCGACTCCACAACCTCGACGTCGGGGTACTTGTCGCGCCATATCTGGAGCACGGCGGACAGGAAGCCCTGCCACTCCTCCTCGCGCGTCGGGTCACCCACCAGGCCGATGTCCCCGGGCCCCAGGCTGAGCGGGGAAGGCGCGTGCCAGGCGTGGACGACCCGCAGCCTGGCGCGACGCAGCCGGGCCGCGGCGAAGGCGAACTCGATCACCTCGTCGCACCGGTCTGCGAGGTCGAGGCCCAGCACCACGTCCCGGTATCCGGTCCGGGTGGAGGCGCTCCCGTCGTCCGCGGGAAGATGCTCGTCCGCCGCCTCCTCCCCCGAGCGTACGAGGACGACGGGACGCGTGGCCCTCGCCACCACGTCCTGCGCGACCGAGCCCACGACGAAACCGGCGAGGCCGCTCAGCCCACGCGAGCCCAGCACCAGCAGGTCGGCCTGCTCAGCCGCCTTCACCAGGGCCACGGCGGCGGGTCCCACGACCTGCTCGTCGTACAGGCGCACGCCGGGGACGGCACTGCGGATCCGCTCCTCCGCCTGGCGCAGGGAGCGCCCGGCCAGATACCGCTGGGCGGCGTTGGCGGGTACGCCATCGCTCTGGCGGGGGTGCCAGTTCCAGGCATGCACCAGCCGCAGCGGTCGGTCGCGCCGTTCGGCCTCGCGGGCGGCCCTCCCCCACTGCCTCAAGGGCGTGGGAGGTGCCCCCATGGCTGCGGCCAGGGACTCGGCGGTTCCGTCGACTCCGGTGATCACGGGCTGAAGCATGACGCGCGCCTCCGACGCTCTCGGTCATTCTCGGTCTGTTCCTCATGACCAGCGTCACGCCACGGCGGCCGGGCCGGGAGGGGCTGTCCGGGGCCTCGCCCAGGGCCATCCGGCCCATCCTCAGCTACTGTTCATCGGGCGGGGGGAAGCCGTACGACGTCGTGCGGCACACCAGTGCCCGAAGTCCCCGCTTGTCGTCGCCCCGGCGTAACGGACGTCAGTCCTGGAGCACCAATCGGCAGGTCTCCCCGGGCTGGACGCAGACCGTGCGATCGGGCAGCCGTACGTCGATCGGAGCCTCGTCGGAGGCGGGCACGGCGATCTCCAGCCGACCGCGTTCCAGTCGCAGCCGTACACCCCAGTGGCCCTGGTAGCGGAGGGCGAACCCGTACGACGACAGCTCCGGCAGCGGCACGGGGTCGAGCCACAATGCCCCGCCCCTGGTCTCCAGCCCGGTCAGCCCGCGCTGCACCAGGTCGAGCGTGCCGGCCATGGCGCCCAGGTGGATGCCCTCGCCCGTGGTGCCACCCTGGACGTCGGCGATGTCGCCCTTCAGAGCCTCCAGACAGAATTTCCAGGCTTCGGCGCGCCGGGCCCGGGCCAGGACCCAGCCGTGGACCAGACCGCTGAGGGTGGAGCCGTGGCTGGTGCGGGCCAGGTAGTAGTCGACGGTGCGTTGCCAGGTGTCCTCGTCGAGCCGGTAGCCCAACCTGCTGAAGAGGCCCTGGAGTTCGGTCGGCGAGAAGAGGTAGCCGAGCATCAGCACGTCGGCCTGCTTGGATGCCCGGTAGCGGTTGACGGTGTCTGACTCCGCCTCCAGGATCCGGTCGAGCCGTCGGATGTCGTCGTAGCGCTTCCGGTAGCTGCCCCAGTCGAGTTCGGCGAGGTCGCCGTATCCGGCGAACTGGCTGATGACGCCGTCGTGGAAGGGCACATGGAGGCTGCGGGAGACGTCCTCCCACTGTTCGAGTTCGCCGCCGTCCAGGCCGGTGCGCTCGACGAGTTCGCGGCGACGGGGCTCGGGCAGGGTGCGCAGCACCTCCAGGGTGCGGGTGAGCACCCACGCGGCCGTGACGTTTGTGTACGTGTTGTCGTCGAGGCCGGGTTGCTGCGCCTCCGGGTAGGCGTCGTGGTACTCGTCGGGACCTACCACGCCGTGGATGCGGTGCCGCCCGAGGCTCTCGTCGTAGGTCGCCGAGTCCGCCCAGAAGCGGGCGACCTGCAGCAGCATCTCGGCGCCCTTGGTGTGCAGGAACTCGGCGTCGCCGCTCGCCTCGCAGTACTGCCACACGTTGTACGCGATCGCCGACCCGACGTGGTGCTGGAGCCGGGAGTGGTCGGGCAGCCAGCGCCCCGAGCGCGGGTTGAGGTGCAGTTGCTGCGTCTCCTCGCGGCCGTCGCTGCCGCTCTGCCACGGAAACAGGGCGCCCCGTCGACCGACCGCGCGGGCCGCGGAACAGGCCCGGTCCAGGCGCCGGTGGCGGTAGCGCAGCAGAGCCCGGGACACCTCAGGGAAGTGCAGGTTGAGGTACGGCAGCACGAACAGCTCGTCCCAGAAGACGTGACCGCGGTACGCCTCGCCGTGCAGTCCCCGGGCCGGGACCCCCACATCGAGATCGGCGGTGTGCGGCGACAGCGTCTGCAGCACGTGGAACAGGTGCAGCCGCAGGATGCCGCCCACCTCCCCGTCGATGTCGAGGCCGGCCCGGCGCCAGAGCTGGTCCCAGGCCGTGAGGTGCGTTTCGAGCAACTCGTCGAAGCCCCCCGCCCCGCCGACACGGTCGATCGCGGCGTACAAGGGATCACTGATCGCCGGGTCACGTGAGGTGTGCAGGGCCACGGTCTTGTCAACGGTGGCGGTGCGGCCGGGGGACAGCCGCAGTCGAACCCGCTGGACGGCGCGCGGGAATGCGTGGCGCGTGGTGACGGGAGTGTCGGCGGTGAGCCGGGCGGCCATGCCGATGCGGACGTCCGAGGTACGGGTACGGCAGCGCAGCCACACCGTGTCGGGCGCGGCGGTGCCGGTGTGCACGTGGGTCAGATGGCGGCCGTCCAAGTCCCGGTAGCGCGGCACGCCGGCGTTGTTCACGCCGCCGTCGAGGAAGGCCTCGACCTCGAGTTCGCCGGAGAACCGGTCCGCCGTGAACTCCGTGCGCAGGGCGACGAGATGGGGGTCGGCCATGTGTACGAGACGCTGCTGACGTACGGACAGCGCGCGTCCGTCGCCGAGGTCGTACCGCGTCCGGCGCTCCAGCAGACCCGAGGCCAGATGCAGCACCTGACGGTGATCGAGCACCGTCGCGGTGTCCGGCGTGAGCCACTGTCCGTCAGCGAGCCGGAAGCGCAGCGGTAGCCAGTTCGGGAGGTTGACCATGTCCTCGTTCTCGACCCGGCGTCCCGCCACGTCGGAGGTGAGCCGGTTGTAGCAGCCGGCCGCGTAGGTGCCCGGGTAGTGCACCGCGTCCGCGGCGCACTCGGGGAGCACCCCCCGCGTGGCGAAGTAGCCGTTGCCCAGCGTGCAGAGCGACTCCCGCAGACGTTCGTCCGCGGGATCGTAGCCCTCGTACTCCCAGGTCCAGCCCGTCACGTCGGTGTCCCTCCCGCGAGCAGTTCTCCGAGATCCCGTACGACGATGTCGGCGCCGTGTCGCAGCAGCCTCTCAGTGGTGTCCGGGCCGGCGGTCCGGTCCACGCCGACCACGAGGGCGAACCCACCGCGCCGTCCCGCCTCGACGCCCGCCAGCGCGTCCTCGACGACCGCGGCACGGCCGGCGGGGACACCGAGGCGGCGGGCCGCCTCCAGAAAGAGGTCGGGTTGAGGCTTGCCCGGCAGTCCCAGCCGGGCCGCCTCACCTCCGTCGACGAGCGTGTCGAAGAGGTCCAGCACCCCGGCGTGGCCGAGGAGTTCACGGGCATGGCGGGAAGCGGACGCGGCGGCCACGGGCACCCCGGCCCGGCGCAGGGCGCGCACCAGCTGTACCGTGCCGGGATACGCGTCGACGCCGGGCTCGCGCAGCCGCTCCGTGAACAGCCGTTCCTTGTCCGCGGCGACGGCCTGCACCATCTCGGCCGACGACGCGAAGCCTCGTGAGGCTAGGAAGGCGGCGGCGCCGTCGACGCGTGACCTGCCGTCCACATACCGCAGGTAGTCGTCCTGCGGATCGAACGGGCGCCGCAGGTCGGGGTTCTCGGGCGGGTGCTCGCGTAGGAAGGCGTCGAATGCGGTCTTCCACGCCGCAGCGTGTACCCGGGCCGAGTCCGTGATCACACCGTCGGTGTCGAGGACGACGGCTCGGACGTCCCGGAGCAAGGGCGCGAGTGCGGCGCGGGATGGGGGCCCGGCGACCGGGGCGTTCACGGCCGCTGCCCTGCCGTGTGGGCGGTGAGGACGGGCAGCCGCTTGCCGGAGCCGCACTCGTCGCCGTGCCGGCCGAGGCCGTCGATCGCGACGGGGACCGTCATACGTTACTCCCTGGCGAGTAGGGCCGAGCCGGACGAGGAGGTGTGGTTCACGGTCAGTCCCGTTGCGGCACGATCGCCACCGGGCAGTCCGCGTAATGGAGCAGTGTGTGCCCCACCCGGCCCAGCTGGAGGCCGAAGTGACCGTGCCTGCGCCGGGCACCGATGATCAGGAGGTCTGCGGCGGCGGAGCGGTTCAGCAGCACCTTGCGGGCCGGTCCTTCGACCGTGGTACGGCGCACCCGGACACTCGGATGGTCCACGACGACGTCGTGAAGAAGAGCGTCCAGCAGGGTGGACGCCTGCTCTTCGTGGTAATGCGCGGGCTCCCCGACCAGCAGGGGATGGTCGGCCGTCTCGTGCGCGGGGCAGCGCCAGGCTCGTACGACATCCAGGGTGCACTTGCGCGCTTCGGCCTCGTCGAAAGCGAAGCGCACCGCTTCACGGCACGACGAGGGCTCCCCCGCACCGAGCAGGATCCGCTCGTGGGTACCGTCCAAGCCGGCCTTGTCACCCCGGACCACGATCACCGGGCAGTGGGCGCGGGCCGCCACCGTCAGGCTGACCGAGCCGAGGAGTAGTTCCTTCAGCGCGCCGCGGCCGCGTGCTCCCGTCACGAGGGCAAAGGCGTTGTGGCTTGCGCGCAGAAGGCCGTCCACCGCCTCTTCGGGCACCATCTCGGAGGAGACCTTCACGTCCGCGTTGCGCCGTCCGGCGCGCTCCGCCGCGGATCCGACGATGTTCTCCCCCATCACCTCCTCGGACGGGTCCTCCGGGCTGTCCGGAGAGACAGCACCTTCGTAGCGTTCCCACAGCGAGGCGTACAGCAGGCGCAGTGGCAGGCCGAGCCGGGCAGCTTCGTCCACCGCCCAGTCCACCGCCAGCAGACTCGCATCCGATCCGTCGACGCCCACGACCAGGGGCAGAGCCATCTCCCTCACCACCTTTCGCCGGGCTGCGGAGATCGCGCAGCAGAGCGTTCCGTCATCACCGTCGCACCCCGGGCCGGGCGGCAACAGGGGCGTTTCGGGTGCTTGCGCGGGACCTTCGGCCCATGCCGCCGTACTCCGCAGGCGGCGCGGGACGGTCACGGGCCCGAAGCAGGGGAGCGGGAGCATGGCTGCTCTCCTTGGTCGTGGTCACCGGTGTCGGAGACGAGTTCCGTCACGACGAAGGCGGCGGCGTGGGCAGGGTCGTGTTCACACGACTGAAGGATCGCGCGATCCGCCGTACCTCCCCAGGCCGTCACCTCCGTTCGAACGGGGGAGCGCCCCTTCCGCCCGGCGCCGCCCTTGAGACACACCACTGCGTCCCGTGTCGGCCGGTCGGCCCGTGGGAGGACGCCGAGCTCGCCGTGGCGCACGCCGCCGCGCACGCAAAGCCGGCGTCGCCGTACCGAGTCGCCTGCGACCACCGCCGACAAGGGACCGTTCGGCACCTGGACGGAGCCCCATGGCCCACGCCTTGCCTACCCGGTTCGGGTCACCGTCGAGACAAGAGACCATCGAGGAGACTGCCATGACCGAACTCGCTCACGGCAACAGCATCGTGGTGGGCGTCGACGGGTCCGAGGCGTCCATGGCCGCGCTGCGCTGGGCCTTCGAGCAGGCCGGAGCTTTGGGTGCGGACGTCGTCGCCTACACGCCTGGGTACCGGCGGGGCGCAGCATGGCCTCCTGTGCACCCGCGTCAGCGTGTCCGATCCCCGCCGATGAGCGGGTCCAGGACGCGGAAGTGCTCGCCGCGACGGTGCGGAAGGTTTTCGGCCCGCAGGTCCACGGTGCCGGTGCCGTACGCGCCGTCCTGGTGGGGGGCCCGCCCGGGCGGGTACTGGTGCAACTGGCGAGCGGCGCCCTGTTGCTCGCCCTCGGGCGCAGGGCACACGGACAGTACGGACAGCCCGCGATCGGTGCGGTCGGCCGTGCCTGCCTGCGGAACGCGGCGGTCCCTGTGGTGGCGGTGCCTGCCACGGAGCGGGTCGCGACGCCGCTCGGGGCCGTCGCGGCACCCTCTCTCGCCCGAAGCGGTGCCGCGTAGCCGCGGTGAAGCGGGTCGTGCCCTCGGGCACCGCGGACTCGGCCCCCGGAGCTCGCCTAAGTCGAGGAAAGTCGAGGTGACGTCATGGACATCCTGGTGGGCTACGCGACCGCGCACGGCTCGACGCGCGAGATCGCCGAGCGACTGGCCACCAAGCTGAGCGAAGCGGGACTCAAAGCCGAGGCGCGGTCCATGGAGGCGGTGGACGACGCCGACGCGTACAACGCGTTCGTCCTGGGCAGCGCCGTCCACGGACAGACCTGGCTGGACCCGGCCAAGGACTTCGTACGTCAGAACCTCGACATACTGGGCTCCCGGCCGGTATGGATCTTCAGCGTCGGCATGCCAGGCGCTCTGCGCGGACCCTGGAGGCGCATGGCGGACAAGGAGATCCCGGTGATCGTCGAGAGTCTGCCCGGTGACCTGTCGTACCGGGACCATCGGCTGTTCTCCGGTGTCGTGGTACGGGACCAGCTGCCCGTCACCGGACGCATCCTGTTCCACCTGTTGGGCGGCCGGTTCGGCGACTACCGAGACTGGGACGCCATCGACGCCTGGGCCTCCGGGATCGCCGACGGGATGGCCCGCGGATGAGGCAGGACGGCGACGGCAGGGCTCACCCGGGTCCGCTGGAGCCCTGCCCCTGTTCGTCATCGTCCGTGCGCAGGGGCTCCGCGTGCTCGATGAGGAGGCGGAGATCCGCCACGAACCGGGCGGCGGGTGCGCCGTCGATCACGTTGTGGTCGAAGGTGATGGTCAGGTCCAGCACGTCACGGGCCTCGATCTGCCCGTCCACGACGTGGGGCCGCCGGGTCATCCCTCCGATGACCACCTGGAGGGGCATCAGCGTGGGCGGGGCGATACCGAAGCCGCCGCCGGCGCCGAACATGCCGACCGCAGTGACCGCGACGGTTCCGGTCAGCTGCCGTAGGCGCACGGACCGGGCCAGCATCATGTACATGGCCGGCACCAGGCCTGGCACCCGGGTCACGGCGGGACCGAAGCGATCGAGCATCCGTCCTGTGCCCGTCACCGAGTGATCGGCCTTGACCGCGCGGAGCTCTGCTGTGAGGTCCCGGACGTCCCGCGCGTCGGCGTCCCGCAGGACGTGCGGGAGGGCGAAGGGACCCTGGCCCGTCTCGACTTCCACCAGGGTGGTCACGTCGACGTGCTGATGGCGGACGAGGCGGCCGCGCCAGTTCCGGTAGGCGTGCGTGTCGGGGTGCGCTGCCGCGGCCCGGGCGACGGACGCCACCACGAACGCGGTGAAGGAGACCGGCCCGTCGGCGACGGCGAGCAGGTTCCGCGCCGTCGTGACGTCGAGTTCGATGAGGCTGTGCATGGGAGCCATACGCCGTCCGGCACGCTCCGCGGCGACCACCAGCCGCCGGCTGGACGGAAACGGTTCGGTGTCGATGCGGCGCGGTCGACCCCGGGGGCCCGAGGCGGTCGTCGCGGTCGGTGGAAAGGCGTCGCCGGTGGGCGGCGAGCCGCGCTCGTTGATCCTCTCGCCATACCTGCGCATGACGTTCCTCCCGTCACCGGGTGTGCTACACATTCGTCATACGCCTCGACCAGCGTCCAGGGGTCGCCGTCCACCGACGTCTCGTTCCGCCACAGCATGTCCAGCGGATCCGTCGCGTCCCACACCAGGCGCAGCCGGACCGTCGGCTCACCGACCGTCTCGAGTTGAGCCTATCCCCGTCGATGCGCCCGCGCATGACGCCGCAGCGGCCGTAGCAGTCCGCGAACGTCGCCCGGTAGACACCAGACGCCAGACGCCGGGTCTCAGCCGACGACCCAGTGCAGTTGCCACGTCAGCGTGCGGGATCCAGCGGCCGTCCTGGATGCGCTCGTGCCTGCCCGAGCCACGGGCGATCATCGCTGGTGGCTTGGGACCCATGCCGTCCGCTTCCACGATGCCGGTCCACGTCATGAGCCCGGCAGAAGCGGGCCAGCGCTTTCATTTCCGGTCCTGCGACGATCGGCTTGGGGATCCTGTCAAGGTCGGCGACCACGGCCGTGCCCCTCAGGCGCGGACGGAAGTGCGGTGGTCCGCGACCGTCGACGCCGCCCCGCCCTGCTCCGACTGGCTGCGGACACGACGACGCAGGAGCCGAACCGCCAGCGCGTCGAACGCTGCGGTGAGGACACATGTCACACCGATCGACACGACCAGCAGAACGGCGAACCGCTCCCAGAACTCCGGTGTCAGACTCGTACCCACTGTCCTGGCTCCTTTCGGATCGGCGTCGTTCTTCTCACTCCCAGCCAACTCCGATACGGATTCCGGCACATGGGCCGATAGGCCCGGGAAGAGGCCGCGAGTGGCCCCTGTGCCGGGCCGTGCGGGCCGGTCCGTGACCGCTGGCTCATCGCCGTGCGGCGGAACACGGACGAAGCTCTCCACGCCGACCGGGCGGCTCGTCGAGGAGCCGGTGGGCCCTCACTGTCACCGGACGAGTACGCGCTCCCCGGAGCGCGGTACGACGGCGGCCCAGCCCAGAGTCCGGTCGATGCGGTCACGCAGGGCGTCGGCTGCGTCGGGCTCACCGTGCACCAGGTAGGTGGTGCGCGGGGTGGGGGGCGCCGCGCAGCCAGTCGATGATCCGGGTGGCGTCGGCGTGGGCCGAGAAGCGCGGTACGCCGGCGACCTGAGCGCGCACCGGCACGCACTCACCGATCATCTTGAGCGCCTTGGCGCCGTCGACCAAATCCCGGGCACGCGTGCCCTGAGCGGCGAAGCCCACCACGACGACGGCGTTGCGCGGGTCGGGCAGCAGACGTCGGAGGTGGTGCAGGACGCGGCCAGTGGCCATGCCGGACGCCGACACGATGATGGCGGGTCCGCCCCCGCGGCTGATGTCGAGGGACTGCTGGATCGACCGCACGGCGAGGAACGGCTCGGGACTCCGCGCGGCCGTGCCCGCCGCCGTCACCTCCGGGCGCAACTCGGGATCCCGGGTGAGGATGGCGTCCCGGTAGACATCGAGGGCGGCGAGAGCCATCAGGCTGTCGATGTACACGGGAACGGCTGCCGGGATCCGGCCCGCCCGGCGGAGTTCGGCGAGTTCGTGCAGGACGACCTCGGTGCGGTCGAGGGCGAAGGCCGGGATGACGACGGTGCCGCCGCGGGCGAGGGTACGGCTCAGCACGTCGGCGAAGTGTGTCCGTCCCGCCTCGTCTTCGTGGCGACGGTTGCCGTACGTCGACTCCATGAGCAGTACATCCGCTCCGGAGAACGGCTCCGGAGGGCGCAGCAGGGGGTCCCCCCCCTGGGGGAGGATGGCCGGGGCGGCCCAGGTCGCGCTGACGGCCAGCGTATCTCCGTCCTCGAAGGTCAGCCGGGCCCAGGCCGATCCGAGGATGTGGTCGGCGGGGTGCAGCGTGCGCCTGGTTCCGGCGGCGATGTCGGTCGATGTGCAGGTCGGTACCGGGGCGACGAGTTCGAGGGTGCGGTCAACGTCTGAGTCGTCGTACAGCGGCTGTGCCGGCCGGTGTTTGGACCAGCTGTGCTCGTTGGCATGCCGGGCGGTCTCTGTCTGCAGCTTGGCGCTGTCCCGCAGCACGATCTCCATGAGGCGAGCGCTGGACTCCGTCGTCACGATCCGTCCCTGGAAGCCGTGACGGACGAGTCGGGGCAGATATCCGCAGTGGTCGAGGTGGGCGTGGGTGACGACCACGGCCTCGATGTCCGCGGCGTCGCAGGGCAGGCCACGCCAGTTGCGCCTGCGCAGGTCGGCGAGGCCCTGGAAGAGCCCGCAGTCGACGAGTACACGGGCGTGGTCGCTCTCGACGAGGAACTTGCTGCCGGTGACCGTTCCTATGCCACCCAGGAACGTGAGCAGCGCGGGCCGGTGGTGCGAACCGTCGGGTGAGGTACCACAGTGGTCATGACGTCGGTCTCCTCGGAGTCGGGGCCGAACGGCCTTGGTGGTTCCCCAGCTTGCGAGGACATGGGTGCCGTGCCATGGGCCGATGGGTCCCTGGACGGGTCTGGGCGGCCTTTCCTGCCCTTGCGCGTATCCCTGTGGGCCGCTGACCGTGGGACCGCAGAGCTTGTGCTTCCTGCCGCACGCCGACAGGGCCTACCGGCCCATAGGTGGGGACGTCGAGGACCTGCCGCGCCAGTGGGCGCCGTTCGAACCTGAGGGCGTAACACCGTCAGGCGCAGGAGGCCCCCTCGCTCCGTGCCGGATCTTCCCGCTGCGCCACTGAGGGGGCCGTCAGGGAGGGGAAAATCATGGCGTCCGTCACCTTCGACAAGGCAACGCGGCTGTTCCCGAAGATGAGCCATCCGGCCGTCGACGCGCTCGATCTGGAGATCGGCGACGGCGAGTTCATGGTCCTTGTGGGCCCGTCGGGCTGCGGCAAGTCCACTACGTTGCGCATGCTCGCCGGGCTGGAGGACGTCGACTCCGGGACGATCCGCATCGGCGACCGGGACGTCACCCATCTCCCGCCCAAGGACCGTGACATCGCCATGGTGTTCCAGAACTACGCGCTCTACCCGCACATGACGACGGCGGACAACCTGGGCTTCGCCCTGAAGATCGCGAAGGTGCGCAAGGACGATGTGCGGCGCCGCGTCGCCGAGGCCGCAGGCATCCTCGGCCTCGACGACTACCTCGGCCGCAAGCCCAAGTCTCTCTCCGGTGGCCAGCGCCAGAGGGTCGCGATGGGGCGGGCCATCGTCCGCGAACCGCAGGTCTTCCTCATGGATGAGCCGCTGTCCAACCTGGACGCGAAGCTGCGGGTCCAGACCCGAACGCAGATCGCCTCGCTGCAACGACGACTCGGCACCACCACGGTTTACGTCACCCACGACCAGGTCGAGGCTCTGACCATGGGGGACCGTGTGGCCGTCATGAAGGACGGCGTGCTGCAGCAGGTTGGCACGCCCAGGGAGGTGTTCCAGCGCCCCGCGAACGCGTTCGTCGGCGGGTTCATCGGCTCGCCCGCGATGAATCTCTTCCGTCTCCCGCTCACCGCGAACGGGATCGAACGGGGCGGGCTGGTCCTGCCGTTGCCCCGGTCGGCATTGCGGGCCGCATATGAGGAGGGCTCAACGGAGGTCGTCCTCGGTGTCCGGCCCGAGCAGTTCGCCATCGTTTCCCGGGAGGACTGCGAGACGCCCGGACTGGATGTCGTGGTCGACGCGGTCGAGGACACCGGCGCCGTCACGTATCTCCACACGACCGCGAAGGTCGGCACGGATGCCGCACAGGTGGTCGTCCGTGCCCCGGGACGGCAGTCGTACGACAAGGGGGAGGAGTTGCGCGTCGCCGTCAACCCGACGGCCGTGCATCTGTTCTCGGCGAAGACGGAGCTCCGGCTGCCGACCGAAGAAGCCTCCACCTGAAGCATGGCCACACCACGGTGCCCGCGCGCGACACGCTCGCGGGCACCGTCACGACGCTGCCTGCGTGCCTGAACTGACCGACACCAACGGACCGCTGCGAAACACTTCCCCTGGGGCACCGACCTCCCGGTCCACGGCCCTGGGCCGCCGTCGCCGCCGGACTCGACGGCCGTCCACGCAAGGCGCTCGGCCGGGTCTCCCGGCCGAGCGCCTTGCGTGGACGGTTCGCCGCATGACGTGACCTGACGACGTTTCGCGACGATCAGTGGGATCCGCTGTTGCCGCGGGAGCGCTGCCGTCGCGGCGGTCAGCGGACGAACTCTCCGACGGCTGCCTTCAGTTGGGATAGTCCCTTCTTCGCGTCGGTGAAGAACATCCCGGTCTTCGGGTCGGTGTAGAGCTCGTTGTCGACGCCCGCGTAGCCGTGGCCCATCGAGCGCTTGATGACGACGATGCTCTTGGCCTTGTCGACGTCGAGGATCGGCATGCCGGAGATCGCGTTGCCGGGGCGGCGGGCGATCGGGTTGGTGACGTCGTTGGCGCCGATGACGAGGGCGACATCGGCCTGTGGGAACTCGGGGTTGACGTCGTCCATCTCCTTCAGCTGGGTGTAGGGCACGTTGGCCTCCGCCAGGAGGACGTTCATGTGTCCCGGCATGCGCCCTGCGACGGGGTGAACGGCGTAGCTGACGTCGACGCCGTGGTCCGTCAGCGTCTTGGCCAGGTCACCGAGTTCGTGCTGTGCCTGAGCGGCGGCCAGTCCGTACCCCGGGACGAAAATGACCTTGCTCGCGTACGCCAGCTGGATCGCCACGTCGTCCACGGAGACCGACCGTACCTGGGCGGGTGCTCCGCCTGTGTCGGCCGTCGCCGGAGCGCTGTCGCCGGTGCCGAAGCCGCCGACGATGATGTTGGCGATGGAGCGGTTCATGGCGTGGGCCATCAGCTTGGTGAGGATGCCGCCCGACGCGCTGACGAGCATGCCCGCGATGATGAGCGCGGTCTCGTCGAGCACGAAGCCCGCCATCGCGACAGCAGACCCGGTGAAGGCGTTCAGCAGGGAGATGACCACGGGCATGTCGGCGCCGCCGATCGGCAACACCATCGTCACGCCGAAGAGCAGCGCCACGACGACGAGCCCGTACAGCGCGACCTGGCTGTCGGGCGCCAGCATCAGCCAGACCGCGCCGGCGACGAAGGAGGCCGGAAGCAGGACGTTGAGCAGCCGGGCCCCCGGGAACACGACCGGCGCCCCGGAGACGACGCCCTGCAGCTTGCCCGCCGCGATCAGCGATCCGGAGAATGTGACGGCGCCGATGACGATGTCCAGGGCGCCGGGGAGCGAGACCCGTGCGCCCAGGGCGGCCGGGTGGTCGGCCTGGAGGAGGTCGCCCACCGCGATGAGCGCGGCCGCGCCGCCGCCCACGGCGTTGAAGAGACTGACCAGCTGCGGCATGGCCGTCATCTGGACTTCCCTCGCGGCCCACAGGCCGAGCGCCGCGCCCAGGACGCCTCCCGAGATCAGGACGAGCCAGCCGGTGCTGCTGATCACGTTCTCGTCCATGACCAGCCACACGGTGGCGGCGATCGCGAGGGCCATGGCCCCGGCGGAGAGGGTGTTGCCTCGGCGGGCCGTGCGCGGGTGGTTCATCAGGTGCAAACCCATCACAAAGCACGCGGCCGCGGCCAGGAAGATGTAGTGGACGGCGTTGGACACGGTGTCCATGGCGGTCACACCTCCGCCTTCTCGAGTGTGTCAGCAACTGTCTTCTCGGTGGCCGGCCTGGCCTTGAACATCTCCAGCATCCGGTCGGTGACGACGTAACCGCCGACGACGTTCATGGCGCCGAATACCATGGCCACGAAGGCCAGGACGTAACCGAGCCAGGTGTGCGACTCGGCCGCGATCAGCATCGCGCCGATGACGACGATGCCGTGCACCGAGTTGGAGCCGGACATCAGCGGGGTGTGCAGGGTCGCGGGGACCTTGCTGATGACCTCGATGCCGACCAGGACGCTCAGCACGAAGACGGTGATCGCGGTGAGGAGATCGAGGTTGTTCATGATGACGCTCCTCCCATGAGTGCGGCCGTGATCTCGTCGGCCGGATCGAGGACCAGTTTGCCGTCGCGCACCAGGTGGCGCAGTAGCGCGACAAGGTTGCGGGCGTACGCCGTGGACGCGGCGGTCGCCATCGCGGACGGCAGGCGTCCGGCACCGATCAGGGTGACCCCGTTGTCCAGGACGGTGGTCTTGTCGGGCTCGGTGTCCTTCACATTGCCGCCAAGTTCGCTCGCCGCCAGGTCTACGACGACCGAGCCGGGCTTCATCCGCTCGACAGCGGCGGCGGTCACCAGCAACGGTGGCTTGCGGCCCGGTACTTGGGCCGTGGTGATGACGATGTCGGAGCGGGCGATGTGCGCGTCGAGCGCCTCCCGCTGGGCCCGCTGTTCCTGTTCGGTCAACTCCCGTGCGTAGCCGCCCTGTCCGGCCCCCGGTTCCCCGTTCGGCGGGCTCTGGATGTCGAGGAACCGGGCGCCGAGCGACTCCACCTCCCCTCGTGACGCGGGGCGTACGTCGTAGGCCGTGACGACGGCACCGAGGCGGCGGGCCGTGGCGATCGCCTGCAGCCCGGCCACTCCGGCGCCGAGGACGAGGACCTGTGCCGGGCGCATGGTGCCCGCCGCGGTGGTCAGCATCGGGAAGAACCGGTCGTACGAGTGGGCCGCCACCAGTGCCGCCTTGTAGCCGGCGACACTGGCCTGGGACGTCAGCGCGTCCATCGACTGGGCGCGGCTGAGGGTGCGCGGCAGCAGATCCAGGCTCACCGTGCGCACCCCGCGCCCGGTCAGCTCCGCGACCAGGGTGGGGTGGCGCAGTGGTTCGAGCAGGCCGAACAGGGTCTGCCCGGCGCGCAGGGACTGAGCCGTCTCCGGGTCCGGCGGGCCGACGCACAGGACGGCGTCCGCGCGCGCGTACAGCTCGTCCGGGGGTACGACGGTTGCGCCGACGTCGGTGTACTCGGCGTCGGTGAACCAGGCACCGCAGCCGGCACCGCTCTCGATCAGCACGTCAAGTCCCGCCCGGCGCAGGAGGGTTACGGCCTCGGGGACGAGGGCGACGCGGCGTTCGCCGGGCGCCCGCTCCCGTACGGCACCGATGGTGAGGGTTGCCATGATCTGCTGCCTCTCCCTGTGACCCGGTGGTGCCGGGCCGCAGCACTCTCAGAACTGGAAGACGAGTCTTGCCTCGGCCCGTCCGCCGAGGACCTCGTCGAAGGACTCGTTGACCTGGTCCAGGCGCCGTGGTTCGGCGATGACCTGGGTGCGTCCGGCGGCGTGCAGCGCGAACACCTCGGCCAGGTCCTGGCGGGTGCCGACGATGGAGCCGATGACGGAGATCCCGCTGAGCACGGTTTCGAAGATCGGGACGTTGATCGCGGCGTTGTCGGCGGGCAGGCCGACCATGACCAGACGGCCGCCCCGGTTGAGGGACCGGTAGGCCTGCTCGAACGCCTTGGGCGAGGCGGCCAGCACGACGGCCACGTCCGCGCCGCCGGCCTTCTTGATCTCCTCGACCGGGTCGTGCGAACGGGCGTTGACGATCTGGTCGGCGCCGAGCCGGTGGGCCAGGCCCAGCTTGTCGGGTTCGAGGTCGACGGCGGTGACGAAGCCGCCCACGAGACGGGCATACTGCACAGCCAGGTGGCCAAGGCCGCCGACGCCGAAGACGGCGACCCGCTCGGCGGGCACCACGTGCGCGACCTTGATCGCCTTGTACGTGGTGACGCCGGCGCAGGTCAGCGGGGCCGCGTCGAAGGACGACACGCCCTCGGGTACCGGGACCACGGCGCCCGCGTCGGCTACGGCGTACTCCGCGTAGCAACCGTCCACGGAGTAGCCTGAGTTGACCTGGCTCTCGCAGAGCGTCTCCCAGCCGGAGACGCAGTAGCGGCAGGTGCCGCAGGACGAGCCGAGCCACGGGATGGCGACGCGCTTGCCGACCAGGTCGGCGCTGACGCCCTCGCCGACGGCTTGCACGGGGCCGACGCCCTCGTGGCCGGGGGTGAACGGCGGCTGTGGCTTGACCGGCCAGTCGCCGTGGGCGGCGTGGATGTCGGTGTGGCAGAGGCCGGAGGCCTCCATACGGACGAGTACCTGGCCGGGGGCGGGTTCGGGGACGGGGAGTTCCTGGATCTCCAGAGGCTTCCCGAGGTCGGTGACGACTGCTGCCTTCATGATCAGCTCCTCAACTGGGCTGTATGCCGGAAGCCGGCTCTCTGCCGGTTCCTCGATCCGTGTGACGAAACGCAGCCCGTCCCCTGCTGCGAGGGAGAAACCGCCCGGTGTTCCCTCCTCGACGTCCAGGACGAGGCGCGGGCGGCCGAGTGCCTCGTACAGGTCGGCGTCGATGTGGAAGGTGCCGCCGTCCAGGACGCCGAGCAGCATGTCGCCCTCGCCGAGGGCGAATTCGCCGCCCGGGAAGCACATCGGGTCGCTGCCGTCGCAGCAGCCGCCGGACTGGACGAACATCACCGGCCGGCCGTGGGCGGCGCGCAGGGCCCTGATGGCCCGGTGCGCCGCCCGGGTGGCGGTGACGCGCCCGGCGTTGCCGTTCTCTAGCGTCGCGGGCATGTCGGTGCACCCCTTCGGATCCACTGGGATCGCTGGTACGGCTAGAACAGCCCGAGCGGCTTGGTGCCGTAGCTGACCAGGAGGTTCTTGGTCTGGCTGTAGTGCTCGAGCATCATCTTGTGCGTCTCGCGGCCGATGCCGGAGACCTTGTAGCCACCGAACGCAGCACCCGCGGGGTACTGGTGGTAGCAGTTCGTCCAGACGCGGCCGGCCTTGATGGCGCGGCCCATCCGGTAGGTGCGGTTGGTGTCGCGGCTCCACACGCCGGCCCCGAGGCCGTACAGCGTGTCGTTGGCGATCTCGAGTGCCTCGGCCTCGTTCCTGAAGGTGGTGACCGCGAGAACGGGTCCGAAGATCTCCTCCTGGAAGACCCGCATCTTGTTGTGGCCCTTGAGGACGGTCGGCTCGTAGAAGTAGCCGTTCTCGAACTCCGCGCCGAGCGTGGGCCGGTGACCTCCGACGAGCAGTTCGGCGCCTTCCTTGAGCCCGATCTCGACGTACGAGGCGATCTTCTCGACCTGCTGCTTCGACACCTGCGGGCCGATCATGGTCGCGGTGTCGAGCGGGTCACCCTGCTTGATGGCGCGGATGCGCTCCAGGCAGCGGCCCATGAACTCCTCGTAGATGTCCTCCTGGATGAGTGCGCGTGAGGGGGCAGTGCAGACCTCGCCCTTGTTGAACGCGTACAGGACGAGTCCCTCGACCGCCTTGTCCAGGAAGTCGTCGTCGGCCGCGGTCACGTCGTTGAAGAAGATGTTCGGCGACTTGCCGCCCAGCTCCAGGGTGACCGGGATGATGTTCTGCGCCGCGTACTGCATGATCAGGCGGCCGGTGGTGGTCTCACCGGTGAAGGCGACCTTGGCGATGCGCTTGTTGGTGGCCAGCGCCTTGCCGATCTCGGCGCCGGGGCCGTTGACGACGTTGAGGACTCCGGGCGGCAGGCGGTCGCCGATGACCTCCATCAGCTTCAGGATCGACCACGGGGTCGGCGACGCCGGCTTGATCACCGTGGCGTTCCCCGCGGCGAGGGCAGGGGCGAGCTTCCACGCGGCCATCAGCAGCGGGAAGTTGAACGGGATGATCTGTCCGACCACGCCCAGTGGCTCGTGGAAGTGGTAGGCGATGGTCTCCTTGTCGATCTCGGTGATCGAGCTCTCCTCGGCGCGGATCGCGGCCGCGAAGTAGCGGAAGTGGTCGGCCGCCAGGGGGATGTCGGCGGCGAGGGTCTCGCGGACCGGCTTGCCGTTGTCCCAGCTCTCGGCGACGGCGAGTTCCTCGCGGTGCGCGTCGATGGCGTCGGCGACGGCGTTCAGCACCGCGGCCCGCTGCGTGGTGGACGCCTCGCCCCACTTGTCCTTGGCGGAGTGGGCGGCGTCCAGGGCGAGTTCGATGTCCTCGGGTCCCGACTTCGGGACCTCGCAGATCGCCTTGGCGGTGGCGGGGCACAGGTTGGTGGAGTACTCACCTGTCGTGGGTGCCTCCCACTTGCCGCCGATGAAGTTCTCGTACCGGGGCGCGACATCCACTGGACTGCCGGGTCTGCCCGGAGGCTCGTACCGCATGATCGTCACCTTTCGCAAGGGTTGTGGTGATGTTCTGCACGCTAGGAATGGGAAGGCTGCAATACCGCTGCATGCCGCCGGACCTGCGACGGGACAGCAACGGCGACGTCGAGTGCGCGGGCGCGGGCCGCTGCGGCGGCCCGCTGGGGGGAACCGGACGGCAGTCCTCGGGCGAGGGCCTGCCACGCCGTGGCGTCGTCGGCTCCCCAGGCCGTGTTCACCCAGCGGCGCAGCAGCAGGACTTCACCGCCACCGAGAACGGCACCGCGTATCTGCTGCTCCAGCGCCCGCCGGTGTTCCACGACAACAGGCGCCTCGGAACGCGGCAGCAGCGGACCGGAGTAGAGTTCCAGCGCCTCGGCCACCCGGCCTTCGGTGAGCAGTGCAGCCACCTCCCCGAAGTCGGTGCGCACTGGCAACATCAGCCCGTACGGTCGTGATCCGAGCAGATCGGGCCCGAGAACCGCGCGCAGCCGGGTCATCTCGGCGCGCAGCGTCGAGGCGGGCACTTCCCGCTCCGACAGGTCCACCGCGAGCCGGTTCCCCGGCACGCCACGGCCCTCCAGAACGAGCGCCACCACGATCTCGCTGTGCCGCGGGCTCAGCCGGTGGACCTCTCCGGCGACTTCCAGGAGGACACTGTCCCGGCCCAGCGCCGCAAGTCGTATGCCACGGTCGCCTCCGGCGGCAGACACGGACAAAACCCGTCCGTCGGGGCCGAGCAGAGCCCTCGGAGCGAACCGTGTGCAGACCAGCTCCGCCTCTGCCGCCAGCGCGGCCCCGCGCACTGCGGCCAGGGCGGGCGGTGTGGCGATGGTGTCGCCGCCGGAGAGGTCGACCACACCCAGAGCCCGGCCGGAAGCGGGGTCACGGACGGGTGCCGCGGCGCACGACCAGTCGTGCACGGCGGAGCTGTAGTGCTCGCCGGCCACGATCTGGACGGGGTGCCCCACCTCCAGCACGAGGCCCGGGGCGTTCGTACCGGCCTGAGCCTCGGACCACACGGCCCCCTCGACGAAGTGCATCCGCTCGGCCCGGCGCACGGCCGCGGAGTCGCCCTCGACCCAGAGCAGGGTCCCGTCGGCGTCGCCGACCGCGAAGACGTGACCGTCGTCCGCGGCACCGGCCCCCAGCAGCTCCCGGAACAAAGGCAGCACTGCGGCCAGCGGATGGTTGCGCCGGTACGCGGCCAGCTCTCCGGATGTGCTGCGCAGGGGCGGCAGAAGGCTGCCGTCAGGACGTACGCCGCACGCCGCGCAGCGCCGCCACGAGTCGGCCACCAGGCTCCGCACCTCCGGCAGCGTGCCGGAGCCGGTCACGAACCGTTCGTGCGCGGCACGCAGTGCGGAGGCGGCGGTGGTAGGGGTGGTGGAAGCAGCCATGGCACCTCCCATGTGCCTTCGTCCCGGTTGGGTCGCACCAGCCTCACCCGTATGTCAGGAGGGTCTGCAGAGGCCGAACGGCCCTTGCGGCGGGGTCTCTTGGGTCCTGCCGCGAGGTCATGGCCGGGAGACGGGGGCGCGACGGCCGCCACCGATGTGCGTGCGAGCAGGACTCGCGGCAGGACCCAAGGGGGCACAAGGCCGTACCCTCAGGCGACACGCCCCTCTTGGGTGACGACACTCCTTGACCGGCGGATGCCTTCGACGGCCGAGCGCTCAGCGCCTCCGCGCCCCGACGTCTCAGTCGTGCGGTACCACCACGACCGGTGCGGAGGCGTGGTGGAGCACCTCGTGGGCGACTGGGCCGATGTGTGGGCCCAGTGAGGCGTGGCGGTTCTTGCGGCCGACGACGACCAGCGAGGCGTTACGAGAGGCGTCCGCCAGATGCGGACCGGCTTGGCCGATCACAGCCTCCTCGGTCACCTCGACACCGTCGTCGGCCGCCTTGTCCGCCAACGCAATCGACAGGGCGGGCCAGCTGAAGAACGACGAATGACCGGCTCGACACGGGGGTGGGGGCCGTCCGGGGCGAGTTCGACGCGGACGGCGATGGTGCCGCCGGCCCCGGCCCCGGCCGTGTGCCGAGAGCCCCTCCGCGTACAGATGCAGCGGTAGGTGCGGTCGTCGCCGGTGTGACCACATCGGTTGCCGCGCCCGCAGTTCCTGGCCATGCGCCAGGCATCCGGCGGCAGGTGACCAGGGAGGGGCGAAGAGCTCCCTACCCCTCGCCCACCGGCACCCGCCACGTCAGCCACGCGCCGCCGTCCTGAGGACTGGACACCTCCAGCGTGCCGTCCAACTGCTCAGCTCGGTCGGCCATGTTGCGCAGGCCACTGCGGCGCCCCTGGGACGGGATACCGACGCCGTTGTCGGAGACGGTGAGGCGCAGCTCGTCGCCGTCGGTCTCCACTGCGATCTCGGCCCGGTCGGCGTGTGCGTGCCGGGCGATGTTGGTCAGGGCCTCGGTGAGGACGGCCATCACATGCTCGGCGGTCTCCTGGGGGACGTGGGTGTCCAGCAGCCCTTCCATGCGCAGGCTGGGTGCGAAGCCCAGTACTGGGGCGGCCTCCCCGGCCGCGCGGACGATCCGGGCTCGCAGGCCCTGGCCCACGGCGTCCTCGCGCGAGCGCAGCCCGAAGATCGTCGACCTGATGATCTTGATGGTCTCGTCCAGGTCGTCCACGGCTTGCAGCACCCGCTCCGATGCCTGCGGATGCTCGATGAAGCGCCCCGCGCTCTGCAGCGTCATTCCGGTGGCGAACAGCCGCTGGATCGCCAGGTCGTGCAGGTCGCGGGCGATCCGGTCACGGTCCTGCAGTAGCGCGATCCGCTCGGCGTCCCTGCGATGTTCCGCCAGTTCCATCGCGACCGCGGCCTGGGCGGCGAAGCCCTGCAGCGGCTCGGTTTCCTTCTCGGTGAACACCGTCTGGCCGGTCTCACGGACGAGCAGGACGACGCCTCGTACGCCGTCTGAGCTGCCGACGGGGACGGCCACGGCCGGGCCGAGGCCGGTGAAGCGCGGCGGACCCGACGAGACCCTCTTCCCGCCTGCGGCCGAGGGCACCCCCGTCTCGCCGTGCTCGCCGCGGGAGACGTTCGCACTGGTGACCGGTGCAGCGTTCGAGAAGGCCCGGCCGATCAGGCTGTCGTCGACGGGCAGGACCAGCCCGCGGTGCGCCCATGCTTCCTGCCCGATGGCCAGTTCCACCGTGAGCGAGTCGGTGCCCTCCATCGGTACGGCGACCACCGCGAGGGCGGCGCCCGTGATCGCCCTGGCCCGTTCGGCGATCAGCCCGAGCACCTCGCCGCGTTCGCTGCCGGACATCAGTCTGTGGGTGATCTCCGCGCTCGCCTGAAGCCAGCGTTCTCGTAGCCGGGACTCTTCGTACAGACGGGCGTTGTCGATCGCCACACCGGCTGCCACGGCCAGGGTCGACAGCACCGACTCGTCGTCGTCGTCGAACTGCGCCCCACCCCGTTTCTCGGTCAGATACAGGTTGCCGAAGACCTGATCCCGCACCCGGATCGGGACGCCGAGGAAGGTGTTCATCGGCGGGTGATGGGGCGGGAATCCATACGAGGAGGGATGCTCCGAGAGCTTCGGCAACCGCAACGGCTCGGGGTGCCGGATCAGCTCCCCTAGGATGCCGTGACCCTCGGGGAAGGGGCCGATCCGGGCGATCTGCTCCTCACTGACCCCGACCGTGAGAAATTCTGACAGCCGCTTGCCGTTTGGTCCGATCACGCCCAGGGCGGCGTACTCGGCGTCCACCAGCACGGCCGCCGCCTGCACGATGCTGCGCAGCGCCTGCTCCAGGTCCAGCTCACGGCCGACCGAGAGCACCGCCTCCAGCAGGCTGTGCACCCGGTCACGGGTACCGCGGGCCGCGTCCAGGCGTGCCTGGAGCTCCTCCAGCAGCTCGTCCAGCCTCAGCTGGGGCAACCGTACGCGGGCCCTCCCGCTTCCCCTGGGGCTTCCCACCGGCGATCCTCCAGGTCCCCTCGGCATACCCACCGCTGACCGATCCGGTCATGCGCCACCGTATCGGTCCACGTCAGGGGACGGTACGGGATCAGGACGGCGGCCTGGGCCGCGACGCCGGTAGGCGGCGACAGCAGTGGTGATCGGCCACAGGTCCCGGATCCGGTCCATTGGTCCCGGGGCCGGATGCCCGCTCGGCCCCTGCCCCGATTCACCGCCGCGGGATGTGCTGGGAAGGGGCAAAGGGGGCGTGTCGCGACCGCCCCGCCGTACGGCACTGGTGATGAGGTGAAGCGGCATGACCACGGCGATCTCCGTGTCCGGCCTGGTCAAGCAGTTCGGCACGACCCGGGCGCTGGACGGTCTCGACCTGACCGTCCGGGCCGGGGAGGTACACGGTTTCCTGGGGCCGAACGGGGCCGGCAAGACGACCACACTCCGGATCGTGCTGGGGCTGCTGCGCGCGGACGGCGGCTCGGTGCGCCTGCTGGGCGGGGATCCGTGGCGGGGGGCCGTCAACCTGCACCGTCGTCTGGCCTACGTACCAGGCGAGGTGAACCTGTGGCCCAACCTCACCGGGGGCGAGGTGATCGACCTTCTGGGCGCCCTGCGCGGTGGTCTCGATCTGAAAAGCCGTACCGTCCTGCTGGAGCGGTTCCAGCTCGACCCGGCCAAGAAGTGCCGTGCCTACTCCAAGGGCAACCGGCAGAAGGTGGCCCTGGTGGCCGCGCTGGCGTCCGACGTCGAGCTGTATCTCCTGGACGAGCCGACCTCTGGTCTCGACCCCCTGATGGAGGCGGTCTTCCAGGACGTTGTCCAGGAGCTGCGGGACGCCGGCCGCACGGTGCTGTTGTCGAGCCACATCCTCGCCGAGGTGGAGACGCTGTGCGACCGCGTCACCATCATCCGGGCGGGCCGGACCGCAGAGTCGGGGACATTCGACGAACTGCGCCACCTGTCCCGTACGACTGTCGCCGTGGAGACCCGCAAGCCACTGGGCACCCTGCGGGAGCTGCCCGGGATACACGACGTCCACGTGGACGGCACCCGGGCGCGCTTCAGCGTCGACCCGGACGAATTGGGCAGGGTCCTGCGCCACTTGGTCGCGTTCGACGTGAGCTCACTGACCAGCTCCCCGCCAACACTCGAAGAGCTGTTCGTGCGCCACTACGAAGGCGTCGCCGCGGCGCAGGCCACACCGGGCTCCGGTGGCCTGCGATGAGTGCGCTGACCGGAACGGCTGCGCTCACCCGGCTCGCGTTCCGGCGCGATCGGGTCGCTCTGCCCGCCTGGATCACTGGTCTACCCGCGCTGATGGCCGCCTTCGCCGCCATGACCGTCGGCGCCCTGACGACGCAGCAGGATGTGATCCACGAGACGGAGTTCATGGCGGGCAACCCCGCGCTGCGGATGCTCGGACTGGCCTCGGGTGCCACGGTCGGCGGGTACGCGATGCTCCGCAGCCAGGTCACGCTGGCGATCCTCGCCGCGTTGATGAGCGTCTTCGCCGTGGTGAGGCACACACGGCAGAGCGAGGCCACCGGCCGCAGCGAGTTGGTCGGTTCAGCCGGCGTCGGACGGTACGGCAGCCTGGCGTCGGCCGTCGTCGTCGCGGTGGCCGCGAATGCTGTGCTCGCGGTGGCACTCGGTCTGGCGCTGATCGTGAACGGGCAGCCTGTGGAAGGTTCGTTCGTCGCGGGCGCCTCGATCGCTGGCGTCGGCCTGGTCTTCACCGGTGTGGCGGCGGTCACCTCTCAGCTCTCTTCGAGCTCCCGCGGCGCGAACGGAACGGCTGTGGCGGTCCTGGGACTCGCCTTCCCGCTCAGCGCAGTCGGGAACATGCTCGGCAGCGTGGACACGAGCGGGCTACGAGTGGTCAGCGCGTGGCCTGCCTGGCTCTCGCCAATCGGTTGGGGACAGCAGATGCGTCCCTTCGGCGGCGACCACTGGTGGCCGCTCATTCTGTTCGCGGCATCCTTCATCGTCATGATGGGCATCGCGGGCGCGCTCGCCGCGAGGCGGGACTTCGGCCGAGGCATGCTCCGGGAGCAGCCGGGGCCCGCTGACGCCCGCCCCGGACTTCTCAGCCCCCTCGGGCTGATCCGGCGTCTGCAGCGCGGTGCGGTGTGGGGCTGGGCGATCGGCATGCTCGGGTTCGGACTGGTCTTCGGCGCCGTCAGCGGCTCGGTCGACGACCTCGAGGGCTCCGCCCTGGAGTGGTACCGGCGCATGGGCGGCACGGACGAGATCGCCGACGCCTACCTCACGTCGATCGTCTCGATGGCCGCCATGGCCATCGCGGCCTGCACTGTCCAGCTTCTCCTGCGGGTGCGCGCCGAGGAGCCCGAGGGCATGCTGGAATCCGTCCTCGCCACGGCGGTGAGCAGGCCACGCTGGGCTCTGAGCCAGGTCCTGAGCACCTGGCTCACAGCGACGGGCCTCCTCCTGCTCTTCGCGCTGGGCATGGGTCTGACCGCCGGGCAGGTGCTGGGCGACACCGCCGGACAGCTTCGTGGCCTGACCGGAGCGGTCCTGGCGCAGCTGCCGGGGACCATGGTCATCAGCGGCTGCGTGACGGCCGCCGTCGGAGTGCTGCCGAGGTGGTCGGTCCCGGTCTCCTGGTCGGTGCTCCTCGCCTCCATCCTGCTGGGCCCACTGTTCGGCCCGACCCTGAACATGCCGCAGTGGGCGCAGAACCTCTCCGTGTTCACCCACGGGGCCAGGGCGCCGGCGGCGGAGGTCACGGCCGCCCCGATCGGCGTTCTGACCGTGATCTCCCTGGCCCTCGTCGCGGCGGGCACCCTGTCGTTCCGCCGTCGGAGTCTCGTCCTGCCAGCATGACTACTCCTTGGCTCCACGGGGGCCGTTCGGTCCGGTCGGGCCACGGTCGGGGACCTGACGGCCCATGGAGCGGTGCCCCACCGCGGCGGACACTGGAACGAGCACCACAACCCGACTTCAGGAGGCGGGAGCCATGCGGCACCGGATGGTGAGCGACCTTATGACGACATCGGTCGTATCGGTACGCCGGGACACCGGCTTCAAGGAGATCGCCCAGCTGCTCGCCGAGCACGACATCACGGCCGTACCGGTCGTGGACGACGACGAGCGTCCCATGGGCGTGGTCTCGGAGGCGGACCTGCTGCGTAAGGAGGCGGCACGACTGGACCCGGCCGGTCTGCTGCCGGTCCTGCACCCGAAGCCTGCCGCCCGTGCGAAGGCGGAGGCATCGACGGCCGAGGGGCTGATGAACAGCCCGGCCGTGAGTGCCAGGCCACAGTGGACGGTGGTGGAGGCCGCCCAGGTCATGGAGCGCCACCGGGTCAAGCGGCTGCCGGTCGTCGACGAGGCCGGGCGGCTGGTTGGTGTGATCAGCCGGGCCGATCTGCTCCGCGTCTTCCTGCGTGGTGACCGCGCCATCCGTGAGGAGATCTCCCGGGACGTCCTCGTCCGCACGCTCGGCATCGCGCCCTCCGCGATCACCGTGCACGTGGTCGACGGCCGGGTCTCACTGACGGGCTCCGTCGAGCGCAAGTCTCTGATCCCGGTCGTGGTCCGCCTCTGCCGGGGCGTGGACGGAGTGGTCGACGTCTCTACCGAACTGGACTACCGGCTGGACGACACCTCCGCGATGCCGGAGACGGGAGCGTCACGCCGCGCTCAGCTGGCGCCCTGAGCGGGTCCCCTGGGAGAGGGCCCATCGAGACCGGACGGAACAGCCGCCGTCCTCGACACGCGTGTGTCGAGCCTCGTGTGGCAACCGCCTTGTTGTACCGGCAGCCGGTACCTGATGCTGCTCGGCTTCCTCGCTGAGGCCTCGCCCCAGGAGCACCACCTGTCGAATGCCGCCCTCCGACCCGCCCCACGACTGGAATTCCGACAGAAAACCCAACCGGATCATGGACTCTTCTGATCTTGGGGTAATCTGTCATGCTTTCCGGTGGCCCGATCTGTCGACGGCAACCGACCCAGCTCTCACCGGGCGCGATCAAGATGCGATGGCACGGCCTCGCGTTCGTCCGGATGGGGCAGGGCACAGCGGACCGGTAGGCGAGCCAAAATCCCCGGCCGGGACTCGAAATGAATGGCCGCAAGGGCGAGGAATCGGAGCGATCCAGAATCCGGATGTATCCGGCCCCTTGCCTGCCTTTTTCCTTCCCCGAGGCAGCCTGGCCCATCCCGTCGTCGGCTCTGGCCGAGGTCCGTTGTCAGTGGTGGCCTCTACGGTTCCTTGTGGCCGGCGCGGAGTGCCTCTGCACGGTTGCGCGGGCATGAGTGCCGACCGAGTGGGGCGTGCATTTTCGTTGTTGTCGGGAAATGCGGTCGTACTTGCTGGGGCAGTGAGAGGGCAGGATGTATGGAGTTGGACTACGACCGCCTGGTCGCTGCGCGGAAGCAGAGCGCTGCTTGGCGGCTGCTGAAGGCCGACAATGCGGCAGTGATACTGAGCTTCTTCAACAAGGTGTTCGTCGAGCAGGGAGCGCGCTCGATTGCCGGTGCGGAGCTTGTCGAACGGCTGGACGGCGAGTTGTTCGCCCTCAATGACCGGCTCGGACAGGGCACGTTTCCCGAGTCAGCGAAGGCGTATCTGGATGTCTGGTCGGCACCGGGGAACGGCTGGCTGCGCAAGCATTACCCGGCGGATTCTGACGCGCACTACGACGCCACGGCCGCGGTCGAGAAGGCGATCACGTCGGTCCGGTCGCTGGAAGGGCGTTCGTTCGTCGGTACGGAGTCGCGCCTGAATACGATCTTCGATCTGCTGCGGCAGATGACGTTCGGCACCGAAACCGACCCCGAGGCGCGACTGGCGAAGCTCACCCGGCGACGGCATGAAATCGACCAGGAAAGCGAGCGTGTTGAGGCCGGCGAGGTGGACGTCCTGGACAGCGCGGCGCTACGGGACCGCTACCAGCACCTTGCACGATCAGCCCGACGCCGACGAGGCGGCTGTCGCCGCTGCCGCTGAGCAACTGAAGCAGCGGCGGCCCGAGTTGTTCGGCCCCGTCCGGGAGGTCGTGCCGCCCGCTCCGGGCGGATCTCCTGCCAGCGGCCCGCCGAAGCGCGGAGGCATTCCATCCCGGCGGGGAGCGGCGGGGCTGGAAATGGCCCGGCGGCGAGGGCTCATCAGCGACTGACCAGGCCAACGAGACATGGCCGTGGGACCGCGCCCCTCAAATCGTGGACGCCCTACCGGAACCCGGTCGGGCTGATCAGGGACCACGCCCTGGCACGGCTCGGCCGTCGTCATTTCGTGGGCACCGCCCCTTGCCGCTCGCGCCGGGTGCGGGAGGAATCCGATCCGCACCCACGAGGGAGGCTCCGTGAGTGACTACCAGGTTCTCACCACGGTCACGACGGTCACCGACGACCGGACGTGGCTCGCTTCGCTGGACGGTGTCCACGAAGCCCAGACGATCCCCGTCGACACCAGCAAGCTGACGGCAGGCACCCACTACACGGCGGGCACGCAGAACCAGCCCCGCCACATCATCAAGTCCGGCATCCCGCTCGGCAAGATCGCCGCATCTGGTCTGTACGCGCCCTGCAACGCCGCAGCAAGTGACGGCACTCAGGTCCTCGCAGGACTCCTGATTGCCGAGACTGCCTTCACTCCCGGCTCTACGAAGACCGCGGGCGCACTGCTGTGGCGCGGCGAGGTGTACGCGTCGAAGCTGCCCGGCGCCTTCGCGCCCCCCGCCGCCGCGAACACGACCGCGTTCATCCACTACCGGTAGGGAGGCAGCCCCATGGCACGTGAGAAGCTTCTTGAGGCGATCGTCCCGGAAGACATCCAGGCGTTCATCCGAGCGATCACCACGCCGGAGGGCTACCTCCTCACCCGCGAGGTGTTCGCCGAAGGGAACATCGACAACGTCAAGTTCCGTACGAAGAGCAGCAAGCGGCGCGTCAACGCGGCGAAGTTCCGCGCGTGGGAAGCTGCGCCGACCCTCGCCAGGCGGCGTGCCGAGCAGGTCATCAACGAAGGCATGCTGCCCTGGGTCGGCCAGGAACTGCCCTTCTCCGAACTCCAGATCATTCTGGCTGCCGTCAATCGCGGCCAGGACACCAGCGAGTTCCTCGACCTGCTGTACGACGACCTCGAACAGCACGTGGAGGCCACGAAGGCCGCCATGGAGATCGCTGCGGGACAGATGCTGTCTGCCGGTGTGGTGTCCCTGCTCGGAGTCGCCCTCGACGTCGACTGGAAGGTGCCGGCCGCCAACCGGCCGATGGTGGCGGTGCCGTGGTCCCGATCGGAGGCGGCCACCCCGATCACGGACGAGCTGGCGTGGATCCAGTACCTGAAGAGCATCGGTGCCCCGCGTCCGGAGCGGGTCAAAAGGCTCGGAGAAGGCGCTGTCGCTGCTCGGGTGCACGTCGGAGTATCGGGCCGCGTTCCACAACTCGCCGTCGACCGAGCAGATCCCGACCGGGATGCTCGCGCCGGAGGAGGTCAACAAGGTCCGGGCCAAGTACAACCTGCCGCCCGTGACCACGTATGACGTGCAGGCAGGGAACCCTGACGCATCCTGTGCGGCCGTCCTTGGCTGTCGCGGTCGTTGCTCACGAGTCCCCCTGCGCCGTCAGCTGTCGACTTGCCTTGGGAAATTACCGGAGCAACTGCGAGGGGAAACGTGCACTTTCGGGGAATCGGCCGACAGCTGACGTGAAACCAACTTCGGCCTCGAAGGCGGTGAGCCTGAGTCCGTGCTGCGGTCGGGAACGCGTTGGTTGATCGCTCTCCGGGTTACCGGCGGTGCATCGTCTCCAGGGCTGCGGCCAGTACGTGGGGATCGTGGTGGCCCTTGTAGACCGCGGGCGGCAACTGGTCGAGCTGGAGGAGCTGGGCCACGGCCGTCCAGGCGGTGCGTACGGAGTACTCGACGGTGAAGACGACGTCGTCGGGCACCTCGGCGAACTGTCCGATAAAGGCAAGGTTCACCGACCCCTGGGGTACGACGTTGGGCCGGTCATCGCGGCGGCGGGCCAGGAACTGGCTGGTGATGTACGGCATCAGGCAGGGCACTACGGTGGAGGTCTCCAGGACCCGGGCCACCACAGCTTTGTCGAACGGCAAGTGGCGCAGGACCTCTTCGAGGATCTCCCGGCCGGAGCACATCGTCATCGGCTTGGGTGTGTGGTTGCCCTCGCGGCCGGGGAACAGGGCGTAGCCCCACCAGACGGAGACGTCCTCGGGTTGGTCGCGGTAGACGGGTTGGCGGCCCGCGAGGATGGTGAGCAGCCAGTTGGAGTCGGTGAACGTCATCAAGCCGCCCTTGCCGGTCTCGCGGCCGCTGAACTCCTCCAGCGCCTTGAGGAAGGCAGGATCCTTCGTGGTGACAGTGAACGACTCCCAGCGGGACTCCTTGACGTGCTTGTCGAAGGTGTCCGGGTTGCCGAAGTCGTCGCGTCCCCGGGCCAGTCGGTGCCAGAGCAGCCAGGCGTCCGAGCTGCGGAGAGGCGGTGGCGGTGCGGCGTGGTGCGAGCCGAGGCTGGAGGCGTCGGTCATGGAGCCGTTGGTGACCAGGACCAGGTCTTCAGGGGCTACCTCGATCTGCTCGTCACTGCCGCTGCGGGACAGGTAGATGCGCTCAACCCTCGTACTCCTGCGGCCCGGTGCGAACCCGAGGTCGGTGACGTGACAGCCGGTGTGGAGGGTGACGCTGCGTTCGCGCAGCCAGGCGGTCAGGGGGCGCACGATGGAGTCGTACTGGTTGTAGCGGGTGCGGTGGATGCCTGACATGGAGGCGAACTCGGGGAAGAGGTGGATGAAGCGCTGGAGGTAGCGGCGGAACTCGATGGCGCTGTGCCAGGGCTGGAAGGCGAACGTGGTGCACCACATGAACCAGAAGTTGGTGGTGAAGAAGTGCTCGCCGAAGCAGTCGGTGATCCGCTTGCCGTCCAGGTGGGCCTCGGGCGTCGCCAGACAGCGGACCAGTTCCAGCCGGTCGCGCTCGGAGAAGCCCATCGAGCGGACGTCTACGACCTTTCCATCGCCGTCGATGAGGCGTGCGATGTCGTCCCAAGCGAAGTCCTCGTGTCCGACCAGGATTTCCTGTGTCACCGAGACCGAGGGGTCATCGAGGGTGGGAATGCCGGACAGCAAGTCGTAGGTGCAGCGGAACTCTGCCTCGAACATCCGCCCGCCGCGCATGGTGTAGCCGACGTCGGCCGTGCCGCCCGCGTCGAGGCTGCCGCCGACGGTGCGCTGCTCCTCGAAGAGGTGGATGTCTGCTCCGTCGAATCCGCCGTCGCGGATCAGGAAGGTGGCTGCGGCGAGCGCCGCGATCCCGCTGCCCACCAGATACGCCTTCGCCATCACACAACTCCTCGTTCTCACCGGTCGATCGGGAACCGCACAGCACCAGGGTTGCTGCGCCTGCGAGCGCTGTCAGCGGGCCGTTGGTCACTCGTCTGGTTCGAACGGCCCGGGAGGGGGCTCACCGCGGACTCACGCCGGGTGAGAGTCCGCCGCGCTGCCGCTGCCTTCGGCAGGACGTGGCGTACCGGAACCACCGCGCCACGGCGGAGTCGGCGCCCGATGGTCGTTGTGTGCGGTGCGGGCGGCCTTGTCGGTCTGGCGGCGTATCCGGTCCTGGAGCTGGTCGACGAGTTCGCGGCCGGTGGCTTCCTCGGCGAGCACGACTACTGCACATCGTCCGATGTGCAGGGCTGCCGTTGCCGACCAAGGACGGTCCGCGTGGTGGGCGGAGGCTCTCGTGATGCGCACCTCGCCGGTAACGGCCGGCAGTCCCGGACGGCCTATGACGGCGTCGATCTTCGTGCGGGCGTACTCCAAGGTCTCCTCGTCCACCTCGCCGTCCGAACGCAGCAGCACGGTCGGAGCGGTGGTCTGGGTGTCATTGCTGGTCATGTCGGTTCCTCTCCTGGAAGGTGCGGCGGGACGTCCGGCGTCGTTCAGGTCGCCGGGCCTGGCAGCCACAGGTCGGGGCCGAAGACCTCGTAGCGGATGCGCTGTGCCGGAACCCCGGCGCCCAGCAGCTGTGCGCGGACATCGCGCATGAACGGCAGCGGGCCGCACAGGAACACCGTGGCGTTCTCGGGCAGTTCGATCCCGTCGAGGTTCATCAGGCCCTCGCGGGCGTCGGGTTCCTCCGGATCGGGGCGCTCGTACCAGAAGACTGCGCGGGCGCCCGGCAGTTGCCCGACCAGCTCGCCCGTCTCGGTGCGCAGGGCGTGGTCGGCGGGGGAGCGGTCGGCGTGCAGGACCAGCACCGGGTGGGTCGAGCCGAGGGCGGTGAGATGAGCCAAGATGCTGGTCATCGGGGTGCCGCCGATGCCCGCGGAGACCAGTACGAGCGGAGTGGTGGGGTCGTCAAGGAAGACGTCGCCGAAGGGAGCGGAGAGCGTCAGTTCGTCGCCCTCCTGGACCTGGTCGTGCAGCAGGTTGGAGACCTCGCCGCCCGGCGCGTCGGCCGTGCCGGCGACCCGCTTGACGGTGATGCGCCGCAGCTCCCCGCCCGGGTCGGAGGACAGGCTGTACTGGCGCAACTGGTGGACCTCGTCGGCCATCAGGACCCGTACGCTCACGTACTGGCCTGCCCGTGCCCGCGGAGACGGTTCGTCGTCGGTCGGGCGGAGGACGAAGGACACCACGTCCGGCGTCTCGGTACGGCGCTCGACGACCGTCCACTGCCGCCACACCTCGCCGGGCGCCACGCCCGCGTCCTGGTACAGACGGGCCTCACGGCCGATCAGGGCACCGGCCATCAGCCAGTACACCTCGTCCCAGGCGGTCGCGACCTCCGGGGTTACGGCGTCGCCGAGGACCTCGGCTATCGCGCCGAACAGGTACTTGTGCACGATCGTGTACTGGTCGTCGGTGACCCCGACCGCGGCGTGTTTATGCGCGATCCGGTCCAGGAGGGTGTCCGGTCGGATGTCCGGATCGTCGAGCAGCGCGGTTGCGAACCCGGCGATCGAGCCGGCCAGGGCGCGGCGCTGGGCTCCGCTGGCCTGGTTGCCGCGGTTGAACATCCCGTCGAGGAGTTCCGGCCGGTCGCGGAACATCGCGCCGTAGAAGCGCGTCGTGATCTCGTCGAGTGCGCCGGCCACGGCGGGCAGGGTGGCACGTACCACGGCGGCGGATTCTGCGGACAGCATGAAGCCTCCCGGGCAGGGGGATGAGGTGGGAAGGACAGCCGCATCGCATCGAGCGGCATCTTCTGTGTAGCAGGCCCCCGACCGTGTTTCGGCGCTGTTTCACGGCGTTGGGCGAAGAGGGGCCGAAGGGCCCAAGTGATTCAGGCGCATCGGCCCCACAACCCACCTTGGCGTAGGGCCGCACGGCGCCGGGACGACTTCCCGTCGGCCCTGTCCGCCGCAACCGTCCTGAGCCAATGACGACAGCGACCACCTTGCCAGGCGCGTCGCAAACATTGCGGTTCGGAGGGCAATTCCCGGGGCGGACTACTGATCGCGGTGCCACTTCCTGTATGCGGCTACGGCCGTCGGCAGTGTCGGAAAGATCCGCTCGCTGCCGACGGTGTCCACCAGGCCGTACGCCCTCAGGTCGTCCAGTAGGTCTTGCTTGACGCGGGCGAGGGCGAAGACGATGCGGCGGTGGGCGAGCTCGCGGCGGAGTTCGTCGACCGCGTCCAGGGCGGTGATGTCGACCTCTACGTTGGCCTCGGTGTTGAGGACGAACCAGCGGACCGGTTCGGTCTGTTCGTCGACGGCGGCCAGGGCACGGCGGCGGAAGTCCTCGGCGTTGGCGAAGAACAGCGGGGAGTCGTAGCGGTAGACAAGCAGGCCGGGGATGGTGCGGGCCTGCGGGTAGTCGTCGACGTCGTGCATGCCCGCCACACCGGGCACCAGGCCCTCGATGGCGTCGTGCGGGCGGGCCACCCGAGTGAGCAGTTCGGCCACGGACAGACCGACGGCGACCAGCACGCCGTACAGGATGTCGAGGGCGAGAACCCCGGTCAGGCAGCCGAGCGCCAGTAGCAGTTCGCGGCGGCGGAAGGACGCCAGCCGTCGGAAGCCTGTCAGGTCGATCATGCGGACGGCCGCGTAGACGACGAGCGCGCCGAGGACCGCCGTGGGTGTGCGGGAGAGCAGGGGGCTCAGGAAGAGCAGGACCGAGAGGACGGCCGCGCCGGCCACCAGGGAGTACGCCTGGCTGTGCCCGCCGGCTGAGGAGGCCAGCGCGGTGCGGCTGGCGCTGCTGCTGACCGGGAAGCCGTGCAGTGTGCCCGCGCCGAGGTTGGCGGCGCCCAGCGCGAGGAACTCCTGGTTGGGGTCGAGCCCGGGGCCCTCGTGGTCGCGCTTGGTGAAGGCCCGCGCGGTGAGGATGAAGTCCGTGTAGCCGACCAGGAGGATGCCCAAGGCGGGGAGCACCAGGTGCGGCAGTTCCGCCAGGTCCGGCAGAGCCACGGTGGGCAGGCCCGAGGGGACGTCGCCGATCACCTTGATGCCGTATCGGTCGTCGAGGTCGAAGACGGACACGGCGGCCGTGCCGAACACGACGGCCAGCAGGGGACCGGGCACGGTGCGGAAGAAGTGGGCCACTGCGAAGAGGACTCCGAGCGCCGCGACGGCGAACAACACCGTGGCCAGGTGGAGCCGCGGCAAGTGCCCTACGAAGGACCACAGTTGGGAGAAGAAGGCCGAGCCTGTCGTTCGGACACCGGTCAGTTTGGGAAGCTGGTCCACGATCATGATCAGTGCCACGCCCGCCAGATACCCGATCAGCACCGGCCGGGACAGCAGGTCAGCGATGAAGCCGAGCCGTGCCGCCCATGCCAGCACGCACAACAGGCCGACCGCGATCGCGAGGGTGGCCGCCAGTGTTGTGTATCGGGCCGGATCTCCGGCGGCGAGCGGCCCGACCACCGTCGCCGTCATCAGCGCGGTCGTCGACTCCGGGCCGACGGAGAGCAGGCGGGAGGAGCCCAGCAGGGCGTACAGGGCAAGCGCCGGCAGGATCGCCCACAGTCCGGCGACCGGCGGCAGGCCGGCCACCCCCGCGTACGCCATCACCTGGGGCACGAGATACGCGGCCACCGTCACCCCGGCCAGGACGTCGCCCCGCAGCCATGAGCGCCGATAGCCGAACAGCGCACCGAGCCCTGGCACCAGACGGCGCCACCTTGGAGCACGGCCGACCGAGCTCTGGGACATGATCCTCCTTGAGCCGAAGGACCTCATGATCCTCCGGGACCCTGGTCGGCCGCGAGATGCCGAACGGCCTGCGGGTGCCGCTGCTCCTGTGGACCGGATCCTTGCTTCTGTAGGTGTTCTCGGACGAGGTTCGGGGAGCGCACGACTCTCGGCGGATCGGGTTGGTGACCCTCGGCCCGCTCGACACCGGACTCGCTTTGCTCGCACGTACCGCTCTGTCGCGGCCGGCGTCGCGGGCCCTGCGTTGGCGGGGACATCTCGGCCGATGGGGTCTATCGGTCCCAGACCGGGGACCTGCGGGCTCTGCACTGCGTCTCTCCTCGTCGCCACCCTGGAGTCAGAACCCCGACCAGGAGGTGGACGACATGTCCCGCAACGTCATCGTGGGCCTCGACGGCTCGCCCGAGAGCCGTGCCGCCGCCGAGTGGGCGGCCCGTGAGGCGAAGTTGCGCGGGCTGCCGCTGCGGCTGGTGCATGTCTGGGAGCCCGTCCCGGAGCCCATGGCGCAGGCCCCGCTCCTGGGCGCCGAGACGCAGGCGCACTGGAGCGAACGAAGCGAGATGGGGGCGCCCCCGGCCGAAGGCTGGGGGAGGATTCCACGAGAAGCCGCCGCGGGCCTCCGTCTGCGCCACCCCGGCGTGCACGTGGAGATGGAGCAGATTTCCGGCAGGCCGACGGATGCGTTGGCCGAGGCGGCGAAGGACGCCGAGCTGCTGGTCCTCGGCTCGCGCGGGCTGAGTGGGATCGGGGGATTCCTCGTCGGGTCCGTCGGCATGGCAGTGATCGTGCACACGGAGACCCCTGTCATTCTGGTGCGGGCCGGGGAGCAGGCCGCCGACGAGCACGAGGCGGATCCGGTGGGCATCCCGTCCGCCGCCACCCCGATGGCGCGGTGATCGCTTTCGCCTTCGAGGAGGCCGCCCGTCGCCACACCGCGCTGAGGGTCGTACACGGCTGGAACCTTCCGCCCTACTTCGCCTACGGCCTCCCCGCCGACCCCGAGCTCAACGCCGCACTGGGCCGACAGGAGGCTGCCGCGCTGGCGGGGGTGCTGCTCCCCTGGCGGCAGAAGTACCCGGAGATCGAGGTCGTCGAGGTGTCCCGCTGCGGCAGCCCCGCCAACCACGTCATCGACGCCTCCCGCGAGGCATCGCTGGTCGTCGTCGGTCGTCGGACGCGCCGCAGCCCGACCGGTGCCCACATCGGACCTGTCACGCACGCGGTACTGCACCACGCAACCGCCCCTGTCGCCGTCGTAACGCACGACTGAACGCATTCTCTGGAGGAGTGGAGATCATGAACGCAGCGGTGGAACGAGCCCTCGGCGAGCCCTTGGTCGTGGGCGTGGACGGTTCCGAGCCGAGCCTGTGTGCCGCCGACTGGGCGGCCGACGAAGCCGTGCTCCGCGGGGTGCCGCTGCGGGTGGTGTATGCCTGCCTGTGGGAGCGGTACGAGGGTGCCGCGCTCGCCCGGGACCTCGGCAAGCCGACTGCGCTGCCGTTGGCCCAGGACGTCGTCGGCGCCCCTGCTCAGCGGGCACGTGCTCGGCACCCCGACCTGAGGGTGACCGCCGACGTGGTTTTCGAGGAGCCGGAGTACGCCCTCGTGCGCGAGGGACGGCACGCCTCCGCGCTGGTCGTGGGCACGCACGGCCGCAGCGGCATCGCCGAGATGCTGCTCGGTTCCGTCAGTCTGGCCGTGGCCGCCAACGCCGACTGCCCCGTGATCGTGCTGCGCGGCAGCCACGACAACCAGGCGACCCCCCCGGTACGCGGCCGTGTCGTCGTGGGCGTCGGCGAGGACGCGAAGGAGTCAGCGGCCGTGCGGTTCGCCGCCGAGGAGGCACGGCGCCGCGGCGTGCAGCTGGAGGCCGTACGAGCCTGGCGGTGCCCCGCGCACGAGACCACTGACCACCCGCTGCTGGCTGGTGAGCCCGCCCGCCTGCATGAGGAGCGGGCGGTCGAGGAACTGGAAGCGGCGCTGCAGGACGTCCCGGCGGACATCGATGTGCGTCGGCGCACCGTCGAGGGCCATGCCCGCCGGGTGCTCTTGGACGCCTCCCACGAAGCCGACCTGCTGGTCGTCGGCGTCCGGCGCCGTCAGGGACACCTCGGGCTCCAACTCGGTCGGGTCGCCCACGCGGCACTGCACCACTCCGCCTGCCCGGTCGCCGTCGTACCGCACCAGGTGTGATCCGAGCAGGAGCGGGTCACATGCCCGCCGCGTGGTCCGGGACGTAGGTCTGCAGATCGCGCGGCGGGCGCACATAGCCGGTGGACGGCGGCCGTTTCGGCAGCTGAAGCACTGGCAGCGGCACCTCGTGGTACGGCACGGAGCCCAGCAAGTGGGCGATCATGTTCAGTCGGGCGCGGCGCTTGTCGTCGCTCTCGACGACGTACCACGGCGCCTCGGCGATGTCGGTGTGCACCAGCATCTCGTCCTTGGCCCGTGAGTACGCCTCCCAGCGCGTGAGCGACTCCAGGTCCATCGGCGAGAGCTTCCAGCGCCGCAGCGGATCCTCCAGCCGTTTGCGGAACCTCTCCTGCTGCTCGGTGTCGCTCACCGAGAACCAGTACTTGCGCAGCAGGACCCCGGCCTCCACCAGCATCCGCTCGAAGATCGGGCACTGCCGAAGGAAGAGCTGGTACTCCTCCTTCGAGCAGAAGCCCATGACGTGCTCGACGCCCGCCCGGTTGTACCAGGACCGGTCGAACAGCACGATCTCCCCGGCGGCCGGCAGATGCTCTACGTAGCGCTGGAAGTACCACTGGGTGCGCTCGCGTTCGGTCGGCTTGGGCAGTGCCGCGATGCGCGCGACACGCGGGTTGAGGTGTTCGGCGACTCGCTTGATGGTGCCGCCCTTGCCGGCCGCGTCCCGGCCCTCGAAGACCACGACCAGCCGGGCGCCCTCGGCGCGCACCCATTCCTGCAGTTTCACCAGCTCCGTCTGCAGGCGCAGCAGTTCCCGTTCGTATGCCGCGCGCGGCACCTTCGCCGTCTTCTTGCCGGGCATGCCGCCTCCATCGCTTGATGGCCTACGTCGATGACTTCAACGTAATCATTGGTGCCCAGGCCGAAGACCGGGATAGCACCGCACTGACCGGCAAGGAGCGGCGCACCCTGAACATGCACGTGCACCGTCAGGCACGCCTCCCACGTCCGTGCCGGGGAGGGACGGCTGGCGAAAACTTGGGCCTACCGGCCCTCGCATCGCCCCCAGACAGCCCATGGGACCACCCCCCGATCCGCCGGATGCTCGAAGTGACAAGAGGCTTGGAGGAGTCCCGCGATGACGCACGACGTGACCGAACGACCCCCCGTCCACGCCCTGCTCACGGACGGCACCACCATGTGCATCCGTCCCGTGGTGCCGAGTGATCACGACCAGTTGGAGGGGCTGTACGAGGAGATGTCCCCAGAGAACCTGCGCCTGAGGTTCTTCGCCGCGAGCCACCGCTCGGCCCGTCTGGCCGCCGACCGGGCCTGCGCTCCGGCCCGCATCGGCTACCGGGCGCTGCTGGCCGAGACGCAGGGCCGGGTGATCGGTCTTGCCGAGTACGACACAGGGGACGAGAAGGACGCGGCCGAAGTGTCCATCGCCGTCGCCGACGGGCTACACCACCAGGGCGTGGGAACCCTGCTCGTCGAGCACCTGGTCTCTGCCGCCCGCGCCGAGGGCATCACGACCTTCACGGCCGACGCGCTCAGTGAGAACCACGAGGTGCTGAAGCTGTTCGCCGACCTCGGTCTACGCACGGAGCGCCGCTTCGAGGGCCCGGAGGTGCGCTGCACCATCACCCTCGACCAGAGCGACACCTATCTCACAGCCGTCGAGGAACGGGGGCGTGCCGCCGACGTCGCCAGTTTGAAGCCGCTGCTGCGGCCCAAGACGGTCGCCGTCGTCGGAGCCGGGCGCAAGCCGGGTTCGGTGGGCCGGGCGATCCTGCACCAGCTGCACGCGGGCGGCTACACCGGGCGCCTGTTGGCGGTGAACCCCGCCGCGCACTCGATTTTCGGCGTGCCGTCCTACTCGTCGGTCAGCGCCCTGCCCAAGACACCCGACCTCGCGGTGCTTGCCGTACCTGCCGCCGCGATCCCGGCGACGGCCGAGGAGTGCGGCAGGGCGGGCGTACGGGCCCTCCTCGTCGTCACCGCGGGCCTGGACGCCGACCAGGCGCACGCTCTGCTTGCGGCCTGCCGTTCGTTCGGCATGCGCCTCGTCGGCCCGAACTGCCTCGGCATCTCCAACACCGACCCGGAGCTCAGTCTCGACGCCACCTTCGCCGCCGGCCATCCACGGCCCGGCACCGCGGGCGTCGCCGTCCAGTCCGGCGGTGTCGGCATCGCCCTGCTCGACGGGATGTCCCGGCTCGGTATCGGCGTCTCTTCCTTCGCCTCTCTCGGCGACAAGTACGATGTCAGCGGCAACGACATGCTCCAGTGGTGGGAGAGCGACGGCACCACCGACCTCGCCCTGCTGCACCTGGAGTCCTTCGGCAGCCCGCGGGCGTTCTCCCGCACCGCCCGGCGCGTCACCCGCCGGATGCCGGTCCTGACCGTCGACGCCGGCCGCACCGACGCGGGCCGCCGCGCCGCCGCCTCGCACACCGCGGCTGCCGCCACGCGCACCATGACCCGCGGCGCGCTCTTCACCCAGGCCGGCATCACCGCCACCCGGTCGATCGGTGAACTCCTTGAGACCGCCGCGCTGTTGCACTCGCAGCCACTGCCGGCAGGCAGCCGGGTGGCGATCGTCACCAACGCAGGCGGGGCCGGGGTCCTCGCGGCCGATGCCTGCGCCGAAGCAGGACTGTCGCTCCCGGACCCCACACCGGAACTGATCGACGACCTGCTTGCCGTACTGCCGGACGGGGCCGCGGTGGGCAACCCGGTCGACGCCACAGCCGCCGTCACGGAGGAACAGCTCACGGACTGCGTGAACCGGATCATGCGGTACGGCGGCGTCGACGCCGTCCTCGTCGCTCTGGTCCCCACGGCGGTCGCCGCGGCGACCGGCGACGACCTCGTCCGGGCCCTCACCCGAGCCTCCGGCCGGAGGGCGAAGCCGATCGCCGCGGTACGGCTCGAACAGGGCCTGCCCGTCGAGCTGTTGCCCGCTGCGGATGACAGCACCATCCCGTCGTACGCCGAACCCCAGGCGGCGGCACGGGCGTTGGCCCACGCCGCACACCGCGCGGCCTGGCTCGCCCGTCCCGCCAGGGCCATCCCCTATCTCGACGGCGTCGAGACGGAGCGAGCTCGCACGGTCGTCGAGACCTACCTCGCCGCACACCCCGACGGCGGCTGGCTGGACCCGCGCACCTGCGCCGACCTGCTGGCCTGCTATGGCCTCCCGCAGATCCCGTGGGCCTGGGCCGAGACCGAGGACGACGCCGTCCTGGCCGCCGACCGGCTGCGCGGCAGCGATGGCCGGGTGGTCATGAAGGCCCACTGGCCCGGCCTGGTGCACAAGAGTGCGCAGCACGCCGTCCACCTCGACCTGCGCGGCGATGCCCAGATCCGGGCTGCCTTCCGCGACCTTGAGACCCGATTCGCCGGGCTGATGACCGGCGTCGTGCTGCAGCCGCTCGCCGACCGAGGCACCGAGCTGTTCGCCGGCGTCGTCCAGGACCAGGTCTTCGGCCCGCTCGTCCTGTTCGGGCTCGGCGGTACGGCCACGGAGGTACTGGCCGACCACGCCGCCCGGCTCGCCCCGCTCACGGACCACGACGTGCACGACCTGATCACCTCCCCGCGCTGCGCCCCGCTCCTGTTCGGCGCCCACGGCAACGGACCCGTCGACCTTGAGGAGCTGGAGCAGCTGTTGCTGCGGTTGTCCCGCATGGCGGCGGACCTGCCGCAGCTCGCTGAGACCGACTTCAACCCGGTGCTCGCGACACGAGGGGGCGTCACCGTGCTGGACGCGCGGATCCGCCTGGTGCCGTGCAGGCCCCAGGACCCCTATCTGCGCCGGCTTCGCTGAGGAGGGAACGGACATGAAGAACCAGAAGGTCGGCTCCGTGATGACCACGGACGTCGTCCGTGCCGCGTACGGCACCCCGTTCAAGGAGGTCGCCCGACTGCTCGCGGCCCACCGGATCAGCGGGCTGCCGGTGGTCGACGAGGACGACAAGGTCATCGGCGTCATCTCTGAAACGGACCTGTTGGCACGCCAGGCGGCCACCCCCGAACCGTACGAGCCGCGCCGTCGCTTCGCGTTCCTGTCCGGGCTGACGCGCGGTGCCCGCCGGCAGGCGGCGAAGGCGCATGCCCGCACCGCCGGCCGACTGATGACCGCGCCGCCCGTCACCGCGCACGCCGACGACACCATCGTCGAGGCCGCCCGCACCATGGCCCAGCACCAGGTGGAACGGCTGCCGGTGCTCGACGAGGCGGACCGGCTGGTCGGCATCGTCACCCGCCGCGACCTGCTCCAGGTCTTCCTGCGGCCGGACAAGGAGATCCGCGACGAGGTGATCGAGGACGTACTGGGGCGCACCCTGTGGCTGCCGCCCCGCAGCATCGACGTGTCCGTGGTGCAGGGCGTCGTCACCCTCACCGGCCACATGGAACGCAAGAGCGAGACGGAGATCGCCCTGTCGATGACCGCACGGATCGATGGCGTGGTCGGCGTGGTCGACAGGCTCACGTACCGGCTGGATGACGCGCGCCTGCGCACCCAGGAGCACGCTCTGCACGGCGTGGCCGACGACTGGCTGCGCCGATTGTGAAAGGAGGCGTACCGCCATGACCGGCACCGTGTTGGTCACCTACGGAAGCACGAACGGATCGACAGCGCAGATCGCCGAGACCATCGCCGACGTCCTGCGTAAGGACGGGCTGACGGTAGAAGCCCTTCCGGCCCAGTCCGTCACGAGTGTGGCGTCGTACGACGCCGTTGTGGTCGGTGGCGGGCTGTACGCCGGACGCTGGCAGAAGCACGCCCGCCGGTTCCTCCGTCGGCACCGCCACGACTTGGCCGAACGCCCACTGTGGCTGTTCAGCAGCGGCCCGCTCGACGCATCGGCCTCGGAGCGGGACATCCCGCCGGTACCCGGCGTGAAGAAGGCCATGGTCGTGCTCGACGCCAAGGAACACGTCACCTTCGGGGGCTGCCTGGAAGAGGGTGCGAAGGGATGGGTCGCACGGATGATCCTCCGCAACGGAAAGGGCGGCGACTTCCGCGACTTCACAGCGATCGAGACGTGGGCGGCTCATGTCGCCGACGAGCTGACGTATACATAAAGGCGCGCCGGAACGCTCCGCTCCGCCCAGACCCCGGTGCCCGGCACCGGGGTCGCCGCATGGCCGCGCCTGCTACGGCACCACGGCTACGGGGCACGCGGCCTCTCGCAAAAGGGACCGAAGCATGTACCCCCACTCGGCGCCGGGTCTCCTGCCCACCACGACCAGCGCGGCGCCTGCGGAACAGTGGAGCAGGGCGTACGCCGGCGTGAACAGGACGACGTCCTGGAGCACTGGTACCTCCGGATGTTTCTCACGCCACGGCTGCAGCGTATCGGCGAGCTGCTGCACCTCCTGGTTCTCCCAGGCGGCCCGGTCCTCCTCCGGTATGGCGAAGGGCAGTTCGGCGGCACTGGCGGGAAGCGACCAGGCGTTGACAACGTGCAGGCCTGAGCCTCGTATCCGGGCGCTGTCGAAGGCGAAGTCGATCGCGGCGGCCGCGGGGTTCCGGGCGTCCACTCCGAGCGTGACCTCCTCGGAGTGGAGAGGGCCGCAGAGGTTGTCCGGGACGAACACGAGAGGCCGGGCCGCGGCTTCGACGTTCGCAGGAAGGGGCGAGCCGGCCGTTTGAGGGTCAGCGACATCCTCCCGGCGCAGGCCGCACACAACCACCTTGGCCTCGCTCACCTCCTGAGGTGAGCCGTAGACCACGCGAAGCGGCAGACCGTGTAGCCGTGCCTCCTGCGCGGCCCAATCGGCCGCGGTCCGGCTGGGCGCCGATGGGTCGCTGGAGGCAAGAATCACTTGTTCCATGGCAGTCCGCCTTTCCACCCCAACGGGACGCCACCCGCCGGGCGCGTGCCTGCGGGCGTGCGCAGGGGCCGAACGGCCTTGAACCATAACCCCGCGGTAGGAGGGGCAGCCGAACTCGACAGGGATTCCCGGAAGTTGCCGAAGCGTGTGGTGCACCGTGCAGTACTCGACCCCGCGCTGCCCACTCGGCCTGCCGGCACTCAGCTCCTGAGGCAGCAACGCGGAGCGGCGGTGGTCGCCGCACGGACGGTGCGCGCTGGAAGGGAACGTGCGCGACGCTGCAAGGTCTTTGCCGCGATGATTCAACGTTCACTCGGGGCGGTTCACGGCGGTGAGGCATTCTCGCTGTGACTCGATGGGTCAGGGGTCGTCTCCGAGGAACGGCCGTGCTCGGAGACGTCGAACTCCACGTCCACTACCCCCTCAACGGCTCGGATCAGCCGTGCCGCCACGGGGACCAGGGACGTGTCCCGGATACGGCCGCTGAGTGTCACGACCCCGTCCCGCACCGCCACACCGGCGGCTGACGTCGACGCGGGGAAGAGGTACGACACCACCTCCCGGCGTACCTCCTCCGCGATGTCCTCGTCCTCGCGGAGGAACACCTTCAGCAGGTCGGCGCGGCTGACGATGCCCTGCAGCATGCCCACGTCGTCGACGACGGGCAGGCGCTTGACCTTGGCGCGTGCCATGGTCCGCGCGGCCAGGGCGAGCGTTGCGTTCGCGTAGACGGTGAGGGCCGGCGAGGTCATCAGCTCCCCAGCGTTCACTGCCCCGGCCTTGGCCAGGTCGGACAGGCGGCGCAGCTGGGTGTACCGGTCGGGGTCGCTGTCGCGGAACTCCTCCTTGGGCAGCAGGTCGGCTTCGGACACGACCCCGACCACCCGGCCCTCGCCTTCCAGCACGGGCAGCGCGCTGACCTTCCAGTCCTGCATCATCCGCACGATCTCCTTGAAGGAGGCGCCACGGCCGATGGCGGCGACGGTGTGGGTCATCACGTCGCTGACGATGTGCGGGGTGCCGTGCATGATGCCTCTTTCGGCGCTGTCATTTCGACTCGTCGGCCCGGTCACAGGAGGCTGCCGCTGCCGTAGGGGGTGTAGAGGTCCAGCAGCCGGGTGCGGGTCGAGCGCAGGCGGTGAGCGAGGACGTCGCCCACCCACCGGGAGACGCTCGCGCCGAGCGCGGGGTCGTCCTGGCACATCGAGCGGATCGCCGTGGCGTCGAACTCGTAGGCGCGTACCGGGCTGGTCGCCTCGGCGCCCAGGTGCCAGGTGTGCGGGGCGAACAGCCAGGACCAGCCGATGAGTTCGTTGTGGCGGAGGGTCTCGATGACGGCAGCGCGGCGGCCGGGCACGTGCATGTCGAGGGCGACGGAGCCGGTACGGATGATCCAGAACCGATCCGCCTTGCCACCTTCTTCGAAGAGGCGGGTGCCCTGCGGGAACGACACCTCACGGGCGAAGCGCATCAGACGATGGCGGTGCTCGGTCGGCAACGCCTGCAGCATGCCGGCCGTGGCGGGAGCGTTCATGATGTGCCTCCAGTCAGGGCGTACGAACCTGCCACGTCCAGCGTGCTCCCGCGCCCCGAGCCGGGCGATGGGTCACCCGGCCCCATGGCTGGGCCACCCGGCACCGCGTCCGGGTCCTTCGGCACCCTGTGCCGGAACGGTCCCGGACGTTCGATGAGGACGAAAGACGACTAGGTGGAAGGGGGTGTGCAGTGTGGCTACGTCACTGACCTCGGAGTTCTGGAAGCTGTTCGCGGTTCTCCTGGTGGTCTCCATGGCGGTCGGCTTCGTGCTCAGTGCAGTGTTCGACGCACTGGCACTACGGACGCAGCGGCGTCGTGCCGAACGTCGGCAGGCCGACGTGGGGACGGCCGAGGCGCCCCGCCGACCGGATCGAATTCTGGTACATCAGTGAGCCGGGGGAGCCTGGAGCTGCCGTACCAGGTCAACGGCAGGACGCTGACGGCCAACGGGAATCATTCGCAGCGCTCCGGCCTTCAGGCCGGGGTGAAGCGAATCCTGGGGTCGCGACGCGGAGCGTCGCGGTGGCGTTCCGGCGGAGCGGACCCTGCTCGTGACGGTGACGCGTCGCTCGCAGGTTCCTGGTGACGACATGGGTTCGACTTGCCCTGTGTGATCGTCATGCACCCGCAAGGACGGGCAGCCGTTCCCGACGGCCGGTCAGCTGTCCACGCGCCTGATCACCGAGGCCAAGAGGACAGCCGGGCGGTCCTGGCTGGGCGAGGTCTCCGCGGTCGTCCTCCAACACTCCCTGAGGGATGCGGAGGCCGCCTACCGGAACTTCTTCGCCTCCCTCAAGGGCACGCGCAAGGGCCCGAAACTGGGCGCACCCCGGTTCAAGTCCCGCAAGGACAAGCGGCAGTCGATCCGGTTCACCGCCAACGCACGCTGGAAGATCACCGATGGTGGCCGTCTGGACCTGCCGAAGATCGGCGCGGTGAAGGTGAAGTGGTCCCGCACGCTGCCCGCCACCCCCACTTCCGTCACTGTCAAGGACGCGGCGGGCAGATTCTTCGCCTCCTTCGTCATCGACACCGACCCCGCCGCCGACCAGGCGCGGATGCCCGAAACCGACCGCACCATCGGTATCGATCTCAGCCTCACTCACCTCGCGGTCTTGTCCGACGGCACGAAGATCGACTGCCCGCGCTTTTTGCGGCGCGCGGAGAAGAAGCTGAAGAAGGCCCAGCGGGAGCTGTCCCGCAAGCGGAAGGGAAGCGAGAACCGCGCCAAGGCCCGCCTCAAGGTCGCCCGAGCCTACGCCCAGGTCACCGACGCACGCCGCGAGTTCCACCACCAGCTCTCCGCCAAGCTGATCTCCGAGAACCAAGGGATCGCCGTGGAGGGCCTGTCGGTGAAGGCGCTGGCCCGCACCAAGCTGGCCAAGTCCGTCCATGATGCGGGTTGGACGGACCCAAACCCCTCAACATCCGGGAATGGACCTGCACTGCCTGCGGCACCCTCCACGACCGGGACGCCAACGCCGCACTCAACGTCAAGACGGCCGCCGGACTGGCGGTATCAGCCTGCGGAGCGCCAGTAAGACCAGAATCCGTTCTGGCACAGCGCGAAGAAACAGGAAGCCACGGATTCCGGACCGGAAACCGTGCCGCGTAGCGGCAGAGCAACCAGTCAAGGAAGGCCAGAATTCTCGCCCTTCAGAGCGAGGAGCATGTCAATACGGCTTGGCTGCGCTTCCCGCAGCAAGGTATGGATCACCCGGTCTTGTGGCCCCACTGCGGGCCGACCAGGTCCCACTCCCTGCCCCACTGGTCGATGCGCCGCCGGTCGAGCCTCCACCGTGCGAGGGTTCCGGCGCCGAAAGCGAGGCCGGCGAAGGCGAGCGCGGCCGCGGTGGCCAGGGCGCCGGCTTCGACGGCCGCTTCCGTGGGAGTCGGCGGTTCGGCGGTGATCCCGCCCCGGCCGTCCGTCCAGACGACGATCCTGGATCCGGCGTTCAGCCCGGTGTCCACCAGGGTCGTGTCCGTGTGGGCGGAGCCGTTGGGGTCTGTCCAGCGGACTCGTGCGGAGATCTTGTCGCCTGTGGCTCCATCCCCCGCGACGTTCCGGGGGACGTCGTTGAGGAGGACAGCCCGCACGAAATGCCGCTCGGCGCGCTGCCGGGCGAACACCTCGTCGGCTGCGTGGGCCGTCACCAGACCGGCGACGGTACCGCCCACCGCTGTGACCGCCCACACGGCCAGCATGATCCAGGCCTCGAGGATGTCGTGGTGCCGTCGGAGCGGATTGTTACGCCATCGCCAGAGCCGCTTCTTCATATGCCTGCTGCGGTCCATCGGTCTGCCCTTCGTCCTCGTGGTGACGTTCACGAAGGTGACAGTCGGGAGCGAGCCCTGACAGGGGCCGACCAGGCAGTGCGGGAGGGTCGATCGGGGGCCAACTCGCAGCTGATGTTGGGCCGTTCAGCCCATACCGGCGTGGAACTGCAGGACGGGACGTCACGGCTGCGTTCCCGTACGCCGCCCACGCGGTGAGGTGTGGCCCGTCCGGTCCCCGAGGCGGGACCATCGGCCCCTCACCGGGCCGTGGCCGGGCGCCCAGGCTCGGAGAACAGCATCCGCTGTCCGACGCCGACGCGTGAGGAGGGCATCTTGCACAGCACATCCCTGGACGCCGTCTTTCCGGAAACCTGTGTGTCGGCCGCGGTCGCCGCGCCCTCGATCCACAACACCCAGCCATGGTGCTTCCGCCTGGATCCCGGGTCGGCCACGTTCCAGGTGCGCGCCGCCCCTGAACGCGGCCTGCGGCACACGGACCCGACCGGTCGCGCCCTGCATCTCTCGGTGGGGGCGTGCCTCTTGAATCTCCGGGTCGCGATCGCGCACTCCGGATGGTCGCCGGTCAGGCGCCTGTTGCCCTCCCCGGAGGACCCCGGACTGCTCGCCATTGTCCGCCTGGCAGGGTCCGTTGCCCGGCGCCCAACGGAGCACCGGGCCGACCTGTACGAGGCGATCTGGCGCAGGCACAGCAGCCGCCTCCCGTTCTCCGGGCGGCCGCTGCCGCCGTATCTGCGCAACGAACTCTGTGAAGCCGCCCGTGTGGAAGGCGCGCGGCTCTGGTTCCCGGATGCCGTCGAGACGGAGCGGCTGCTCCGCCTGACCGCAGAGGCCGAGGGCCGTAACCGCATCGCCACCGACCGCGCTACGGAGAGCAGCCGCTGGGTGCACCGAGACCGGGAGCCGGGTCCCGACGTGGGCATGCCGCGGGAGGCGCTCGGCCCCCAGGACGCGCGCGAACACCTTCCCCTGCGGGACTTCACCGCGCAGCGGCACGCCGAGCGGCTGGTCGCCCGACCGTTTGAGGCGACACCCACCGTTGCTGTGCTGATCACCGAACACGACCGCCGCACCGACTGGCTGCGGGCCGGACAAGCGCTCCAGCACGTGTGGCTCCTCGCCACGGCACATGGTCTGCGCGCCTCCCTGCTGCACCAGGCACTGGAATGGCAGGACCTGCGCAGTTCCCTCAGCCCGACGCCAGGGCGGACCGATCATGTGCAGATGCTCATCCGTCTCGGATACGGCCCCGAAGGCGCTGCGAGCCCACGGCGCACCCCGCGCATGGCGCTCGACGATGTGCCGGCGAGTCGCTAGCCCGTCCGCCTGGTCATCAACCCGCGGCGGCGGGCGCGGTCACGGCCTGCGGTGCACGGGCCAGGGCCGAGTCCAGGCTGGGGTGCAGCTCGAAGACACCTGCCAGGCCGACGGCGCGAAGGATCCGCCGGAAGCGCACGCTGTCGGTGACCAGCCGCAACCGCCCGTGCGCGGCCTCGGCTCGGTTCCGCGCCCGGCACAGGACGCCGAGGCCCGTGCAGTCGATGAAGGCCGCGGTACGGAGGTCCAGGACCAGATCGGGGTGCGGGTCGGCGGTGAGGGCCTCCAGCCGGGCCGCGAGGGACGGCGCGGTGAAGATGTCGATCTCGCCGCGCAGCTCCACGACGATGGTTTCACCGACGGTGTGTTCCGTGTGGTGAGGCGCGGAGCTGGGGTCGTTCTCGGACATGGTCTGAGGAAACAGGGCAAGGCGAGGTGCGGATAGGGCCGATCGGCCCTACCGCCCGGTTTCGACGGATCCGGCGGGCCTGTCCGTCGGGGGCGAAGCTGCCGACCGGTCCGAGGATCACCGCAACATCCCGGACAGGCGGGCGGGCCTCGCGGCCTACCGATCAGGGGTGCGACAACGGGTCGTTCTCCGGCTCGGCCGGGGCCCATGGGCCCTCATACTCTGGGCCTTGTCCGGCCCAGAGTGAAAGGACGCAGTGCTGCTGTACCAGGCGAAGGACGGGCTGGCTGATGTACCCCAATGACGGTTTCCGCGAACTCGGGCGGCAGGAGTGCCTGCGGCTGCTGGCCAAGGTGCCCGTCGGCCGCATCGTCTACACGCGCCGTGCCCTGCCCGCCGTACTGCCGGTGAACTTCGGCCTGGACGGCGACGGCGCTGTCCTGCTGCGCACCTCGGCGGCTTCAGAGCTGGTCCGCGCGATCGACGGCGCGGTGGTCGCCTTCGAGGTGGACGAGGTCGACGCGGTGCGGCACTCCGGCTGGAGTGTTGTCGTCACGGGGTCGGCCACCGTGGTGACCGACCCCGCCGAACGCGAGCGCCTGGCCCGCACCGGCCCGGTCTCCTGGGTGCCCGCGCCGCAGGAGGTCTTCGTCCGCATCGAGCCCGAGCTGGTCACCGGGCGTGAGCTCGTCGGCGGACGCACCTTGTACGGGGTGGACCTCTCCGTCTGAAGGTCCTTCCTCCTTCTTTCCGTTCCTTCTCCGGGTCCGGGGCCGTACGGCCCCGTCGGCACGGGCCGTACGGCGTGCCGACGGGTTCCGTCGGCCTCTGCCCGCGGCGTCGCCGGACGACGAGCATCTCCGTGGAGCCGCAGCGGGATCGACACCCAGCTGGCCGGGGTCGATCTTGTCACCGCCCTCGGCGCCCCAGGGGGTGAACTCCCCGAGCACAGAACAGATGACAGAAGGGAGCAGGACAATGACCGACCTTCATGTGGTCGTTGGAGTGGACGGTTCACTGGTCGCCGTACGGGCCTTGGACTGGGCCGCCGAGGAGGCGGTGGGCCGCGGCGCCGCGTTGCGCATCGTGTACGCCGTGGCCGACCGTGACGAGGCGGGGCCGGTTCTGGCATCGGCCGCCTCGCGTGTCCACGAGCGTCATCCCGGTCTGCCGGTGGAGACCAGGGCCGTGGAGGGCGGCGCTGTGCGGGTGCTGGCAGGGGAGAGCGAGGGCGCGGTGCTCACCGTCGTGGGCACCCGGGGGTTCGGCGGTGTGTCCGGTCTGCTGGCCGGCTCGGTGAGCTGGCGCCTGGCCGCGCACGTGCACGGTCCGCTGCTGGTCGCCCGTGGGGATCACCCTCGCGACGGGGAGCGCGCGGTGCTGCTCGGCCTGGAGGGCGACGCCGATGAGGCCGCAGCCGCTTATGCCTTTCAGGAGGCGTCCCGGCGTGGGACCCGGCTGCGTGTCGTGCACTCCACGACGCACCGGCACACCACGCCCGAACTGCCCTCGCTCCTGGCCGCGACGAGCCCCGGCCAGGAGCGCCAGGCCCAAAGCGACCGGGCGGAAGAAGCCGTGCCGCGGTTCAGCATCGCCGGGCTGCGGGAGGAGTACCCCGAGGTCGAGGTCGACAGCCGCACGGTCCGCACCGGCCCGGCCCACGCCCTGCTGGCGGGTACCCACGAGGCCGGCGTCGTGGTCATCGGCACGTGCAGGCGCGCGGGACGGATCGGTCCACCGGTCGGCCCGGTCGCCCATGTCCTGTTGCACCACTCCCACTGCCCTGTGGTGCTGGTGCCGACGACCTGAAGACGAGCACAGCGGTAACGCGTATGGCCCGGTCGGCCCTGTCAGGGATCCGGTGGACGGGGGGAGGGTGAGGAGGTACGGACCCGCACGCACCTCCGACTGAACCCCGACCCGGAAGGGACCCATGATGTCCGTCGACACGCAGCAGACGTCCGCTCCTCCCCCAGCCTCCGGCAGGGGGGACCCCCATCTCGCTCCGCTCGCCGACGACGAGCTGAGGACGCTGGACGCCCACTGGCGCGCCGCGAATTACCTGTCCGTCGGACAGATCTACCTCATGGCGAACCCCCTGCTGACCGAGCCGCTGCGCCCCGAGCACGTCAAACCGCGGCTGCTCGGCCACTGGGGCACTTCGCCCGGGCTGAACCTGGTGCACACCCACCTCAACCGTGTCATCAAGGCCCGCGGCCAGGACGCCCTGTGCATTTGGGGCCCTGGGCACGGCGGCCCCGCGGTGCTCGCAAATGCCTGGCTGGAGGGGAGCTACAGCGAGACCTATCCCGACGTCTCGCGCGATGCGGCCGGCATGGAGAGGCTGTTCCGGCAGTTCTCCTTCCCCGGCGGCGTCCCCAGCCACGTCGCACCCGAGACACCCGGCTCGATCCACGAAGGCGGCGAACTCGGCTACTCCCTCTCGCACGCCTACGGAGCCGCTCTCGACAACCCGGACCTACTGGTCGCCTGCGTGATCGGCGACGGCGAGGCGGAGACCGGGCCACTGGCCGCGTCCTGGCACTCCAACAAGTTCCTCGACCCCGTGCACGACGGGGCCGTACTGCCGATCCTGCACCTGAACGGCTACAAGATCGCCAACCCGACGGTGCTGGCCCGGCTCCCCGAGTCCGAACTCGACGCCCTGCTGCGGGGATACGGCCACTCCCCGATCCACGTCACCGGCGACGACCCGATGAGCGTTCACCGGGCGATGGCCGCCGCCATGGACGACGCGCTGGACCGCATCGCGCTCCTCCAGCGCAGCGCGCGCGAGGACGGTGTGTCCGAGCGGTCGCACTGGCCGATGATCGTGCTGCGCACCCCGAAGGGCTGGACCGGCCCAGCCGAGGTCGACGGCCTCCCGGTGGAGGGCACCTGGCGCGCCCACCAGGTCCCGCTGTCCGCTGTGCGGGACAACCCCGAGCACCTGCGGCAGTTGGAGACATGGCTGCGCTCGTACAAGCCCGAAGAACTCTTCGACGAGCACGGTGGCCCCCGCGAGCAGGTGCTGGCCTGCGTCCCCGAAGGCCCCCGCCGCCTGGGCGCCAACCCGCACGCCAACGGTGGGCTCCTGCTGCGCGAGCTGCCCCTGCCGCCGCTGGAACGGTACGCCGTCCCCGTCGACAAGCCCGGCGCGACCCTGCACGAACCCACCCGCGTTCTCGGTGACGTGCTGGAACACGTCATGCACGCCACCCGCGGGAGCCGTGACTTCCGGATCGTGGGCCCGGACGAGACCGCCTCGAACCGTCTGCAGGCCGTCTTCGACGCGAGCGGCAAGGCGTGGCAGGCGCAGACGCTGACGGTGGACGAGCACTTGGACCGGCATGGCCGGGTGATGGAGATCCTCTCCGAACACACTTGCCAGGGCTGGCTCGAGGGCTACCTCCTGACCGGGCGGCACGGACTGTTCTCCTGTTACGAGGCGTTCGTCCACATCGTCGACTCCATGGTCAACCAGCACATCAAATGGCTGCGCGTCACCCGCCGCCTGCCCTGGCGTGCCCCCATCGCCTCCCTCAACTACCTGCTCACCTCGCACGTCTGGCGCCAGGACCACAACGGCTTCTCCCACCAGGACCCCGGCTTCGTCGACCACGTCCTCAACAAGAGCCCTGAGGTCGTACGGGTCTACCTGCCACCGGACGCCAACACCCTCCTGTCGGTGGCGGACCACGCGCTGCGCAGCCGCGACTACGTGAACGTGATCGTGGCCGGCAAGCAGCCCTGCTTCGACTGGCTGACGATGGAGCAGGCGAAGGTCCACTGTGCGCGGGGCGCCGGCATCTGGGCGTGGGCCGGCACGGAGAACGGCGAGCGGGAGCCCGACGTGGTGCTCGCCGCGGCCGGCGACGTTCCCACCCAGGAGGTGCTGGCCGCCGCCCAGCTGCTGCGCACCCATCTCCCGGAGCTGACGGTGCGGGTCGTGAACGTGGTCGACATCGCGCGGCTCCTGCCCGCCGAGGAACACCCGCACGGGATGAGCGACTTCGAGTACGACGGCCTGTTCACCACCGAGAAGCCGGTGATCTTCGCCTATCACGGCTACCCGTGGCTCATCCACCGGCTCGCCTACCGCCGCACCGGCCACAAGAACCTGCACGTACGCGGCTACAAGGAGATCGGTACCACGACCACACCCTTCGACATGGTCGTCCGCAACGACCTGGACCGCTACCGCCTGGTCATGGACGTCATCGACCGCGTCCCCGGTCTCGCGGTGCGCGCCGCGGCCGTACGGCAGCGGATGGAGGACGCCCGGCTGCGCCACCACGAGTGGATCCGCGTCCACGGCACCGACCTGCCGGAGGTCGCCGACTGGTCCTGGGACGGCTGACCGATGCCAATGGGGCCCGGACAGAGGGCCGTTCGGCCCGCCTTCCGGGCCCTGCAGCCCCTCGGACGGGCGTCGACGACGCGGGACATTGAAGGCGCAACGAGAGTCGTCCAACAACCTGCGCATCGCACCCCTCGAAAGGGATGGGCATCATGGCAGTGCACGACCACCCCCACCGGCACCTGGGATTCCGCTTCCCGTCCCCGCGCAGGGCGGGGACGGCTACCGCTTCCGCCGACGAGACGACCGCCGCCGCGACGGAGACCCGGGCGTACGTGTTCGCCGGGCTCCGTCTCCTGACCGGGTTCGTCTTCCTGTGGGCCTTCCTCGACAAGACCTTCGGGTTCGGCTACGTGACCCAGTCCGGCAACGGCTGGGTCGACGGCGGCTCGCCCACCAAGGGCTTCCTCGGCGGCGTCGCCGTCGGCCCGATGGAGTCAACCTTCCACGACTGGGCCGGGGACGCCTGGGCCGACTGGCTGTTCATGCTCGGCCTGCTCGGCATCGGCCTCGCCCTGATCGCGGGCATCGGCCTGCGGCTCGCGGCGGTCGCGGGCACGGTCATGATGGCACTGATGTGGATCGCCGAATGGCCGCCGGCCAAGCACCTGTCCGACGGCTCGGCGAGCATGTCGACCAACCCCTTCGCCGACTACCACCTCATCTACGCCATCATCCTCATCGCCCTCGCGGCCGCGGGCGCCGGCGCCACCTGGGGACTGGGCAAGGCGTGGGCGCGGCTGCCGTTCGTAAGCCGCAACCGCTGGCTGCTCTGAGGACCGCGGACTCGTCGGACCGGGGCACCTCCGCTCGTCGGCGGAGGTGCCCCGGTCGCTCGTGCGCCGGCGGCCGGGCGATGCCGGGCTCGGCCTGCCAGGCCCAACCGGCCCGGCAGGCGAGGGACCGATGGCACGCCCCAGGTACTCCGACAGGCCCTCCTCGCAGGTCTCGGGGTCGACGAGCATCGAAAGCGCAGAGATCCTGCGTGCAGAGTGAGGGAGAGACCGGCGATGACGGTAACGGTGACAGCTGGAGCCCGGGTGGCAACCGAGGCATGGCGGGGCTTCGTCGGCACGCGTTGGCGGGACCGGGTGGACGTGCGCGACTTCATCCAGGCCAACTACACGCCGTACGACGGCGATTCGACGTTCCTGGCCGGGCCGACCGAGCGCACGCTCGTCGTCTGGGGCAAGGTCGCGCGGCTGTTCCCCGAGGAGCGGCGCCGGGGCATCCTCGACGTCGACACGGGCACCCCGTCCTCCATCACCTCGCATCGGCCGGGCTTCATCGACCGCGACTGCGAGCTGATCGTGGGCTTGCAGACGGATGCCCCGCTGCGGCGGGCCATCATGCCCAATGGCGGTCTGCGGATGGTGGAGAACGGGCTTAAGGCGTACGGCTACAAGGCCGACCCCTTCGTGACGCGCGTCTTCGGGACCTACCGCAAGACCCACAACGACGGCGTCTTCGACGCCTACACCCCCGAGATGCGGGCCGCCCGCAAGGCCGGGATCATCACCGGTCTGCCGGACGCGTACGGCCGTGGCCGGATTATCGGCGACTACCGGCGCGTCGCCCTGTACGGCACCGACCGGCTGATCGAGGCCAAGCGGGCCGAGCGTGCCCTGCTGGACGCGCAGCCCTCCGGCCCGGACGTCATCCGCGACCGCGAGGAACTGGCCGAGCAGATACGGGCGTTGGGCGAGCTGACCGGGATGGCAGCCTCGTACGGTTGCGACGTCTCGCGTCCTGCCGCCACCGCCCACGAGGCCGTGCAGTGGCTCTACCTCGGTTTCCTGGCGGCGGTGAAGGAGCAGAACGGCGCCGCGATGTCGCTCGGCCGCACCTCGACCTTCCTGGACGTCTACGTCCAGCGCGACCTGGACGAGGGCACCATCGACGAGACCCGCGCCCAGGAACTGATCGACGACTTCGTGATCAAGCTGCGGATCGTACGGTTCCTGCGCACCCCCGAGTACGACGCCCTGTTCTCCGGCGACCCGACCTGGGTCACGGAGTCCATCGGCGGCATCGGCACCGACGGACGCCCGCTGGTCACCCGCACCTCCTTCCGCTTCCTGCAGACGCTGTACAACCTCGGCCCGGCCCCCGAGCCCAACCTCACCGTCCTGTGGTCGCCCCGGCTGCCCGAGGGCTTCAAGCGGTACTGCGCGCAGGTCTCCATCGACACCAGCGCCATCCAGTACGAGTCCGACGATCTGATGCGCCCGCGCACCGGCGACGACAGCGCGATCGCGTGCTGCGTTTCCGCGATGGCGGTCGGGAAGCAGATGCAGTTCTTCGGCGCCCGCGTCAACCTGGCCAAGGCGCTGCTGTACGCCATCAACGGTGGCCGGGACGAGATCACCGGTGAGCAGATCGCCCCCGAGGCGCCGGCGTTGACCGGCGAGTACCTGAACTACGAGGAGCTGTCGACGGCGTACGACCGCATGCTGGACTGGCTGGCGGCCACGTACGTCAACGCGCTCAACGTCATCCACTACATGCATGACAAGTACGCCTACGAGCGCATCGAGATGGCGCTGCACGACCACCCCGTGCACCGCTTCATGGCGTGCGGCATCGCTGGCCTCTCGGTGGCGGCAGACAGCCTCTCGGCCGTCAAGCACGCGCGCGTGAAGGTCCTCCGGGATGCCACCGGGCTGGCCGTCGACTACGACGTCGAGGGCGAGTTCCCGGCGTACGGCAACAACGACGACCGCGCGGACGCGCTGGCCGCCGACCTGGTCCAGTCGTTCATGGCGAAAGTGCGCCGCCACCCCACGTACCGCAACGCCGAGCACACCCAGTCGGTGCTGACCATCACCTCGAACGTCGTCTACGGAAAGCACACCGGCAACACCCCCGACGGCCGCCGCGCGGGAGCCCCGTTCGCACCGGGCGCCAACCCGATGAACGGCCGCGACCGGCACGGAGTGGCTGCCTCGGCCCTCTCGGTGGCCAAGCTCCCGTACGAGCAGGCCCGCGACGGCATCTCGCTCACCACGACGATCACCCCCGAAGGACTGGGACACGACCCGGCCGAGCGTGCGGGCAACTTGGCCGGCATCCTCGATGCGTACATGGCCTCCGGCGGCTTCCACATGAACGTCAATGTCCTGGACCGGGCGACGCTCGAGGACGCCATGGAACACCCGGAGAGGTACCCCGAGTTGACGGTCCGGGTCTCCGGGTACGCGGTCAACTTCGTCCGCCTGACGCGTGAGCAGCAACTCGATGTGATCAGCCGTACCTTCCACGGATCACTGTGAGCACCACGGTCGAGCCGGTGACGGGCCGTATCCACTCCTGGGACCTGTCCACGGGAGTGGACGGCCCCGGGACCCGGTTCGTGCTGTTCCTCAGCGGCTGCCCACTGCGTTGTCTGTACTGCGCCAACCCGGACACCTGGCACATGCGCGACGGCAAGCACACCACCGTCGACGAGGTGATGGCCGAGATCGAGAAGTACCGGGCCTTCATCACCACGGCCGGCGGGGGAGTGACGCTCACCGGCGGCGAGGCCCTGCTGCAGCCCGCCTTCACGGCCGAGATCTTCCGCCGCTGCAAGGAACTCGGCCTGCGCACCGCCCTGGACACCTCCGGCTTCCTCGGTGCCCGCGCCACCGACGAGCTTCTCGCCGACACCGACCTGGTCCTGCTGGACATCAAGTCCTTCGACGTCCGCACCTACCGGAAGCTGACCGGCGGCGACCTCGCCCCGACCCTCAACTTCGCCACCCGCCTGGACCGCCTCAGCGTCCCGGTGTGGATCCGCTACGTCCTCCTGCCCGGCTGGACCGACGACCCGGCGGCCGTCGACAGCCTCGGCGCGTTCCTAGCCGGACTCGGCAACGTCGACCGGGTGGACGTCCTGCCGTTCCACAAGCTCGGCGCTCACAAGTACGACGCTCTGGGCATCCCGTTCCTCCTATGCGACACGCCCACCCCGGACCCGGAGCTGACGGAGCGGGTACGCGAGCAGTTCCGGGAGCACGGGCTGCGGGCGCTTTGAACGAGTGCCTGTCACGGTTGAGTGAGATGCACAAGCCCGACCGAGAACCCCTGCCGGACTGATCCGGCCGGGGTTCTGGGCTGCTGCTGCGTTGAGAGCTTCTCCCCAGGACACTTTGGGCGAGGCAGGGCTGGGAGTCGTTGGCCGCACGAGCCGTGACAGGGTGAATCGAAGGGCCTGCTCGTCCTCAGTAGACGGAGGCGGGCCAAGTGCAGGCCACGGCCACGATGACGCCCACGTCGAGGAGCACGCCGACGCTGAGCCACGGGTCGAACCAGATGGCCTTGAGGGCAAGCCCGCTTGCGGCCGCGACCAAAGCGGCCGTCGGCCACCACCCGCTGCCCGCGAGCACCCCGGCGCCGGCAACGACGTACACGAGGGCCGTGTACCAGGCGAGCGCCAGCGCCACGGCCCTGGCCGGCGCGGGCGGGACGTGGGCGGCGGCCAGGGCCCACGAGTGTCCGGGGTTGAACGGGGCCGGTTTGGCGGGCTGCTGGGGCGTCGTCCAGACGCCCGGGTGCAGCAGCCCGTGCGCGATCAGGAACGCCGCTACCAGAAAGGTGGTCACGGTAGCTCCTCCGGTTCGCTGGGTTCGGTGCCGCCCATGTCGAGTCGGAACGGCGGATAGGTGTCGGTCATCAGGGCGGCGTAGGCGGCGACCCGCAGCACCCACCGGTTGAGGCCGAGGATCAGGTCGAACAGGCTCTTCGGGTACTTCTCGGTGAAGGCCAGGGCCACGGCGGCGATCACTGCCAGGACGGCGACGAGCCCGCCGTCCCACCAGCCGAGGTGCCAGCCGCCGAGGAAGAAGCCGACGACGATGTAGTGCGGGATGGCCAGCAGCCACCACTTCACCAGTACCAGACCGCGCGAGAGGCGCTCGGGGTAGGCGATGTCCAGCCGCGCCGGGTAGTCGGGCTCCTCACCAAGGCTGAACGGCGGATACCGGTCGGTGCCCAGGGCGCCGTACGAGTAGTACGCAACCCGCCAACTCCAGCGCAGCACACCCAGGTTGAAGTCGAACAGCGCGCGTGGGTAGCGCTCGGTGAACAGGATGCTGAAGAACGCGATCACGCTCACCACCGTGAAGGCGATCCACAGGAAGAAAAGAACCACGTAGTGGGGAATGACCAGGATCCACTTCACCAGCCACAGCCACCGGGACAGCGGCGCATCCAGCACCGCGTTCACCCGGACCGGACGGTCCGGGGTTCCGGCCAGGGTTGTCATGGCGATCAACTCCTTCGGGCCCAGAGCGAGAGCTGCTAGTCGGGCCCATGACCAGCGTGGCCACTGAGAGGGCACCGCGGGGAGGGCCGTCCGGAGCCGTTCCGGGGGCCATCCGTCCCGGCTTCCCGCGACTGGCACGCAGCGGATCGGCACCCGCCCGGTGCGGATGCCGATGCCGTCCGATGGGGCCCATGCGCCGGTCGCCTCGGCCGGTCCGCAGTAGGCCGCCCGCATGATGTCCTGCATGCCGTCGAGCATGGGCGAGCGACTCGACGCCCTCGGCCGGCATGGCGGAGGGCAGGTCGGCCGAGGGCGCCTGCGATGTCCTGGAAGCGTCGGGGCGCGGTAGTTCTCGTACTTGGGCCGGCCCATGAGCTTGGTCGGGACCGTGCCGTTGTAGCGGATGACGTGGGCGAGCGGCACCGCGGGGGATCGGTACCGCTCCCACTGCCACGGTCTCGCAGGCGGGAGCCGCCACCCAGGCGTCAAAGGTCCCAGCCAGGGCCCGAACGGGCCCGAGGCGCCGGGGCCGGTCGGCCCTGACAGCGAGGGTGTTCCGGACCGAGTACCGGGGCGGGCATTCGGCAGCGCCTGTGGGCGCTGTCGACGCCTCGGGGTGATGGTGGGGTAAGGATGTTCGTTTTGTCCTGGCGCCATGCGGTCACACCGGGGCGTCCGCACCTGTGGAAAGGACTCGTACTCATGCGTTACGCAGTTCTCGGCACCGGCGTCGTCGGCCGGACGATCGCCGGCAAACTGACCTCTCTCGGCCATCAGGCTGCCATCGGCACCCGCGCCCCGCAGGCCACCCTCGCCCGCACCGCGCCCGACGGCTACGGCAACCCGCCGTACTCGCAGTGGCAGGCCGAGCATCCGCAGGTCCGGCTGGAGACCTTCGCCGACGCCGCGGCCCACTGCGAGGTGGTGGTCAACACCACCGCGGGTCTCAGCAGCCTGGAGGCCCTCCACTCCGCCGGTGCCGCGAACCTGGCCGGCAAAGTGGTCATCGACATCGCCAACCCCCTGGACTTCTCCCGGGGCATGCCCCCGTTGCTGGACCCGGTCAACACTGACAGCCTCGGCGAGCAGATTCAGCGTGCCTTCCCCGACGCGAAGGTCGTCAAGACCCTCAACACCATGAACGCCCAGATCATGGTGGCCCCGGCGCGTGTGCCGGGCGCGCACACCGTGTTCGTCTCCGGCGATGACGCCGAGGCCAAGGAGGCCGTCACCGAACTGCTCGTCTCCTTCGGCTGGCCGGCCAGCGACATCATCGACCTGGGCGACATCACCACTGCCCGTGGCGCCGAGATGCTGCTGCCCATCTGGCTGCGCCTGTATGGCGCCCTCGGCAACGCGGACTTCAACTTCCACATCCAGGACGCCCACCACAGCGCCTGATTCCTTGACTGGACGGGCCGTGCACCGCGGAGGCGCTACTGGCAGCCTTCATCGCCTCGGCCCCGGACCACCGCCTGGTCTGCGTGTCTGCGGGCGGAGCTCTTGCGTCTGTGGACGACGTGCGCGTCCCGCTGCTGTCGGAGACGGTGGCCGGCCGTACGTTCCGGTTCCGAGTGGTGGCGGATGCGACAGGGGGCGAGGGGTGGTCAGCGGCGTCCGGCAGCCGCACGGACGCGTTCGTCCGTGCCGGAAATGGCGGTGCGGGCCGCGGCGGCTGCTCGCCGGCACTGGGCGAGGGTGTGCCGGGCCAGTTCGGCGCGGACGTACGGCAGTGAGGCTGCGCCCATGGACAGGCTGGTGACGCCGAGTCCGGCGAGGACGCAGGCGAGCAGTGGGTCGGCGGCGGCCTCGCCGCACACGCCGCAGCTCTTGCCCTCGGCGTTCGCGGCGCCGGCGGCCGCGGCGACGAGGTCGAGGAGGGCGGGCTGCCACGGGTCCTGCAGCCGGGCGAGCGCGCCTACCTGTCGGTCGGCTGCGAAGGTGTACTGCGCGAGGTCGTTGGTGCCCAGCGACAGGAACCCGACCTCCTGGAGGATGGACCGGGCGCGCAACGCGGCGGAGGGAATCTCGACCATCGCGCCGGTCTTCGCCCGCAGGCCCGTCTGGCGGCAGGCGTCGACGAAAGCCTTGGCGTCCGCGCGGTCCGCGACCATCGGCGCCATCACCTCCAGCTGTACCGGCAGGCTCGCGGCCGCCGTGGCCAGTGCCCGCAGCTGCGAGTGCAGTACATCGGGGTGGTCGAGCAGCGTGCGCAGCCCCCGCACGCCCAGCGCCGGGTTCGGCTCGTCGCCCGGTGTGAGGAAGTCCAGCGGTTTGTCCGCGCCCGCGTCCAGCACCCGCACCACCACCCGGGCCTCGGGAAATGCCTCGAACACCTGGCGGTACGCCTCCACTTGGCGTTCCTCGGAGGGCGCCTGCCCGCTGCCGTCGAGGAAGAGGAACTCGGTGCGGAACAGGCCGACGCCCTCGGCGCCCGCCGCGAAGGCGGCCGGTACGTCCGCGGTGCCCCCGGGACCGGAGGCGGAGGCCAGGGCCGCCTCGTGGGCGGCGGCCAGACGCTCCAGTTCGGCCCGCTTGCGGGCATCCGGCTCCAGGAACTCCTCGCCGGTACTGCCGTCCACCGCGACGACGGTGCCCTCGGCCACCCCGGTGGCGCCGGGCAGCGCCACGACGGCCGGTACGCCCAGGGCGCGGGCGAGGATGGCACTGTGGCTGGTCGGCCCGCCCTGCTCGGTCACGAAGCCCAAGACCAGGTCCGGGTACAACAGCGCGGTGTCCGCCGTGGCCAGGTCGCGCGCGAGCAGCACGTAGGGTTCCTTGCTGTCAGGCAGGCCCGGCATGGGCACTCCGAGCAGCCGGGCGATGATGCGGTCGCGTACGTCGTCCAGATCGGCGACCCGGCCCGCGAGGTACTCGCCCGCCTTTGCCAGCAGCGCCCGGTAGGCGGCGAAGGCGTCGAAGACCGCGCGCTCGGCGCCGCTGCCCCCCGGCGATACGCCGCTCGACCTCCGCCATCAGTTCGGGGTCCTGTGCCATCAGGGCCTGGGCCTCAAGGACCGCTTGTGCCTCACCGCCGGCCAGAGCACCGCGCGCCGTGAGATCCGCGGCAACCGCGTCGGCCGCCCGCCGGGCGCGGCCCTGTTCACCCCGCACGGCCTCGGGCGGGATCCGTCGGTCGGGCGGCTGTAGGACCGCGGTCCCCATGTGGCGTACCGTGCCGATCACCACACCCTGGCTGCCACCGACGCCTCGAAACGTTGTCTCCATCGTGCCTGTTCTCCGAATAGGTGCGGCGGCGCACCGCCGCACATCGTCGTCGTCTCACATGGCAGCCGGCGGCCCACAGGACCGACGCCGGACCTTCATCCCCGGCCTCGTGTGTCACCGGCTGTCGCTGGCCTCGGTCTCGGGTAGTGCGGCCCGTCCGGCCTCCAGACGGGCGACCGGGACACGGAACGGCGAGCAGGAGACGTAGTCGAGCCCTACGGCGTGGAAGTAGTGCACCGAGTCCGGGTCTCCTCCATGCTCGCCGCAGACGCCGATCTTCAGCCCTGGGCGTGCGGCGCGGCCCTCGGCGACCGCGATCTGGACCAGTCGGCCCACGCCGTCGCGGTCGATCGTCTCGAACGGGGAGACCTTGAAGATGCCCTTGTCGAGGTAGGTGGAGAAGAACGCCGCCTCGACGTCATCGCGGGAGAAGCCCCACGTGGTCTGGGTCAGGTCGTTCGTGCCGAAGGAGAAGAACCGCGCCTCCTCGGCGATCCGGCCCGCGGTGAGGGCGGCCCGCGGTAGTTCGATCATCGTGCCGATCGGGCACTCCACGGGGACGCCGGAATGGGTGCTGACCTCGGCCAGTACCTGTTCCACCTCCTCGCGCACGAGTCGCAGTTCCTCCACCGTGTCGATCAGAGGCACCATGATCTCCGCTCGCGGGTCGCCACCTGCTCGCTTGCGCTCGACGACCGCCTCGGCGATGGCCCGTACCTGCATGGCGACCAGGCCCGGCGCCACCAGGCCCAGGCGTACGCCGCGCAGGCCGAGCATCGGGTTCTCCTCGTGCATGCGGTTCACGGCGTCCAGCAGTTCGGCGTCGTGCGCGCTGGGCGGGGTGCCGTGGGCCTCGGCGGCGGCGAGGCGTACGGCGAGTTGGGTGCGGTCGGGCAGGAACTCGTGCAGCGGCGGGTCGAGGAGGCGGATGGTGACCGGCAGGCCGTCCATCGCCTCCAGGATGCCGATGAAGTCCTGCCGTTGCAGCGGCAGCAGCGCGTCGAGGGCACGTTCGCGTTCGGCGTCGGTACGGGCGAGGATCATCGCCTCGACCAGCTGCCGCCGGTCTCCGAGGAACATGTGCTCGGTGCGGCACAGGCCGATGCCCTCAGCTCCGAACCGGCGGGCACGTGCCGCGTCCTCGGGGGTGTCCGCGTTGGCCCGGACCCCCAACCGCCGCACTCCGTCGGCCTGTCGCATGGCGCCGTCCACAGCGTCGACCAGCCCGGCCGAGGCTTCGCCGGTCTCGAAGTACCGCATCACCGCTGAGTCCACCAGCGGAGCCGCGCCGGCGTACACGGCGCCTTCCGAGCCATCGACGGAGACGACCGTGCCCTCCTCGACGGTGGTGTCGCCCACGGTGAAGCGGCGCTCCTGCGGGTCGACGGCGATCTCTTCGGCACCGCAGACGCAGACCTTGCCCATGCCCCGGGCGACGACCGCCGCATGGCTGGTCTTGCCGCCCCGGCTGGTCAGCACGGCCTGGGCCGCGACCATGCCGGGCAGGTCGTCGGGGGTGGTCTCCTGCCGTACCAGGACGACCTTCTCCCCGGTGGCGGCGCGCCGGACCGCCTCGGCGGAGTCGAACACCGCAGCGCCCACTGCGGCGCCCGGCGAGGCCGGGATGCCGTGCGCGAGCGCGTCACCGACAGCGAAGGTGTCGAAGCGGGGGAACATCAGGCGGGCGAGACCGTCGCCACTGACGCGCGCCAGACCCTGGTCGGAGGTAATGAGTCCCTCGTCGACCAGTTCGGCGGCGATGGTGAAAGCGGCCTCGGCGGTGCGCTTGCCGACCCGGGTCTGCAGCATCCAAAGTCGGCTGCGCTCGATGGTGAACTCGATGTCGCACAGGTCCCGGTAGTGGGTCTCCAACGTCCGCATGTGCTCGCGCAGTTGGGTGAACGCCTCGGGGTTCAGACGGCCCAGTTCGTCCAGGGGGACGGTGTTGCGGATGCCCGCGACGACGTCCTCGCCCTGGGCGTTGGGCAGATAGTCGCCGTACACGCCTCGGGCGCCGGTGGCCGGGTCGCGGGTGAAGGCGACGCCGCTGCCGGACTCGGGACCGAGATTCCCGAAGACCATGGTCTGCACGTTGACCGCGGTGCCCAGGTCGTCGGGGATGTGCTCGCGGCGGCGGTAGAGGCGGGCGCGCTCACCGTTCCAGGACTCGAAGACGGCCAGGACCGCCCGGCGCAGCTGCTCGGCGGGGGACTGCGGGAAGTATTCGCCCGTCTCCTGACGGATCAGCTCCTTGTACGCCTCGACGAGCCCGGCCAGATCGGCCGTGTCCAGGCCCAGATCATCCACCGCGCCGCGGGCCTCCTTGAGGCGGGCCATCACGGTCTCGAACAGTGCACTGTCGACGCCCATGACGGTGCTGCCGAACATCTGCACAAGTCGGCGGTAGGAGTCCCAGGCGAAGCGTTCGTTACCTGAGGTCTTCGCCAGGCCGAGAACGGAATCGTCGTTGAGGCCGATGTCGAGGATCGTCTCCATCATGCCGGGCATGGAGAAGCGGGCTCCGGAGCGGACGGAAAGCAGCAGCGGGTCGTCCGGCTGCCCGAGCTGACGCCCGGCGGCCTGCTCCAGGGTGGTCAGTTGGTCGGAGATCTCGCGGGCCAGGCCGTCCGGCTCGGTGCCGGTGGCCAGGAAGGCACGGCAGACCTCGGTGGTGACGGTGAAGCCGGGCGGCACCGGCAGGCCCATGCGGGTCATCTCGGCCAGGTTGGCGCCCTTGCCGCCGAGCAGGTCGGCCATGTCACGGCCGCCCTCGGTGAACGCGTACACGTAACGGTCCATGACGGTGTTCTTCCTTCCTGCTTCCCAGAGGGAGGGTGCGCCTCGGCTACTCGCGGAGCTGCACCTCGGTCGGCGCGCGAGGTGCAGCAGCCAGGCGTTGACGGGTCACATCTCGAAGACGATGCGTGCCTTGACCTGCCCGTTGAGGACTTCGGTGATGGACTCGTTGACGGTGTCCAGGGGCCGGGTCTCGTAGATCACCTTGGTGCGGCCGGAGGCGTGCAGCTGGAACACCTCGTCCAGGTCCTGGCGGGTGCCGACGATCGAGCCGATGACCGAGGTGCCGTTCAGGACGGTGTCGAAGATCGGCACCTGGATGGTTCCGCCGGCGGGCAGGGCGACCATGACCAACTTGCCGCCGCGCCGCAGACCGCCGTAGACGGAGGCGAAAGCCTGCTCGCTGACGGCCAGCGCGATCGCCGCGTGGGCGCCGCCGTGCTGCTTGAGTACCTCGGCGGGGTCCTCTCTGCGGGCGTCGATGAGGATGTCCGCGCCGAGCTTGCGGGCGAGGTCGAGCTTGTCGTCGGTGACGTCGATCGCGGCGACCGTGGCTCCAGCGATCTTCGCGTACTGCACGGCGAGGTGGCCGAGACCGCCGACCCCGGAGATCGCCACCAGTTGGGTCGGGCGTACTCCGGCGACCTTGAGGGCCTTGTACGTGGTCACGCCTGCGCAGGTCAGCGGGGCGGCGTCGCGCGGGTCGATGCCGTCGGGGACCACGGCGGCGAAGTCAGCGGGGGCGAGCATCTTCTCGGCGTATCCGCCGTCCACGCTGTAGCCGGTGTTCTGCTGCTGCTCGCACAGCGTCTCCCAGCCGGACAGACAGTGCTCGCACCGCCCGCAGGCCCAGCCCAGCCAGGGCACCGCCACCCGCTGCCCGACCGCCAGGTGCGTCACCCCTTCGCCGAGCGCCTCGACGATGCCGACACCCTCGTGACCGGGGACGAACGGCGGGGTCGGCTTGACCGGCCAGTCGCCGTGCGCCGCGTGGATGTCGGTGTGGCACAGCCCGGACGCCTCAAGGCGGACGCGGACCTGGCCGGGGCCGGGCTCCGGATCGGGCCGCTCCTCGATCACCAGCGGCTCGCCGAAGGACCGGACGACTGCTGCCTTCATGTGGTGCTCCTCAGGTCTGTCTGGTCGGTGCGGTTCCAGGGTCGAACGGGCCGCGCTGCTGCGGCAGGTACCGGACGTCCCCGGCGGTGGGGCCACCCGGCCTCAAGCCGAGCGGAATCCGGCCCTCAGTCGTGAGGCACGACGGCGACCGGGGCGGCGGCATGGTGCAGCACGGCGTGGGCCACCGGCCCGATGCGCATACCGAGCGCCGGACGGTGCACCCGGCGGCCGACCACCACGAGTCCGGCCCGCGCGGCGGCCTTCAGTACGACTCCGGAGGGGCGGGCGAGATCGACCGTGTGGGCGACGGGGACCTGCGGGTACTTCTCCCGCCATGGCGTGAGAGCGTCAGACAGTGCCTTCTCCGCCTGCCCCGTGATACCGCCTTCCTGGCTGGCCAGCCGCCCCACAACCGGGCCATATCCGTACAGCGGTGGCAGGTTCGGCGCGTGCGCGATGCGCAGCGCGGTCCTGCGGGCGGCGGCCGCGTCGAAGGCGAATTCCAGCAGCGCAGTGGCCGGGTCGCCCAGGTCGTCGAGCCCTACCACGACCTCCCCACCATCGTGCTTGGCTGCCGAGCGGGCGTTCGCCCGCACCATGACCACCGGGCTGTTCGCCCGGGCGAGCACCTGCTGCCCGACGGAACCGAGCAGGAACCCGGCAAGGGCGCCGTGACCGGTGGAGCCCAGCACCAGCATCCGAGCCTTCTCCGCCTGGCCCAGCAGCACCTCGGCCGCGGAATCTGACACCTGCTCGGTGCTGACCGTCAGTTCCGGATGCCTCCCGCGCAGCTCCTCCTCGGCCTCCCGCAGCATGTGCAGAGCCCACTGCTTCTGCGTGTCCAGATCCTGCGCGACGGGCACATCGTGTGGCCGCCATATCCAGGCATGCACCAGATGCAGCGGCAGGGTGCGGTGCTGTGCGTCGCGGGCGGCCCAGTCGGCGGCAGCCAGGCTTTCGGGGGAGCCGTCTATGCCGACGGTGATGGGGCGAATCATGGGAAGGGACCTCCGGATACGGGACCAGCGGGCCGTGGACGACTGAGCCGGCCCTCGTCCCGAGCCTCACGACATGGCGGCCGTGGTTCCAGGGGCCGATGGTCCCGACTCGAACGGCCTGGTCCTCACGGCGAAGGTCCGCCCGGTATGCCCGGCGTTCGGCACCGGCCGGCACCGGGCAGGCGAAAGACAGCGGTACTCCATGGGAAGGCGGGAACGCCGGAGCGAAAAGGGCCGACCGGCCCTGGCCGTTCGGCCCGGAATCGCGCAGGATCTGCGACAGGGAGGGACCGGTCCCGCCCATCTGGCGGTTTCCGGTGCCAGAGACAGACGACACAGGACAGGAGCCGTCGATGGCGGACAGCGAGCGACCCGGACCCGACAACCCGATCCGGGTCTTCCTGCTGGACGACCACGAGGTGGTACGGCGCGGGGTGCACGACCTGCTGAACGACGAACCGGACATCACCGTGATCGGCGAGGCCGCGAACGTGGAGCAGGCACTGGTCCGCGTCCCCGCGCTGCGCCCGCAGGTGGCCGTGCTCGACGTACGTCTGCCCGACGGCGACGGTGTGACCGTGTGCCGGGAGCTGCGCTCGCAGATGCCGGAGCTGGCCTGCCTGATGCTCACCTCCTTCGACGACGAGGAGGCCCTGCTGGACTCGATCATGGCGGGTGCCTCGGGATATGTCCTGAAGCAGATCCAGGGCTCGGACCTGGTATCGGCCGTGCGCACCGTGGCCCGCGGCCAGTCCCTGCTCGACCCCAGCGCCACCGCCAAGCTGATGGCCCGCCTGCGCCAGGGCCAGGAGCCGGAGCCCGAGCCCGACGCCCTGCCGGGACTGACCGAGCGGGAGCGGGAGATCCTGGCCCTGATCGGCGAAGGGCTCACCAACCGCCAGATCGGCCAGCGGCTCTACCTCGCGGAGAAGACGGTGAAGAACCACATCTCCCGCCTGCTGGCCAAGCTCGGTGTGGAGCGGCGTATCCAGGCCGCCGTCATCGCCACCCAGGCCCAGGACCGGCGCAAGCAAGAAGGACACTGACGCAGCACGGTGGGCCCTGGGGCCGAACGTCCCCCGGCTCGCCCCCATACGGCCCAAGCCCGATCGCATTCCCGGCCGGAAGGCTGGCAGCGCACACAGACGCGGATCGATCGGGAGGGCGACGAACATGAGCGTGCGCGTGGGAATCAACGGCTTCGGCCGCATCGGACGCAACTACCTGCGCTTGGTGTTGGAGCGCGCTGAGACATCGGCGGGCACATCGGTCGAGGTCGTGGCGATCAATGACATCACCTCGCCGACCGCACTGGCCCACCTGCTGGCGTACGACTCCACGTACGGCCGCATCGGCCGCACCGTGGAGCACGACGACGACTCGATCACCATCGACGGACACCGCATCGCCGTCACCGCCGAACGCGGCCCGGCCGCGCTGGCCTGGGGCGACCTCGGAGTGGACATCGTCATCGAGTCCACGGGCCGCTTCCGCACCCGCGAGCAGGCCGGCCTGCACCTGGCGGCCGGAGCGCGCAAGGTGCTGCTGTCCGTGCCGGGCAAGGACGTTGACGCCACCGTCGTGATGGGCATCAACGAGAGCACCTACGACCCGGAGCGGGACCACGTGGTCTCCAACGCCTCGTGCACCACCAACTGCGTCGCGCCCATGGTGAAGGTGCTCGACGAGCACTTCGGCCTGGTCAAGGGCCTGATGACCACCATCCACGGCTACACCAACGACCAGGTCGTCCTCGACGGCCCGCACAAGGACCTGCGCCGCGGCCGCAGCGCCGCCGTCAACATCATCCCCACGTCCACTGGCGCGGCCCGCGCGGTCGGCCTCGTCCTGCCGGAACTGGCCGGAACCCTCGACGGCATCGCTGTACGCGTCCCCGTCGAGGACGGCTCCCTGACTGACCTGAGCGTGGTCCTGGAGAGGCCCGTGACGGCGGACGAGGTCAACGCCGCCTTCCGGGAGGCCGCCGACGGTCCGCTGAAGGGCATCCTGCGGGTCTCCGACGCCCCCATCGTCTCCCGCGACGTCATCGGCGACCCCGCATCCTGCGTCCTGGACGCGCCGCTGACCCAGGCGCACGGCGAACTGGTCAAGGTCTTCGGCTGGTACGACAATGAGTGGGGCTACACCAACCGGCTGCTCGACCTGACCGAGTACGTCGCCGCCCGGCTCCCGAGGAACTGACGAACCCGGGTCGCTGGACCGAGAGTGGCACGCGGCCCGTCGGCTCGGGTACGACAGCGCCTGCTTCGGCGGCCCCGGACGGCGGGACGACTTGGCCTTTGTCGGCCGAGTGCGGCCGTGGAGTCTGGCGGTCGGGCGCACCGCACAGTGCGGTGGATTTCCGCGACCCAAGGGTGCCGGCGGACGGCGGCGGCAGTGGCCCGCCATCGCGGTGGTTCCCGCAGGTACCGCCCTCCGCCCGTTGGGGTACCCGCTGGAGGGGACCCGTCGCATCCGGAGCTAGGAGGGCGCCATGGCAACGCGACTCGAGGAGAGGACGGTGGCGAAGCTGGTGGCGGAAGCCACGGCGGCCCCGTCCATGCACAACGCGCAGCCGTGGCGTTTCCGCTTCGTGACCGGCGAGCGCCGTCTGCTGCTGTACGCCGACCCGGAGCGGGCCATGGCCCGCGCGGATCCGGACAACCGGGCGTTGCACATCGGCTGCGGCGCGGCGCTGTTCAATCTGCGCGTCGCCGCCGCGCACGCGGACCTCGTCCCGGAGACGCGACTGCTGCCCGAGCCGCACGACCGGCTGTTGCTCGCCGCCGTGCACCTGGCCGAACCGGCCGGGCGTCCGCGGGACGACGACCTGGTGCGGCTGCACCCGGTGATCCGGCAGCGGCACACCAGCCGCCACCCTTTCGCGGACAAGGACGTGCCTGAGGACGTGCGGGCCATGTTGCGGGATGCGGCCGGGCGGGAGGGAGCCGAGCTGCTGTTCCCGGGCCTCTGGCATGCCGAGTCCGTGATCGACCTGGTGCGCGACGCGGAAAGCCGCGACGTCATGGACCCCGAGGCCAACGAGGACCTGGTCCGCTGGACCCGGCTCGGGGCGGAGGCGGACACCGCCGTCGACGGCGTTCCCGAGTACGCCTTCGGCCCGCGCAAACGGGACGGCAAAGCTCCCGTACGGGACTTCGCCGGGCGCAGGCCGGTCGCAGATCGCGGCGCCACCACCTTCGAGCGCACGCCGCACCTGGCCCTGCTCAGCACCCTCGGCGACGGCCCCACCGACTGGCTGCGCGCCGGCCAGGCCCTGGAACGCGTCCTGCTGGAGGCCACCCTGGCAGACCTCGCCACCTCCCTGACCTCCCACGCCCTGGAGGATCGCGAGCTGCGTCTGCTGGCACGCGACCCGGGAACGGGCACAGGCCAGGTCCAGATGGTGCTGCGGCTCGGCTACGGGCCAAGGGGCCCGGCTACGCCCCGCCGCCCCGTGGCAGATGTGCTCGACATTGTGTGACCAGGGCCGCGGGCCCTGGTCATCTTGTGAGGGCCGGTCGGCCCTGTTCGGGAAAGCAGGCCGGGCCCGGGTTGCCGAAGCGTCGCCGGGCACAATGCCGTTCATGGCAGACGAAGCGGTTGATGGCGCAGATACTCCTCAACTAGGCGAGGCCGTCGAGCTGGTGGCGTGACTTCCTGGGCGTTGAGCCGTTGGCCGCGGCCATTGCCTCACTGGAGCGGGACCTGACGGGTACGCCCGCGAGGGAGGTCGGTGACATGGCGGCCGCCCGGGGGTTCAGTCCCGAACTGATGGTGGCAGCCCTGACTGTGTGGGAGAGCCTCGGTCGGCTGAACGACGTCATCCACGCGGCCGGGATCGTCCTGGCCCTTCCTCATCTTCTGGAAGACGGGGAGGAGATCGCCGCACGTCCTTCGCCGGCCGCCGGCAACGACCCGCATCGGCCGTTCGACCTGGAGACGGACCGGCGTGTGGCGGAGTTCAAACTGGCGCGGCGGCGCGGCGCGGACGCCATGCGCCAGCGGCAGACGTTCAAGGACCTGGTCATGCTTGCCGCCGACCGCACCGGTCGGCGCGCCGAGTTGTTCGTCGTCGGGGCCGAACCCGGCCGCTTCCTGCACACGTCCAGGGCGACGGCGGCCTGGGCTCTGGACCGGACCCCGCACGCGCGCCGCGTGTTCGAGGAGTCTTTCGGGTTCCCTGGACGTCTCCGTCGCGGAGTTCACCCGGCGCCAGGCCGGTCATGTCCGGGTCACCGACCTATGTGACGTGCTGCCGCCCATGGTGGCAGCGGTGCTGGTGCGCTGATCAGGGCAGCAGGGCGCGGCGGGGCGTCGGTCATGCCGCGGAAGGCAGCCCGGATTCGGTCGGCTCCGGGGCGGGCAGCATGGTCAGCAGCATGACGCTGGGCTCGGTGGCGTGCACGGTGTGCGGCAGCCGTGCGGGCAGATGGATCCAACTCCCGGTCTTCGCCTCGGTCTTCTCGTCGCCCAGGACGAGGTCGAGTCGGCCCTGGACGACCTGGATGACCACGGGCAGGGCGGACGTGTGCTCGGTTAGTTCCTGGCCGGCGGCGAAGGCGAAGCCGACCACGCGCAGGCGGTCGTCGCGGTACAGGACACGGCTGAGCGTGCCGTCCTCGGGCACGGTCAGTTCGGCGACCAGGTCGGTGATCACGGTGGCGGTCATCCGGGGTTCCTCCTCAGTGCTGGGACGGGGTGGGGACGGCGAGCAGACTGATCGCGCCCAGGTGGGCGCTGTGGCGTCGGAAGACGCGGCGCATGTGCAGTACACGGCGCAGGGCGGCTGGGTTCCGCAGCGCCCGGCCGGCGATGCGCAGGGCGGGGATCAGCCCTTCGTCGGCGACGAGCCGACGCGGTTCGAGCAGCGCCATCGGCGCCGTTTTGTGGGCGGTGACGGTGAAGCCCTCGTCGGCGAGGAGTTCAGTCCAGCCGCTGGGCGTCAGGGGACGGGCGCCGACGTGGATGGCCCCGTGCAGATCATGGGTGATTCGTTCGGCGAGTGCCGGGTCGAGATCGTCGGGCAGCAGGCACAGTTCGTGGATGGCGTACCGGCCGGTGGAGTCGTCGAGGAGGCGCCGGGCCTCTCGTACGATGCGCCGCTTGGCGGGTTCGGGCTGCATGGTGAGCATCGCCTCGCCGTACACGACGGTGGCCGCGCCGTCCGGCAGCCCGGTGTCTGCGGCGTCCGACCGCACGGCACGCACCTCGGTCGCGCCGGGGCCGACGAGAACGCTCAGCGTGGCCACGGCGGTGGCGTCGCGGTCGACGGCGGTGTAGGCGGCCGGGCGGCGGGCGAGGGTCAGCCGGGCGGTGGCCCCGAGCCCGGCGGCCAACTCCACCACCCGGTCCTGTGGGTCCACGCCCAGGGCGTCCAGCATCCACCGGGTCAGCTCCACACCGCCGGGGCGCAGCACGCGTTTGCCCAGGCGGGCCAGCAGCCAGTGGCCGGGCATGCGGGCGGCGTCCAGGCCGTCGCCGGGAAGCGAGATGTTCTTCTGCAGGGCCCAATGGTCCGTCGATGCCATGTTCGTGCCTCGTCTCTGCCTGCATCGGTACTACTTAGGTCAACCTAACTTGGCGTGGTGGCGGGGGCGTGGGCCGAACGTCCCGATTGAAAGGCCCAGTGGGCCCGTCACAGCAGGCGGCTTCAGCGCGGCCGGAAGCACGCTCCAGCTCCGTGGTGCCCCTACCCGTCGTGGAACAGGTCGGTGCAGAGGTAGCGCTCGCCGGTGTCGGGCAGGACGACGACGATCAGGGCGCCCTCGTGCTGCGGGTGGTGGGCGAGGGTGGTGGCCGCGTGAAGGTCCTGCACGAGTTCGCCGACCGCGGCCTGCTGCGCCTGACCCGGGGCCCTATCACCCTCCTGGACCCGGCGCGTCTGAAGGGGACGAAGCCGGATAGCCCCGGCAGCCCGCCGCGAGGAGACCGTCATGGAACTCACTGTGCTGGTCGTACCCGCATGACCCAGCGCCGCGCCGGAGCGAGCGGCTGGACCTCGTCCTGCGGGGACGTGACGACATCACGGTGACCTGGCGTGAGGTCACGGACGCACACGAAGCCGAGCGCCTCGGCATACACGGATTGCCGACTCCGCTGGTCGATGGAGTCGATCCGCTCGCCCAGCCCGGACAATCGCAGAGCTTGTCCTGCAGACTCGGCGACCTCCCCGCAGTGGACCGGCTCCGCGAACTCCTCACCCGGACACTCCGGCCTGATCCGGGGCAACGACCATCTGGTCATGGCCGGACCCCTCGTGCTTGCTGCCTCCTCTGGATTCGAGGCGTCCCCATTTCTCACACCCGGAACCCGCCGCACCGCACCTGCCCCCAACCCCGCTGTCCCCACGACAGCAGGACTGTTGGGGCCGCCACGGAAATGTCAGTGATTCCGACACGGGAAGGCCACCTGCGGTCGCCGTCCCGTCACGTCAGGGCGGCGGCCGAGCCCGGATACCCTGGCCGGGTGATCGAGAATCTTCCTCCCTGTCCGAAGTGCTCCTGTGAGTACACCTACGAAATGAACGCCCTCGTGGTGTGTCCCGAGTGCGGCCACGAATGGGTTCCCGCCGAGACCGGTGCCGAGGGCGGCTCCCCTGCCGGAGAGCCTGTCATCAAGGACGCTGTCGGCAATGTGCTGAGCGACGGGGACACCGTGGTCGTGGTCAAGGCGCTCAAGGTCAAGGGGAGTCCCTCGGGGATCAAGGCGGGTACCAAGGTGCGAGGCATCCGGCTGGTCGACGGGGTCGACGGTCACGACATCGACTGCAAGATCGAGGGCTTCGGGGCGATGCAGCTCAAGTCCAGCGTGGTCAAGAAGGCCTGATCCGCGCCTCGCAGGGTTCGCGGGGCAGCACCCTGATGCGGAATTGCAAAATTTCGCAATTGGTTAGATGCTGTGTTGGCTGTGTCCGCAGGTAGCCGCGGGCACAGCCTTACGTTGCCTGCCCCGGGGTGGGGTGTCGTCCGGGGAAAGAGGGGCCCGTCGTGTCTGTTCCGCTGTACCAGGCCAAGGCCGAGTTCTTCCGGATGCTGGGGCATCCCGTGCGGATACGGGTCCTGGAGCTGCTGCAGGACGGGCCGATGCCCGTGCGGGACCTGCTGGCCGCGATCGAGGTGGAGTCGTCCAGCCTGTCGCAGCAGCTGGCGGTGTTGCGCCGCTCGGGCATCCTCACCTCGACTCGCGAGGGCTCGACAGTCGTCTACGCGCTGGCCGGCGGAGACGTGGCCGACCTGCTGACGGCCGCGCGGCGGATCCTGACCGAGATGCTGGCCGGGCAGAACGAGCTGCTGGCCGAGCTGCGGGAATCCGAGGTCACCGCCCGATGAGCGCATTCCTCGGCCGGGCGTGGGCCCGGATCGCTCTGCTGCTGCCCGCTCGCGCCGATCTGGCGGAGATGGGACGGGATCCGCGCCGTGACCTGCTCGCCGGGCTGACCGTCGCCATTGTCGCGCTGCCCCTCGCGCTGGGCTTCGGCGTTTCGTCCGGGCTGGGTGCGGAGGCGGGGCTGGCTACCGCGGTGGTCGCGGGCGCGCTCGCCGCCGTCTTCGGCGGGTCGAATCTGCAGGTGTCCGGGCCGACCGGCGCGATGACCGTTGTCCTGGTGCCGATCGTCGGCCAGTACGGGCCGACCGGTGTGCTCGCGGTCGGGCTGATGGCGGGCGTCATGCTCGTCACGCTGGCAGCGGTGAAGGCCGGACGCTACATGCAGTACGTGCCCGCGCCGGTGGTCGAGGGCTTCACCCTCGGCATCGCCTGCGTGATCGGACTTCAGCAGATCCCGAACGCGCTCGGCGTGCCCAAACCCGAGGGCGACCGCGTCCTGGTAGTCACCTGGCGGGCCTTCGAGGAGTTCGCGAAGTCCCCGAACTGGACCGCGGTCGCCTTCGCGGTCGCGGTGGCCGCGGTCATGCTCGTCGGCGCCCGGTGGCGGCCGACCGTCCCGTTCTCCATTGTCGCGGTGATCGCCGCCACCGTTGTGGCGCAGGCCGCCGGTCTGGACGCGGCCGAGCCGATCGGCGACCTGCCGTCCGGGCTGCCCGCACCTTCGCTTTCCTTCCTCGACCTCGGAGCGCTGGGCTCCCTGCTCGCCCCGGCGGTCGCGGTCGCCGCGCTGGCTGCCCTGGAGTCGTTGCTGTCCGCCTCGGTGGCGGACGGCATGACCGTCGGGCAGCAGCACGACCCCGACCGCGAGCTGTTCGGGCAGGGCCTGGCCAACATCGCCGCCCCGCTGTTCGGCGGGGTCCCGGCGACGGGCGCGATCGCCCGCACCGCGGTCAATGTCCGTACCGGCGCGAGCTCCCGTCTCGCCGCGCTCACGCACGCCGCCATCCTCGCGGTGATCGTCTTCGCGGCGGCGCCCCTCGTGTCGAAGATCCCGCTCGCCGCTCTCGCCGGTGTGCTGCTGGCCACGGCGATCCGCATGGTCGAGGTCGGCTCGCTGCGGGCGATGGCGAAGGCCACCCGGTCCGACGCGGTGATCCTCGTCCTGACGGCGGTCGCGACGCTGGCCCTGGACCTGGTCTACGCCGTCATCATCGGTCTGGTCGTGGCCGGCGCCCTCGCCCTGCGTGCCGTGGCCAAGCAGGCCCGCTTCGACCAGGTGCCGCTCGACCGGGGGGACCACAGTGCCGAGGAGCACGCGCTGCTGGCTGAGCACATCGTCGCCTATCGCATCGACGGTCCGCTGTTCTTCGCCGCCGCCCACCGCTTCCTGCTGGAGCTGACCGAGGTGGCCGATGTCCGGGTGGTGATCCTGCGCATGTCGCGGGTGTCGACCATGGACGCCACCGGCGCCCTCGTCCTGAAGGACGCGGTGGAGAAGCTGAGGAGGCGCGGCATCCTCGTCCTGGCCTCCGGCATCCGCCCGGGGCAGCGCCAGGTCCTCGACTCCGTCGGCGCGCTGGAGCTGCTGCGGCACGAGGGCCGGGAGTACGCCACCACCCCTGAGGCGATCCGGGGCGCCCGGAGCCATCTGGAGTGCGCCGGGCTTCTGCCGGCCGGTCCCGTGCCGAAGCCGCGAACCGCTGACGAGGAAGTCCTTCGATGAGTACGTCCCCTGCCCCTCTTCGTATGGTCGAGGTTTCCGGTGCGGAGGCCCTGTGGCTGCTGGAGGGCAGCAGCCTGGGCCGGCTGGTGTACGTACCGCGCGACGTGACCGTGATCCGGCCCGCCCGCCACGTGTGGGAGTACGGCCGCCTGGTCGTCCGTACGCCGGCCCCGGCCACCGCGGTCCCCGCGACGGCGACGTACCACGTGGACGAGATCCGTGCCGTGCACGGCACCGGCTGGACCGTCACCGCTTCCGGACGGGCCGAGGTGATCACCGACCGCGACGAGGCCGCCCATTACCGGCGCACCCTGTCCGGCTGGACGTACGGGCCGCACGACACGGTCCTGCGGATCCACCCCCAGACGGTGACCGGCTTCCGCCTCGCCCGCGCGGAGGCGTGATGGCCACGCGGCTCGAAGCCCTGCCCTACCGGCACGTGGTCACGCTGCCCACCGAGCCGTCCGCCGTACGGATAGCCCGCGAGACGGCCGAGCAGGCCCTGGTCGAGTGGCGGATCGGACTACGGCACCCCACGGTGGACCCGGCCCTGCTGATCCTCAGCGAGCTGGTCACCAACACCGTCAGGCACGCCGCCGTGCTCTCCCCGAAGCTCACCGTGATCTACGCGGCGGGAGCGGACTGCCTGGCCTTCGCGGTGCACGACCGCCACCCCTACCAGCCCCCGCTGTACGGCGCGGTGACCAGCAACGGCACCGGCGGGCTGGCCACCGTCATGGAGCTCACCCTCGCCCTGGGCGGCACCGCGGCCGTCCGCGGCGACGCCGACGGCCAGGGCAAGAGCATCTGGATCACCCTGCCCCTCTGACCCGACCGGCACCGCACCCGCGCAAGGAAGTTCCCCGCATGACCATCGACTGGCGCTACACCGTCGAGGAGAACCTCGGCATCCTCTCCGTTGCCGGATACCTGGGCCCGGAGGCGGTCCACCGCTTCTCCGGCGCGGTCGGCTGGGCCCTGGCCCGCGGCACCGGCCCGGTCATCGTGCACCTGAGCGAGCTGCGCGGCTGGTCGGCCGAGGGGCAGCTGGCGATCACCGAGGCCGCCCGCCGTCTCGCCGACGCGGGCCGCAGCCTGGAACTGGCCGCGATCCCCGCCGACGGCTCCCTCGTCCCGGCGGGCGACGGTCCGGACATCCCGGTCCACTCCGACCTGGCCGCCGCCCTCGCCGCGCACAGCATGGGGCGTGGGGAGCAGGCGGAGGGGCCGCCATGAGTGGCGCACCACGGGCCGGCTTCGCGGCTGCCGCCTCGGCGGAGAGCGGGCCCGCTGTCTGGGCATGCAGCTCGGAGACGAGGGCTCCGGCACCGAGCAGGTCCTCCAGGGCGGGGCGCGGGCTGCCGTCCGGCCACAGTTCGCCGGCGGCGATCACGGCGACGGGATGCTCGGGGGTGTCGTAGCCGCGGTCGGTGAGTCAGCTGCTGACGGCGGTGACGTTGCGCAGGCAGGCGGCGACCAGCCGGAATCGGGGCGGTGTAGCCGCCGCGATTGCTGCGCCGTTCGGGGAGGGCAGCACCAGGCGGACCACATAGGGCGCGCGGCGCAGGTGGGCCGGGGAGAGGGACCACGGGTTGGCGGGTGTGACGGCGCGGCGATGGACAGCGAGCCGCGCACCGGACCGCGTGGCGTACACGGCGGCGGCCTTCTCGGCCGCGTCCCGCCTGGCACTGCCCGCGGGGCCGTCCGGCAACCAGAACGGAAGGATCCGGGTGCCCTGCTGGACAGCGACGCCGACCGCCGTCGTGAACGACAGCACGTCGACCACGACCACAGCGGCCGAGGCTGCGGCCAGACATCCCGCCCCGGCGGGTCCCTACTCGAAGCGGATTCCGCTGCCGGACTGGTCGGCCCAGTCACCCATCACTTACCCCTTCAGCCGCCGTCGGCGTCCGGACCGGGGTGCGTGAGTGGGCGGCCGAAGGACAGCTTGAGCATGCGCGCGTTGCCGCAGCGCGGGCAGATGCCGTCCGGGCCGACCGCGGTGGGGCGGCACTTGAGGCGGCAGGCCGGGCACTTGAGCCAGGTGACTCCCAGGCCGCGCAGCGGGGTGATTCTCACCGATGCCTCCCTCACATCACATATGGACTTGCTAATCTTAGCAATTCCTGAAGGTTGTCACTGGTCTCGTTGTCGGATCCGGGCGGCCTGGCTCCCTCCTGTTGTGCGGTTTCGGCCCGGCCGGTGTCGCAAGCGAGGATGGGCCGCATGTGTGTGACAGGTGAGTGGACACGATGCGCGATGGTGGGGCAGGCAGGACGGATACCGGCACGGTCCTGTGCCGGGGAGGGGGCGGCACAGTGACCGCGCCGCTGTACCAGTTGAAGGCCGAGTTCTTCAAGACGCTCGGGCACCCGGCCCGTATCCGGGTCCTGGAGCTGCTGAGCGAGCGCGAGCACGCGGTCGCCGAGATGCTGCCCGAGGTCGGCATCGAGCCCGCACACCTCTCTCAGCAGCTGGCGGTACTGCGCCGGGCGAACCTGGTGGTGACCCGCAAGGAGGGCTCGACCGTGTACTACTCGCTGACCAGCCCGCACATCGCGGAACTGTTGCGGGTGGCCCGCACCATTCTGTCCGGGGTGCTGGCCGGGCAGGCCGAACTGCTCGCCGATCTCCAGGCGGCCCAGCAGGAGGCGAAACCGCCGTCCTAGCGACGGCCCCGAAACGGCGGCCGTCTCCCTGGGGTTTGACAGCACTCCATGGCGACGGGAGACGGCCGCTCCAACCCCGTAAAGCCTCGCCGATATCGGCAAAGCGCAAGGAAAGTGCCGTAACTCCAACTGCAGATCACCCCGTTGGTGAACTGCGGAGATGTCCTCACCGGATCAGGGAGGGTTCATGGGCCTGCTGCGCAAGATCCGCGAGACCGGTCGGGTGGCCGAGCCCGCTCCGCCACGACCGGAGGGCGATGCCCCTCCGGGTGCGGGCGAGTTGGGCGGCTCGGTGCAGGTGCGGTGCGTAGATGCAGGGTCCTGCAACGGCTGCGAGATTGAGATCGCGGCGGCCTTCAATCCGGTGTACGACGCCGAGCGGTACGGGGCCCGGCTGGTGGCCTCGCCCAGGCATGCGGACGTGGCGCTGGTGACCGGGCCGGTGACCCGCAACATGGCCGAGCCGCTGCGGCGCACGGTCGCCGCGATGGGCGAGCCCCGGCTGGTGGTCGCGGTGGGGGACTGCGCGATCAACTGCGGGGAGTTCGCCGGCGGGTACGGCGTCGAGGGCGCCGTATCCGATGTCGTACCGGTGGACTTGGCGGTGCCCGGGTGCCCGCCGGAGCCGACGGAGATCGTGGCGGCGCTGCGGAGGGTGACCGGACGGTGAGTCTGATCCCGGCCGCCCTCGCGACGGCCAGCGCATTGGGCGGCGCGGGCGCGCTGGCCGGGTACGTGCTGCCGCCCCGGCTGCGCGTCGCGGTTGTGGGAGTGCTGACGGCAGGTGTGGGGATGAGCGGTGGCGCGGCGGGGGTGGCTGCAATGGGAGGCAGCGACTGGTCGGCCGCTTTCCCCCAGGTGTTGCCGCTGGCCGGGGCGCAGGTGGCGGTGGATGCGCTGGCGGGGCTGTTCATGGCGGTCGCGGGGGCCGTCGTAGCCGCTGTGGCGGTGTACGGCATCGGCTACGCCGGCGGGCATGGCCCGCACGGGCTCGCGTCCCGTACGGCGCAGGCGGTGCTGCCGTTGTTCGCGCTCACTCTGGTCCTGGTGCCGGTCGCGGCGTCGGTGGGAGCTGATGGCGCTCGCGTCGCTGCTGCTGGTGCTCGCCGAGCACAGGGAGCGCGCCTCGGTCCGGCAGGCGGGCGTCTGGTACGCGGTGATGACGCACCTCGGGCTGGTGCTGCTGCTGGCCGGTTTCGCCCTGTTCGCCGCGCAGGCGGGCGGGGAGACCTTCGCCGCGCTGCGGGCGGGCGTGCAGGACGTGTCGCCGACGGTGCGGGGGCTGGTGTTCGTGCTGGTCGCGGCGGCGTTCGCGTCGAAGGCAGGTGCGGTGCCGCTGCACGTCTGGCTGCCGCGCGCGCATCCCGAAGCGCCCAGCCCGGTCTCGGCGTTGATGAGCGCGGCCATGGTCAACCTCGGCGTCTACGGCCTCGTCCGTACCGGCCTCGACCTGCTTGGCGGTGGCCCGGCCTGGTGGTGGCTGGGGTTGATAGCGGCGGGCGGCGCCAGCGCGGTGTTCGGGATCCTGCAGGCGGCGATGGCCGCCGATCTGAAGCGGCTGCTGGCGTACTCGACGAGCGAGAACATGGGTCTGGTGCTGATCGGGGTCGGGGCGTCCGGGCTGTTCGCCGCCTACGGTGACCGGCAGCTCGCGGCACTGGCCCTGGCGGCCGCGCTGCTGCATGTGGTCAACCATGCCGCGTTCAAGGCCCTGTTGTTCTGCGCGGCCGGCTCGGTGCTGCGGGCGACCGGCCTGCGGGACCTGGACCGGCTGGGCGGGCTGCGCTCCAAGATGCCGGCCACGGCAGGGCTGTTCGCGCTGGCCGCGCTCGGCGCGGTGGCGCTGCCGCCGGGCAACGGGTTCATCAGCGAGTGGCTGCTGCTGCAGTCCCTGATCCACGGACTCCAGGTGCCGGGGGGCGCGGTGGCCGTCGTGCTGCCGCTGTCGGTGGCGCTGATCGCGTTGTCCGCGGGGATCGCCGCGGCCGCCTTTGTGAAGGCCCTCGGCGTGGGGTTCTTCGCCCGGCCCCGCAGTGAACCGGCCGCCTCGGCGAAGGAGGCACCACCGCTCATGCTCGTAGGGATGGGGCTGCTCGGGGTGTGGTGCGCGGCCCTGGCGTTGGTGCCCGGGCTGCTGGGTGACGGCCTGGACCGGGCCGTGGGCGCGACCGGGCTGCCCGGCGGCGAGGCGGTGTCGGGTGGTGGGCTGAAGGTGCGGCTCGCTGATGTGTCCGCGTTGCTGTCGCCGCTGTGGGTGGTGGCCGCGCTCGCCGCCGCGCTGACGCTGGCCGCCGGGCTGCCCCGGCTGTACGGGCGCCGGCGGCGCCGTGTGAACGCCCGGCTGTGGGACTGCGGAGGCGGCGCACCGACCCCGCGCATGGCGTATACGGCGACCTCGTTCGCCGAGCCCTTGCAGCGGGTCTTCGACGACGTCCTCGCGCCGGAGCAGGACGTGGACGTCACCCCGGTGCGCGAGTCGGCGTATCTGGTGGAGCGGGTGCGCTTCCAGCGGCGGGTGCCCGACCGGATCGAACCCCGGCTGTACGAACCGGTGCTGGCCGCCCTGTCGGGGGCCGGGCGGGCCGCGCGGCGACTGGCGGGCGGCAGCGTCCACCTCTATCTCGGCTACGGCTTCGCCGGCCTGGTCGTGCTGCTCTTGGTGTTGGCGGTGGGCTGGTGAGAGTGAACAGATGAGTACTGTCGGATACGCGGCCATGGTCGGCCAGATCGTCGTCGTCGGCGCCGGGGCGCCCCTGCTGACCGGATGGATGCGGCAGGTCCGGGCCCGCCTCGAAGGGCGCGCCGGGGCCGGGGTGCTCCAGCCCTGGCGGGACACGCGCAAGCTGCTGCGCAAGGAGCCCATCACCCCGGTGGGGACCGGGCCCACCTTCCGCGCCGCGCCCGCCCTGCTGGTCGCCACCACCGTCGTGGCCACAGCCCTGGTGCCGGTGCTGTCCACCGACACCCCGGTCAGCTCCCACGCGGACCTCATTCTGGTGGTCGCACTGATCGCGCTCGGCACCCTCGCTCTCGCCCTGGCCGGGCTGGACACCGGCACCGCGTTCGGCGGGATGGGCGCCTCCCGGGAGATGACGGTCGCCGCGCTGGTGGAGCCGACCATCCTGCTGTCGGTGTTCGCCCTGTCGATACCGGCCGGGACGACCAACATCCCGGCCATCGTCAACGGCGCCGTGGACGAGCCGGCCCGCCTCGCCTCACCGGCCGGACTGCTGGCCACGGCCGCGCTGGCGGTGGCGGTGCTCGCGGAGACCGGACGGATCCCGGTCGACAACCCCTCCACCCACCTCGAACTCACCATGATCCACGAGGCGATGGTGCTGGAGTACGCGGGACCCGACCTGGCACTGGTCGAACTCGGCGCCCAGATGCGGCTCACCCTGCTGCTCGGGCTGCTGTCCTCGCTGTTCGTGCCGTGGGGCATCGCGACCAGCGCCTCCTGGGCGGGCGTGGTGGTGGCGCTGGCGCTGTTCGCGGTGAAGGTCGTGCTGCTGGGCGCGATGCTCGCGGCGGCCGAGGTGTTCTGGGCCAAGGTCCGGCTGTTCCGGGTGCCGGAACTGCTCGCCGGGTCCTTCTTGTTGGCGCTGCTCGCGGTGACCGCCTCGTACTTCCTGAACGGAGTGTCATGAGTGAGGGCCTCTACATCCAGCTCCTCGACCTGGCCTGCGGCGCCTTCCTGCTGGCTGCCGTCGTCGTACTGTGGCGGCGCGAACTCACCGCGATCGTCCGGATCTTCGCCCTGCAGGGCATGGCCCTGACCGCCGTCGCCGTCCTGCTCGGCGCGCACGAACAGCGCTGGGACCTGGTCGGCGTCGGGATCGGCATCGGACTGCTCAGGGCGGGCGTGCTGCCGTATCTCATGCGCCGTGCCCTGGCCGCACTCACCGAGGACCGGCAGCGCTACGGCACCGGCGGATCCGAGACCCGGGAAACGCAGCCGCTCGTCAACATCGCCGCCTCGCTGCTGACCGCGGCCCTGCTGACGCTGCTCGCCTACGTAGTGGCCCGCCCCCTGACCGAGCTGAACCCGACGCCGGCCACCCGCGCCCTGCCCGTCGGCCTGGCCGTCGTGCTGATCGGCTTCTTCGTCCTGGTGACCCGCAGGCGGGCGCTCGCCCAGGTGGTCGGCTTCCTGCTGCTCGACAACGGCATCACCGCCACCGCATTCCTCGCCACCTCCGGTGTGCCGCTGATCGTCGAACTCGGCGTTTCCTTCGACGTGCTGCTCGCGGTGCTCGTGCTGCAGATCCTCACCACCCGGATGCGGGCGGCGTTCGGCACGACCGACATCGACGACCTGCGGGAGCTGCACGACTGATGAACGACACAGCTCTGCTGACCGCGCCCGCCGCCGTGCCGCTGGTCGTCGCGGGCGCGTACGGGCTGACCGGACTGCGCACCCGCCGCCCGGCCACCACCGTGCTGCCCAGAGCCCGACAGCCCGTGCCCGCGGGGAAGGCGCCCGTCGTGGTGGCGGAGCGCCCCGAACCCGAGCCGGGGCCCGAACCCGTAGCGCGGCTGCACGCCGCCGACTGGGCAGGTCTCCTCTCACCCGCCGTGATCCTCACCTGCGGGAGCCTGCTCGCCGTGTCCGTCCTCGCCGACGGACCACGGCGGGCGTACTCCGGGCTGCTGCGCGCGGACGCGCTCACCGCATGGATGCTGCTGGTGGTCGGTGCCGTCGCGTTGATCGCCTGCGGGTCGGCCCCGGCGTACCTGGCGGGCGAACGGGCGCCGGGCGGGCGGACGACCGTACCGTGTGGCGCTATCACTTTCTGGTGCAGGCGTTCCTGGCCGCGATGTGCCTGGCGGTGGTGACCGCCAACCTGGGCGTGCTGTGGGTGGCGGTCGAGGCCACCACCATCGTCACCGCTTTCCTCGTCGGCCACCGCCACACCCGTACGTCGGTGGAGGCGGCCTGGAAGTACGTCGTGATCTGCTCGGCCGGCATCGCGCTCGCCTTCCTCGGCACCGTCCTGATCTACTACGCGGCCCGGCAGGCGGGCATCGCCGAGGCGTGGGCGCTCGACTGGCCCACCCTCGTCGCCCGCGCCGACCGCCTCGACCCAGCGGTCACCCGGCTCGGCATCACGCTCGTGATCCTCGGCTTCGGCGCCAAGGCCGGTCTCGTCCCGTTGCACGCCTGGCTCCCCGATGCCCACAGCCAGGCGCCCGCGCCGGTCTCCGCGCTGATGTCGGGCGTGCTGCTGTCCGTCGCCTTCGCCGCGGTCCTGCGCTACCGGGTCATCGCGGACGCGGCCCTCGGCCCGGACTTCACCCGCGTGCTGCTGGCCGGGATCGCCCTGCTCACCCTCGCGCTTGCGGCCGGGCTGCTGCTCGCCCAGCGCGACTACAAGCGGATGCTCGCCTACTCGTCCATGGAGCACATGAGCCTGATCGCCCTGGCCACGACCATCGGCAGCCGGCTCGCCCTGTCCGCCGCGCTCCTGCACATCGCCGGGCACGGACTCGCCAAGTCCGTCGCCTTCTGCGCCTCCGGCCGCATCCTCCAGATCACCGGCACGACGCGGATCGGACGGGTCCGCGGACTGCTGGCCCGGGCTCCCGTGCCAGCCGGGGCGTTCGCCCTCTCGGGCGTGGCGCTGCTGGCGTTCCCGCCCTTCAGCCTCTTCGCCTCCGAACTCGGCATCGCCCGGACCGGGTTCGCCGCGGGCGGCGGCCTCGCCTGGGCCACGGCGGCGGCCCTGCTGCTCGTCCTGATCGCCTTCGCCGCGCTCGCCGCCCGCACCGCCCGGATGCTGCTCGGCCCCGCCCCGACGGGACCCGCAGGAGCCGAGGGAGCCGAGGGGTCGGGCGTGTGGCCCCTCGTCCTGGGCCTGGCCGCCTGCGCCGCCCTGGGCGTGGCCACCGGACCGCTCACCGACCTGCTGTACGCCGCCGCCCAGGCGATCGGAGGCCACTGAAGCGATGCGCACGACATACCAGGTCAGCCCTGCCGCACTGCCCCAGCACGCCGAGGACCTCCTCGCCCAAGGCCACCGACTCGCCCTGGTCGCCGCCCACATCGACGGCACCGGCCCGCGCGTGGTGTACCTGTTCGTGGCTGGCCCGCCCGACACCCGAACCGAACTCCACGTCCGCCTCAACCCCGACCACCCCGAGGTCCCCTCCCTCGCCCACCTCTCCTTCCCCGCAGGCCGGTTCGAACGCGAGATGCGCGACCTGTTCGGCATCGTCCCCCTCGACCACCCCCTCCCACGCCGCCTCGTACGCCACTTCCACTGGCCCCGCGGCTGGTACCCGATGCTCCCCGACGCAGGCCCACCACCCGCCTTCGGCGAACAGGAAGGCCCCTACCCCTTCCTGGAAGTGGAGGGCGACGGCGTCTACGAGATCCCGGTCGGCCCGGTGCACGCCGGGCTCATCGAACCAGGCCACTTCCGCTTCTCCGTCGTCGGCGAGACCATCCTCAAACTCAAGGCGCGCCTCTGGTTCGTCCACAGGGGTGTGGAAAAGCTGTTCCAAGGACTGTCGATCGCCGCCGGCATCCCGCTCGCCGAGCGCATCAGCGGCGACACGGCGGTCGGCCACGCCCTCGCCTACTGCCTGGCCGTCGAGGAGGCCACCGGCACCGAGGTCCCGCCCGAGGCCCAGCGTGCCCGGGCGATGCTCCTCGAACTGGAACGGATCCACAACCACATCGCCGACCTCGGCCTGCTCTGCAACGACGTCGGCCACGGCATCCTCAACGCCCACGCCCAGCGCATCCGCGAACAACTCCTGCGCCTCAACCGCCAGATCACCGGCCACCGCCTGCTGCGCGGCGGAGTCGTCCCCGGCGGCACGGCCCTGCACGCGCTGCCCGACCCCGCCCAACTGAACGCGATCGGCACCGACATCCGCGAGATCACCGACCTCGCCCTCGGCCACTCCACCGTCCGCGACCGCTTCACCGGCACCGCCGTCCTCAACACCGACGCCGCCCGGGAGATCGGCTGCCTCGGCTACGTCGCCCGCGCCAGCGGCCTGCACGGCGACGCCCGCATCGCGCACCCTTTCACGCCGTACGACACCGGGCTCGACGTCCCCGTCCACGACAGCGGCGACGTCCTGGCCCGCTTCCTGGTCCGCGCCGAGGAGATCGACACTTCCCTTGCCCTGATCGAGCAGTTCGCCGACGGCCTCGCTGCCCCCGGGGCCGTCCTGGGGACCTCGCCGGGACCAGGCGCTGGCCCTCGCACCGGCGTGGGGCTCGTGGAGGGCTGGCGAGGCACCATCGCCACCCGCGTCGAACTCACTACAGACGGAACCCTGGCCCGGGTGAAGCCGGTCGACCCGTCCTTCTTCAACTGGCCCGCCCTGCCCGTAGCGTTGGCGGACACGATCGTCCCGGACTTCCCGCTGACCAACAAGAGCTTCAACCTCTCCTACGCGGGCAACGACCTGTAGCGGGCCCCGGCCAACCGCCGGATGCCGCTAGAGGTCCCCTTGGACGAGGGAGTGCAGGTGCTCGTCGTGCCGGCCGTCCTCGTGCAGCAGTGCGCTGCGCATCGTGCCCTCGAACGCGTAACCGGCCTTGGCCGCCACCAGGCAGGACGCCAGGTTCGCGGTCGAGTGGCACAGCCGCAGACGGTGCAAGCCCAGATCCCGAAGGGCCCGCCGGCTGACATGGCGGGTCACTTGGGGGCGTGCTCGCCCAGGTAGAACAGCAGCATGATGAATCCCGCGATCAGGTGTGTGCCGAAGATGTAGAAGAAGGCGCGCAGTGCGACACCGCGCTCCTTCTGATCCTCCGCGTCCCGGCCCTTGCGAACGTCGCTCACCGTGTCCATGCCCTTCGTCGTCGTGGCCTGTCCCGTGTGCTCAGGAGGGGATCTCGAACCGTACGAGGACGACCTTGCCGTCGTGATCGACGGCCGGCTCGGCGCTCAGGTCGCCGTCGTAGTCGGCGGCCAGCTCGGCCACCATCCGCAACCCCGCCCCCGTGCCCTCCAGCGTGAGATCCGGCATACGCGGCTCGGCATCAGCGACGCTGACGACCAACTGGTCACCGGCGACCGCTATCCCCACCTCCGCCAGCGGCGAGCCCGGGGCATGCCGCAGCACGTTGGTGACCAGCTCACTGACCACCAGCAGCACGGTGTCGGCGAAGGCGGACTCAGGGGCGACACCGGCCTCGCCCAGGTGGCCGGCCACCGCTTCCCGGGCCTCGCGCACCGCATCGGGCCCCACGCGCACCGAGGTGACGTGCCGCCGCACGGGTGGCCGGAGGTGCTCGACGGCCGCCGTGGGCCTGCCGCGATGCCAGGGGAGCCGGAACCGATGGGAGTCTCCGCCCGTCACTGTGTGGTCTCCGTCCGGCGCAGTTCGTCGAGCAGATCCTGCTGGCCGGCCAACAGCACGGACAGGATCCGGCGTGCCGCGGCCAGCAACTCGGCGACGTCTCCGCCGGCCAGCTCGTAGACCACCGTCGACCCGGTACGCGTCGCGGTCACGATGCCGGAGCGGCGCAGCACGGCCAGCTGCTGCGACAGGTTCGACGGCTCGACCTCGATCGCCGCGAGCAGATCACGGACCGGCTTCGGCCCGTCCTGCAGCAGTTCCAGTACCCGGATGCGCACGGGGTGTCCCAGCATCCGGAAGAACTCCGCCTTCGCCTCATACAGGGGAACAGGCACCCGGATCACTCCCCTTCCACCTCGACGGCGCCGACCTCGACCCCGTGCCGCCGCGCCACCCGCACCGCGTCATCCAGCTCGTCCTGGGCCACCGCCACGGAATAGGCGTCCCCGGCCTCCAGCGCCACTTCGAGAACCGCCCGCGCCTGGCGCACCCGCTCCAGCAGTGCCTCGGCGAACACGGACCCGCCCATCCGGGCCTCCTCCCCGACGGCCGTACTTCACGGCAACTAGTGAATTGAAGAACTCTTCAAGCCTAGTCCACCCTGAGGTGCCGCGGATCCACTCACAACGACCGTTGACCTCTCGCAGCGAAGGTTGATCGATTCTCAGCGAAGGCCGGTGACCGGCACTCGTTCTCACCATGGCCCGGTGCACCCCCAGGCATGTCTCCTCCAACCACCTACGTCGTCCATGATCGTCGTTCTCTCGTTTGTGTGACCTGCGAGTGGCCTGTGCGGAGTGCGTCGGTGGTTACAGCAGGCTGCTCCAGTACGGCCAGAAGCGGGTGAGGACGAGCAGCCCGATCACCCCGTACCAGGCGCCGAGGAGCATCCAGTGGGTGTCTCGGACGATGTACAGGACGCCCTGGGGTACCGGGATGATCCCGCCTTCCAGGCAGTGCACAGTGATGTACCAGAACAGGGCGATGGTGACGACCCAGACGATGGCGCAGTAGGGGCAGAGCTTGTTGAGCTCGTAGAGCGACTGGCCGATCAACCAGTGGACGAACACCACACCCACCAGCGCCCCGGCGTCCAGCGTGAGCCACAGCCGACGATGCAGGCGCGCCCCGGAGAGCGCGGCGATGCCCAGGGCGGTCACGGCGGCGAAGGCACCCAAGCCGAGCAGCATGTTGGGGAAGCCGAACAGGCTGCCCTGCGGACTGGACATGACGCTGCCACAGCTCACGACGGGGCTGATGTTGCAGGGCGGTTGGTAGGCGGGGTCGCGCAACAGCCGCCAGTCGTCCACGGTGAGCTGGAAGGAGGCGAGCCAGCCGGCGATCCCGGCGGGGACCAGCACCCATCCGGTTCGAGGACCCGCGGCCACCGTGTGCGGGCGCCGAGTGGCCGCGGTGCCCGGTGCGAGGGCGGGTCCGTGAGTCATGCGGCTCGCCGGGAGCCGGAGGCCGGCCGGGTCCGGCCGCCTGCCTTCGGCGCTGCTGCCGGTGTGGCCCGCCGCCGGTAGACGAGATACGGGCGGGCCAGGTAACCGATGGGGGCGCTCCACACGTGGACCAGTCGGGTGAACGGCCAGGCCGCGAAGAGCAGGAAGGCGGTCAGGGCGTGCAGTTGGAACAGCAGCGGGGCTCCGGCGATGGCCTCGGGCTTGGGCTGGAGGACGAACAGGCCGCGGAACCAGACGGAAACGGTGGAGCGGTAGTCGTAGCCGGCGCCGAAGACGTTGTGGGCGGCGGTGGCGGTGATGCCGAGCAGGACGGTGGCGGACAGCAGCGGGAAGAGGAACTTGTCGCTGCGGTCGGTGCCGAGCCGGATCTGGCGGGTCAGCAGTCGGCGGGCGCACAGCATGCCGAGCCCTGCGACCATGGCGACGCCCGCAACTGAGCCCGCCCATACGGCAGTTGTGTGGTATGTGTGCTCGGTGATGCCGACGGCCTCGGTCCGCGCGTCGGGAATGGCGAGGCCCACGACATGTCCGGCGATCACCATGAAGGTGCCGAGGTGGAACAACGGGCTGCCCCAGCGCAGCCAGCGGTGTTCGAGGAGTTGGCTGGTGCGGGTGGTCCAGCCGAACTGGTCCTGCCGGTAGCGCCACACGTGCCCGACGGCGAGCACGGCGAGGCAGATGTAGGGGACGGCGACCCACAGGAGCAGATCGGCGCCGCTCGCCGAGGCGGAGAGCGAGGTGTTCATCGGTGTCCTTCCGTACGGCTGGGCGCGGCGGGCGGCACATGGGTCGGTGGAGCGGGCATCGGCGGTACGAAGGTGCCCGGCGGGGCGAACTCTCCGTCCCCGTATGTCCCGTAGGGGTCGAGGCCGACTTCCTCGTTCGGCGGGCCCTCGGCGACGAGCTGGGCCACCGCCGCGCGGTCGGCCTCGGTGGGCGGCGGCAGGAGGGTGAGCAGCGTGGCCAGGATGTGCTGGTACGGGGAGTCGGCGTCGGTCAGTGCGTGGTGGATCAGTTCAAGACCGCGCCGGTGTTGGCGCAGAGGTGCCTCGCCGCCGCCCGGGCCGGCGAGTGCGGCGAACTCCAGGACGACCGGGAGGTGGTCGGGCAGTTCGCCGCCGTCGGTGTCCCACCCCGCGGCCCGGAAGCGCTGGCTGAGGGTGAGCAGGGCCATGCCACGGCGGCGGGTGTCGCCGTGCAGGTAGTAGGTGAGGTAGAGGCTGCTCTTGCGGCGCAGGTCGAACATCTCAACGTAGTGCCGCTCCAGAGCCTCCGGTTCCTGGCCGGCGAACCAGGAGGTGAAGGCGGCCAGGTGCTCGGCGGCGGGCGAGGGCGGCAGTGCCTCGATGGTCGCGGTCAACACCGGGCGGGCGGTGGCCAGTTCGGCGTCTGGGTACTGCAGGAGCAGCGAGCACAGCCGCAGCAGCAGGGTGCGTGCCTCGGCCTCCTCGGGGGTGAGGCGGGCCAGGCGGCGTACGGCCGCGCGGACGCGGGTGCGGACGATGGCGGGCATGGTGGTGGGAAGCGGGCTCACGAACGGCCTCCAGTGGTGCTGCGGCGCAGGGTGGGGATGCCGAGCATCACCTTGCGGTCGGACGGTTCACCTGCGGACTCCACCGGGCAGCGGTTCTCCATCGCGGTCAGCGCGGCGGCGTCCTCCTTGTGCGCGGCGGGAACGACGTACCGGTCCTGGTACTTGGCCACGGCGAGGAGGCGGTGCAGATCCTCCGCCTCACGTGCGGTGAGACCCACCGCCTTGAGCGTGGCCTCGTCGCCGTCCTCACCGAGGGTGCGTTCGCGCATGTACGAGCGCAGGGCGGTGAGCTTCATGAGCACGCCGGCGACGACGTGGGTGTCTCCGGCTGTGAAGAGTTCCGCCAGGTACTCCAGCGGGATGCGCAGCCGGGTGACGGCCGCGAAGACGTGGTCGGGGTCGTCCTGGTTGCCGCCCGCCGCGTCGACGGCGTCCAGGACGGGCGAGAGCGGGGGCACGTACCAGACCATCGGCATCGTCCGGTACTCCGGGTGCAGCGGCAGCGCCACCTTGTAGCGCATGACCAGGTCGTACACGGGGGAGCGGCGGGCCGCCTCCAGCCAGTCCTCGGGGATGCCCGACTGCCGGGCCGCCGCGATCACTTCGGCGTCGTTCGGGTCGAGGAAGACACCGCGCTGGGCGTCGAGGAGGTCCTGCCCGTCCGGGGTGGCCGCCGCCTCGCCGACGCGGTCGGCGTCGTACAGCAGCAGACCCAGGTAGCGCAGTCGTCCCACGCAGGTCTCGGAGCACACCGTCGGCTGGCCGGCCTCGATGCGCGGGAAGCAGAAGGTGCACTTCTCCGCCTTGCCGGTGGCGTGGTTGACGTACACCTTCTTGTACGGGCATGCCGTCACGCACATGCGCCAGCCGCGGCAGCGGTCCTGGTCGACCAGGACGATGCCGTCCTCGACTCGCTTGTACATCGCGCCCGACGGGCAGGCAGAGACACAGGCCGGGTTGAGGCAGTGCTCGCACAGGCGGGGCAGGTGGAAGAGGAAGGTCTGCTCGAACTCGAACTTGACCTTCTCCGCCCACTCACCGCTCAGGTTCGGGTCGCCGCCGGCGTTCTCGGGGGCGCCGCCGAGGCCGTCCTCCCAGTTGGCGCCCCAGGTGATGGCGGTGGGTTTGCCGGTGAGGACCGAGCGGGGGCGGGCGACCGGGATGTCCTTGCCGGCCGGGGCGTTGACGAGGTTGTCGTAGTCGTAGGTGACCGGCTCGTAGTAGTCCTCGATGCTCGGCAGGTCGGGGTTGGAGAAGAGGGACAGGAGCCGCTTGATCCGGCCGCCGGAGCGCAGGACGAGACGTCCGCGCTTGTCGAGCATCCAGCCGCCCTTCCACTGTTCCTGGTCCTCGTAGCGGCGGGGGTAGCCGACGCCGGGCTTGGTCTCGACGTTGTTGAACCAGGCGTACTCGACGCCCGTGCGGTTGGTCCACGTCTGCTTGCAGGTGACCGAGCAGGTGTGGCAGCCGATGCACTTGTCGAGGTTCATCACCATCGCGATCTGGGCCATGACGCGCATGTCAGTACTCCACGTCCTGTGAGCGGCGGCGGATGACGGTGACCTCGTCGCGCTGGTTGCCGGTCGGGCCGTAGTAGTTGAAGGCGTAGGTGAACTGGGCGTAGCCGCCGGCGAGATGGGTGGGCTTGAGCAGGAGCCGGGTCAGGGAGTTGTGGATGCCGCCGCGCTTGCCGCTGACCTCGGTCTTCGGCACGTTCACGTTGCGGTCCTGGGCGTGGTACATGTACACGGTTCCCTCGGGCATGCGGTGGGTGACCACGGCCCGGGCGGCGACGACACCGTTGCGGTTGTACGCCTCGATCCACTCGTTGTCCTTGACGCCGATCTTTTCGGCGTCCTCCAAGGACATCCAGATCGTGGGTCCGCCACGGGACAGGTCGAGCATGTACTTGTTGTCCTGGTAGTTCGAGTGGATGGACCACTTGGAGTGCGGGGTCAGATAGCGGACGGTGACCTCCGCCCGGTCCTTGTCGTGCAGTTGCTCGTCGCCGTAGTGCCGGGGCGTGTTCAACGGCGGCCGGTAGACGGGCAGTTGCTCGCCGAGTTCAGTCATCCAGTCGTGCTGGACGAAGAAGTGCTGGCGGCCGGTGAGGGTGTGCCAGGGCTTCTTGTGCTCGGTGTTGATGACGAACGGCGAGTAGCGGCGCCCGCCCGTCTCCGAGCCCGACCACTCGTAGGAGGTCATCACGGAGCGGGGCTGGGTGCGGGTGTCGGCGAAGGTGATCCGCTCGGCCTCCCGCTCGGAGGCGAGCTCGACGAGCCCCTCGCTGCCGGTCTGCCGCTCCAGCTCACGGAAGCCTTCGGTGGCCAGGCGGCCGTTGGTGGTGCCGGACAGGGCGAGGATCGCCTCGCACATGTCGGAGGCGGTGGCGAGCGAGGGCCGTCCGGCGGCGACCCCGTCGCGTACGGTGCCGTTGCGGCGCCGCAGCTCGTCGATCTCCTGGTTCGGGTGGACGGTGACGCCCTTGGTGGTGGTGCCGAGGGTGTCGAGCAGCGGGCCGACGGCACGCATCTTCTGCGCGATCGCGGCATAGTCCCGCTCGATGACGACCAGCTTGGGCATGGTCCGCCCCGGGATCGGCTCGCACTCCCCGGTCTTCCAGTCCCGCACGACGCCGCCCGGCTGGGCGAGTTCGTCGGGGGTGTCGTGCAGCAGCGGCACCGCGAGGACGTCGGTACGGGTACCCAGGTGCTCGGCGGCGAGTTCGCTGAAGTTGTCGGCGATGGTCAGGAAGGTGTCGTAGTCGGTGCGGGCCTGCCAGGGTGGGGCGATGGCCGGGGTGAAGGCGTGCACGAAGGGGTGCATGTCCGTGCTGGACAGGTCGTCCTTCTCGTACCAGGTGGCGGCCGGCAGGACGACGTCGGCGAGAAGGCCGGTGGAGGTCATCCGGAAGTCCATGGTGACCAGCAGGTCGAGCTTGCCCTCGGGTGCCTCGTCCCGCCACACCACGTCCTTCGGTCGGTGCTCGGGCGGGGTCTCCTCGGAACGGACCGCCGCGTCGGTGCCCAGCAGGTGGCGCAGGAAGTACTCGTTGCCCTTGCCGGAGGAGCCCAGCAGGTTGGCCCTCCATACGGTCAGTACGCGGGGGAAGTTGGCCGGGTCGTCGGGGTCCTCGGCGGCGAACCGCAGCCGCCCCGACTTCAGCTCGTCGACGATGTGCTCGGCGACCTCCTTGCCCTGGGACCTCGCCTCGTCCGTCAGGTCGAGCGGGTTGCGGTTGAAGCCGGGGTGACCGGGCGTCCAGCCCAGCCGCACCGCCTGCGCCAGGCAGTCCGCGAACCCCTTGCCCGCGAATCGCCCATCCCCGAGCGGGGAAGCCAACTCCTGCGGGCCGAACGCCTCGTAGCGCCACTGGTCGGAGTTCAGGTACCAGTACGAGGTGCCCGCCATGTGCCGGGTGGGCCGCTGCCAGTCGAAGGCGAACGACAGGTGCTGCTGCCCGGTGACCGGGCGGACCTTCTCCTGGCCGACGTAGTGTGCCCAGCCGCCGCCGTTGACGCCCTGGCAGCCGGTCATGGTGGTGAGGGCCAGGAAGGCCCGGTAGATGGTGTCGGAGTGGAACCAGTGGTTGGTGCCGGCACCAAGTGCGATCATGGACCGGCCGTTGGTGCGCTCGGCGTTGCGCGCGAACTCCCGGGCGATCCGGGCCGCCTGCTCGGCAGGCACGGAGGTGATCGTCTCCTGCCAGGCCGGGGTGTAGGGCTCGGACGCGTCCTCGTACGACGACGGCCAGTTGCCCGGCAGACCCGGCCGCTTCACCCCGTACTGGGCGAGCATCAGATCGAAGACCGTGGTGACGAGCCGTCCGCTGATCCTGCGGACCGGAACGCCCCGGACCATGAACGAACCGCCCTCGGTGCCGCCCTCGTCGAACCGGGGCAGCGCGATCTCGACGGCGTCCTCGGCCCTCTCCAGCAGGCTCAACTCCGGTACCACATCGCCCAGTTCGAGATTCCAGCGGCCTCGCCCGGCCTCCCCCCACCGGAAGCCGAGCGAGCCGCCGGGGACCACCGGTTCGCCGGTGGCCCCGTCCAGGAGGACCGTCTTGAACTCGGCATGCTCGTCCTCATGGCCGAGATCGGCGGCGGTCAGGAACCCGTCGGGGACGAGTCCGTGGTCGTGCTCGCGCAGGGTCACCAGGAACGGCGCGTCGGTGAACTTGCGAAGGTAGTCCTGGAAGTACGGCACTTCACGGTCGATCAGGAACTCGCGCAGGATCACGTGCCCCATGGCCATCGCCAGCGCCCCGTCGGTGCCGGGGTGCGGGGCGAGCCACTCGTCGGCGTGCTTGACGTTGTCGGCGTAGTCGGGGCTGACCGCGACGACCTTGGTGCCGTTGTAACGGGTCTCGGTCAGGAAGTGCGCGTCGGGTGTGCGGGTCACCGGGATGTTGGAACCCCACATGATCAGATAGCCGGCGTTCCACCAGTCCGCCGCCTCCGGCACGTCCGTCTGGTCGCCGAAGACCTGCGGCGAGGCGATCGGAAGGTCCGCGTACCAGTCGTAGAACGACAGCAGCGTGCCGCCGATCAGCGAGTGGAACCGGGCACCGGCCGCGAAGGACGCCATCGACATCGCCGGGATGGGCGAGAAGCCCGCGACGCGGTCGGGACCGTACGCCTTGACGGTGTGGACCTGGGCGGCGGCGATCAGCTCGCTCACCTCGTCCCAGTCGGCGCGCACCAGGCCGCCCTTGCCGCGGGCCCGCTTGTACGCGCGGGCCTTCGCCGGGTCGCCGGTGATCTCGGCCCAGGCCGCCACCGGATCGCCGAGCCGCTTACGGGCCTCGCGCCACAGCTTCAGCAGCGCACCCCGCACATACGGGTAGCGGACCCGGCTGGGCGAGTACGTGTACCAGGAGAACGATGCCCCACGCGGGCACCCTCGCGGCTCGTACTCGGGGCAGTCCGCGCCGATCGACGGGTAGTCGGTGGCCTGGTGCTCCCAGGTGATGATGCCGTCCTTGACGTACACCATCCAGGAGCAGGAACCGGTGCAGTTCACGCCGTGCGTGGAGCGCACCACCTTGTCGTGTGCCCAGCGGTCCCGGTAGAAGCCCTCCCACTTCGGATCGCCCGTGCCGAACACGGCGCGTCCGTCGGCCGACACCTCGCTGCGCGTGAGCAGTCGACGGGCCGCCAGCGGCCAGCCTTCACCGGCGCTCGGCGCCTCACGCCGTGCTTTCTGATCGTTCTCCATGGCCCGGAACGCTAGGCGGCGCACCGTGTCCCCACCTGGGGCTGGCGGTCCCTGGGGGCTGGCCTTCCGGCCCAATATGGCTGCTCGCAATAGGGCCCAATGGTCCCGGTGGTCGGGCCCGGTCGGCCGGGGAGGCGGGTGTGGCCAGCGTTGCATGCTGGGCATTGATCGAACCGCAGATGCCCATCTGTACGACCGCATTCCGTTCCTGCCAGGCGGCCAATTCCCCCGTCCCTGGCTGCCGCAGGTGTAGCGCGTACGGTGCGTGGCGCCCGGTTCGGTCAGGCGTCCGGCCGCCCAGAGCGGCCGGACGCAGCATCCTCCTCCCCGGTGCCAACGCCCCGGAATGGCATACACACCCGCATCGGCCGACCGAGTCGGCCCGATCTGCTGGAGACACCGTCATGAGCGTGCTCACCCTCGCCTCGGACCCCGAGGACGCTGCGGCCCTTGAAGTCGTCGAGGCGCACCATGCCCGCCTGGCAGGGGAGCTGGCCGGACGGGTGACGATGCTGGTCACCGCCGCGCGCACTGACCCGAGCGCCGCGGAGAAGATCCGCGCCGGTCTCGTGGGCTTCTGCGACCGTTCGCTTCTGCCGCAGGCCGCCGCCAAGGAGGCCGCGCTCTACCCCGCCGCGCACGGCATGCACGAGGCCCGCCTGCTCATCGAGAGCCTGATCGGCGAACACCGCTGCCTCACCGCGCTCATCGACGCCCTGCGCGTCGAGCCCACCTCAGCGGATGCAGCGGCCGATGCCCGGGCCCTGCAGGTGCTCTTTGAGGAGCACCTGGCCAAGGAGAACGGCCTCGTGCTGCCCCTGCTCGCCATGACACCCGAGATCTCCCTCGCGGAGTTGCAGGCGGACATGCATCACCGGCTCGCCAACATCACACCTACCAGGGCCGTCGACGGACCCCAGGACAACGAGGAAGGACAGGACGTGCAGGACGAACTGCTGCGGCAAAGTGACTTAAGCGCTCTGCACAGCACCACTGTCGACGGCCGAAAGCCTTCCTTGGCTCACCGCACACGGGATGAAGAGTCAGACGCGGCATCACCGCAATCGTCGGCCGGCCCTCATGGTCGCAGCCGCGGCAGTCGACGAGGCCGTCAGGCCATCAGCGCGGCCTGCGGGCTGCCTGCCTATTCGGCCGCCAGGTGGTCAGCGAGTTCGCTCGGCGTGACATCGAGGGCCTTCGCAATGTCAACCACGGTGAGGATGCTGGGGTTTCGCTGACCGTGCTCGATGTAGATGAGACCGCGAAAGCTCAGGTCGCTTCTTTCGGCGAGCTGTTCGAGGCTGTAGCCGCGTTCTTCTCTGATTCTGCGGATCTGCATGCCGAGAGACAGGAGGCGGGGGTCAGGTGTCGTGTCACGGTCTTGCACAGTGTGAGACCACTTGCTGTCCGATCAAAGCGCCATGAACAGCTGTGCATAATCACATTCCGCGGTGGAAAGAGTTGCCCGTGGAAGCCCTGCACGCGGTACCCATGAAGCCACCAGGACAGACCGACAACAGCCCCCCGATGAAGCGTGAGGAAATATGTGCCCGACGGACTCGTCCCTTTCGACCGCTGGCACAAGAGATATCTGAAACCGAGCGAGGTGACCTCCCGCGCCCCTGCGGTACGAGCTTCCGACCTCTATATCTGACCGCTGACCGGGGACGAGGAATCCGCTGGCAGGCTCGTTACCTCGCGAACTCCGGAAAAGGACAGAGCTCATTCGCTACCTGGGGCATGGCCATGCACCATATGGCTGCGCTCACACCAGAAGCAGGAGGAATCGGCAAACCGAAAACAGTCAGTTTTGCGGACCACGAGGTCGGGCCGGAGGGCGGCTCGTGGATCAGGAATCGTGGTCAAGTGCCGTCGTCTGCGGTGCCGGCCCTCCAGACCGGCCGC
>NZ_JBJDQL010000030.1:0-121377 GCF_044903305.1 Streptomyces sp. NPDC019531 | reverse complement strand
TCGGCCGGCCGGATGCCGTGCACGGTCAGCAGTTGCTCCAGTGCCGCCGCGATACCGCGTCCCGTCGGCTCCGGCTGGGCGATGTGGTGGCTGTCGGCGGACAGGCCCTGGCCGATCGCCTCGCAGTAGACCGCCGCGCCGCGCCGGGCGGCATGCTCGGCCGCCTCCAGGACCACGACGCCCGCGCCCTCGCCGAGCACGAAACCGTCGCGGCTCTTGTCGTACGGGCGTGAGGCGCCGCACGGATCGTCGTTCCGCCGCGACATCGCCATCATGTTGCCGAAGGCCGCGAGATTGAGCGGGACGATGACCGCCTCGGTGCCGCCCGCGACCACCACGTCGGCGCGGCCGGTACGGATCATGTCGATGCCGTAGCCGATGGCCTCCGCCCCCGACGCGCAGGCGCTGACCAGGGTGTGCACACCCGCCCGCGCGCCCACTTCGAGGCCGACATGGGCCGCCGGGCTGTTGGGCATGAGCATCGGCACGGTGTACGGCGACACCTTTCGCGCGCCCTGCGCGTGGAGTACGTCGTACTGGCTCAGCAGTGTCGTCACACCGCCGACGCCGGTGCCGAAGACCGATCCGACCCGGTAGGGGTCGACGGGTGTCGTGGCGGCGACGGCCTCGGCCTCGGCCGACGCGCCGGTCTCGCCGGCCCTGGCGGTGAAACCGGCGTCCGCCCATGCCTCCCGGGCCGCGATGAGCGCGAACTGGGCGGCACGGTCCAGCCTGCGGATGACATGCCGGGGCAGCATCTCGGCCGGTTCCACCGCGATGGGCGCGGCGATGCGCACAGGCAGGTCGGCCGCCCAGTCCTGAGACAGGGCGACGGCGCCCGAACGTCCGGCGAGCAGCGCCTCCCAGGTCGTGGCGGTGTCCGCGCCCAACGGCGTGGTGGCACCGACACCGGTGACGAGGACGGTGCGAGGAGATGAGGTCGGGTTCACGGATGCGTTCACTCCACGGAGGGGCATTGGCTGAGCTGAGGGAGGGGCGGGGCGGAGCGGTGGAGAGGGGTTTTTACACCGTCCGCATGCGTGCAACGTCCGTATCCCGTATCGGGTTCATCGCTGTGCGTCACCGCGAGCGGTACTGAACAGTTCCGTGGACTTCAAGGTGAGCAGTCATCCGCGGCAGAGTGATGATCAAGGTGTCCCCAGTACGAGGAGCAGCGCAAGATGACCGAGATCAGCCCACCCCACGGGCGCGCGGGGGCCTGGTCCTTCCGGGTACTGGGCTCGCTGGAGGTGGACGGTCCCGCGGGCCCGGTGGCACTCGGGCCGCCCCAGCGCAGGCTGCTCCTGCTGCGGCTGCTCAGCGCGGACGGCTGGCCGGTCCCGGTCGAGCGTCTCTGCGAGGACCTGTGGGAGGGGCGGCCGCCGAGCGGCGCCCGGTCCTCCGTACACGCTCACATCAGCAGGCTCCGCTCGGCGCTGGCCGTCCCCGAGGACGCCGGGAACGGCATGCTCACCCTCACATCGGGGGGTTACGCCCTCCAGGTCGCACGTGAGCAGCGGGACACCGCCCTGTTCGAGGACGCCGTACAGCGTGGCCGGCGGCTGGCGACGCAGCGGCAGTGGGCACACGCACGCGTGGAGGCGGAGACCGCCCTCGGCCTGTGGCGCGGGACCCCGTACGCGGACGCGGACGGAAAGCCCTTTGTGCGACAGGAGACGAACCGGCTCTCGGAGCTTCGCTGGTCCGCCATGGAGCTGCTGGCGGAGATGCTGCTGGAAGAGGGAGCGGTCACCAGGTCCCTCGTGCTCGCCGAGGAGATCGTCGGCAGGAATCCGCTGCGGGAGGTCTCCTGGTGCGTGCTGCTGCGCGGCCTCTACCTGGTGGGGCGCGCGGGTGAGGCGCTCCGCCGTTTCGAGGACGTCCGCCGCCTGCTCGCGGAGGACCTGGGCGCCGACCCGGGGCCCGCCCTGCGGCGGGTGCACATGGCCATCCTCCGGCATGAGACCGCCGTCCTGAGTCCCGCGGCAGGGGCGAGAGCGGACGCCGTCCCCGCCGTCGGCACCGCGGACCGTACTCCGCCGTCCGGAAGCCCGGGACCGCTCGTGCACGGCGCCGAACTGTCCCGACTCACCAGGATGTTGGCCATCGCCCGCGAGGGTGGCACCGGGTGGGCCGTGGTGTCGGGAGGAGCGGGCAGCGGCAAGACGCGGCTGCTGGAAGAGCTCGGTGCCGAGGCCGAACGGCGCGGGTTCAGGGTGTCCTGGGTCCGCCATCCGAAGAAACCCCTGACCGCCTTCCCGATCGGAGGTCCGCTCACCCGGATCCTGAGCGGATCCGAAGCGCGGGACGGCGGGAGCCTGCCCGGACACGAGCACGGCACCCCGCGCGCGAGCGAGTACCTGAGCCGCCCCCACGTCCTCTGTCTGATCGACGATGTGCAGGGTGCCACCCCGGCGGAACGGAGTGAGCTGATCGCCTGCGCGGCACTCTCCCGCGACACGGGAGCTCTCGTCGTGTGCGCCGTGGACCCCGGCGACGACCCGGGCATCGACGACATGCTCTCGGCCCTCGTCCGGTGCGGGGCGGAACGCGTCGACCTCCGGCCGCTGACCGTTCAGGAGATGGCCGTTCAGGAGATGGCCGGCCTGCTCGGGCCGGGCGCGGGGCAGCCGTCGAGAGGCCGTGAGCGGAAGGCGCCGCTCTGCACCGGCTGAGCGCAGCCGACGCCGGTCCTCGGGACCTCGCCCGTCTCACACGAGTGCGGTCACCTCAAGGCTGCCCGGTGCGTCTCCCGTGCGACGCAGGGTGATGTCGAACAGGAACCTCTGTCTGCCGGGACGGAGGGTGGCCGACTGTCCCGGGACGAGCAGGAGATCGGCGCCCTGCTCGCGGACGCCCTGCCGGGGACCGCTCACGACGCTCACGTACACCGGGGAGCCTCCGGTGTTGCGCACCGTCACCGCGCTGGTGAGCACGCACCGGCCGGCGCTGCCGTGGTCCCGGCAGACACGGCGGAGATCCCCGAAACCGTAGGTCCCGCAGGACAGTTCAAGACCGGGTGTGAGGGTGGAGCGGCAGACCCGGCCCACCTCGACCCGGTCGTCGCCGCCCTGCTCACCGGCCGGGTGCCAGGCGATCGCGACTCCCGCCGCGGCCAGTACGGCCAGTGCCAGGTGCATCGGACGAAACGACGGCCGGACCAGATCCCTCATACTCCTCGCTCCCCTCGCACCAGGTCCTGTCGTTGTTCAACGTTCAACGCGGCGGCTAAGACGGGAACGGCCATGGTGCCGTTCCCGCCCCGGGGACCTACGGCTTCACGATCTCGGCGTAGGCGGCGGTCGCCATGACGAACTGGCCCACCCAGTTGGGGTGTGCGGCAAGGGTGTTGGGCGAGGGGTTCAGGGACTCGATCATGCGGCGGTCGCCGGGCGCGCACATGTCGTGGCCGATGGTCGGCGTGTACGTGTCGGCGTAGCGCACGGCCCTGTCACCGGCCTTCGCCCGACGCTCCAGTGCCCGGTTGAGCTTCTTCGTCATGTCCCGCAGGAAGGCGAAGTCGCCCTGGGCGAAGGGGACTTCCTTGCAGCCGATCCCACTGTCCGGGAACACCGAGGGGTAACCCACGACGATCACCTTGGCGTCCGGGCTGCGCCGCCTGATGTCGGTCAGCACACCGCGGATGCGGCCCTCCATGGTGTTGATGCGCTCGCCGAGCACGTCCTTGCCACCCGCCGTGTAGTACGCCTTGCAGGGGCTGTTCTCGCTCGGGCGGGTCAGGGCGAGGCGCACACAGGTGCCGAGCACCTCGGTGAAGCCGACGTCGTTGCCGCCCAACGTCAGTGTGACGAGCTTGGTGTTGCGCGTGAGGGCGTTGGCCTGGGGCGGCTTGGAGCCCTGGTAGTTCCAGATGCTGCGGGTGGTGGCACCGCTGCAGGTGACGTCCTTGAAGGTGCGGTTCTTCCCCGCGGACGTCTTGGAGAGAACGCTGGGGTAGCTGTTCGAGGTGCGGTCGCATTCCGCGTCGGTCCGGCCGGTGAGCCCGGCGCCCGAGGCATAGGAGTCGCCGAGCGCGACATAGTTCGGCCCGTCGCCGGCGGCGGCAGCCTGGCTCTGGGCGCTGGCGGTCGGCGCGCAGAGGGAGGCGGCCGAGGCGAGAACGGCTCCCGCGGTCGTGCAGCGCTTCCAGGACAGCTTGCTTCTGAGTTGCGTCATTACGCCTCTGGGTTCTCGTAGAAGGGGATGCGGTGTCGCGGAGGCCTTCCCGCCGCGGTCGCTTTCCGAAGAGCTCAACGAGGAGTTGGGCGCTTCGGTTCACCGTCCCTGCCCTCTCTCTGACCTCCCTGACCTCCCGCGGCAAGCCGGCGACAAGCTGGGGCCAAGTCCTCTCGACGAGGGTGATCCCGCCCCGCACAGCGTGGACACGCATTTCGATCACAAGGACTTCATGCCATGAGGCGCACCCTGTTTGCCGTCGGCGCACGCCCCGAACCGCCCTCGTCACTGCCGGAGCCGGTCCATGTGGATTCCGACTGCGAGGCGTTCGTTCGGGAGGTCTACGAGCGGCACGGCCGCGACCTGCTGCGGTTCGCGAACCGGCTGCTGGGAGGGGACTGGCACCAGGCCGAGGACATCGTCCAGGAGGCGGTCGCGAGGGCCTGGAACCATCTGGAGATCCTGCAGAACCCGGACGAGGCCCGGCCGTGGCTCTTCACCGTCGTACGCAATCTGGTGATCGACCATCAGCGGGCGCGGCGGATACGCCCGCCGGAGGTACCGGCCGCGGAGAGACCCGAGACGCCGACCGCCGACCAGGTGGACCGGATGCTCACCTCGCAGGTGGTGGCCGACGCGCTGCGGGAACTGAGCGCACAGCACGAGGAGGTCATCCGGCTCATGCACTACTCGAGGTACACCGTGGCCGATGCGGCGGAGCACCTGGGCGTCCCTCCCGGCACGGTCAAGTCCCGCTGCTACTACGCCGTCAGAGCTCTCAGGAGCGCCCTGGTGAGCCGTGGCGTACTGGATGCCGCTGTCTGACGGTCGGCCGCCGACGCCGGCCGCGGGCTATGACGAATGCTGTTCGTCAGGCCCCGTCCCGTAGATCTCCTGGTGCCACAGGGCGTCGCAGATACGCTCGACGCCACCGGCCAGATGCCTGCGATACGTCCCGAACGGCACCCCCAGCCGGGTGGCCGCCGCTTCCTGCGTGGTGGCCCCGCGCAGATACGTCGCCGCCACCGCACGATGGTGCGACGTGCGGCCCCGTTCCTCCCGGAGCGCCTCCACGGCCTGGGTCAGCACATCCAGAAGCGCTCTTCCGTGTTCGACGGTCAGTCTGCTGCGGGTGAGCGGATTCACCGCGAGCTTCTCCGGGTGCCGCAGCTCGCGCAGTGCGTCGCGTACCGCGGCGTCGAACTCGGGCCGGGACAGCACCGCCAGGTCCGCCGTGCTGTCAGGGACCGTTGTCTCCGGCACACAGGGCAGACCGGGCAGGCCGGGCACGTGCGACAGCATCAGGTCGGTCTTCCGCTCCGCCCAGGCCCGGATCGGCCGTACCCGCCAGTCCAGGGCGAACAAGGTGTACGTGTGATCGTCCACCCGGGGCCGGCCCGCGATCGGGACGAGGCCGAGGCTTGTCAGGTAGGGACGCCAGTACTCCGCGCCCAGGATGGCGATGTACGTCCAGGCCAGGCGTGGCCCGGCGCGGGCTATCTCGGCCAGGCACCGCCACTGGTGCAGGCCCGTGATCGGCGACCCCTTCCCGTACGCCGGCGGTGTCACATGGAAACGGGACACCGCCAGATGCTCGCCCTCCCGCAGCGGGGAGGCGCTCCTGGCGTGTGCCCAGGCCGCCGAGACCACGGGATCCACCTCCTCGGCGCACGGTTCGGTCAGGCGCAGCCAGGCCGAGTAGCCCACGATCTCCCGCTTCTCGGCGTCCTCGCAGAGCTTGAACGCCTCAGGTTGCCGGTCCAGCCAGTAACGGGCAAGGGCGACGGACTCGGTGCCGAGGACATCGGCCGTCAGGGCGAGTACCGCGGCGTGGTCCGCCGGTTCACAGCGGCCCAGCGTCACGTCCAGGCCGCCGCGCCAGCTGTTGAAGTCGGACATGTACCGGTCGGAGCGGTACAGGTACATGAACTCCCCCACGGCGTACAGCATCCCCCGCTCCGGGGCCGTCCGTATCCGGTCGAACAGATAGCCGCGCAGCCGATGGTGAAGTTCCGCGTACCCCTCGGGGTCCCGCCAGCGCAGGTCCGCCTCCAGCGCCTTGCGCACCACGTCGTGGGGGAAGAGGCCCTGCCGCGACGACTCGACGAACGGCAGCTCCCGCAGCCAGGCGAACGTCGACACCGCGGCGTCGCCGATCACCGCTCGCAGCAAGGTCTCCGTGGTCACATACGCGTGCGCGCACACCTCCAGTGCCCGACGGTGCACCGGCGAGGGCACGTCGCCGATCAGCTGCGGGAGCAGCGTCTCGATCACGTCCCGGCTGGGCTCCCAGTCGGCGGCTCTCCCCTCGTCCTTGAGTGCCACCGCGGCGGCGAGGGCCAGGGCCAGGGGGTGGCCCCCGGTGAAGTTCAGCAGCGCCGCGTGGGTTTGCGGGGGCACGCCGGAGGCGTGCAGGAAGGCCGTGACCTCGTCCGGGGCGAGATTGCGCAGTGCCGCGGTCCGCAGCAGTCCCGCCCAGCCAGGGTCGGAGGTCCAGCCGGGCTCCGGCGCCTGGCGTCCCGCGATGACCACGACCGCCCCGGCCGGCAGCCGGATCAGGAACCTGTCCCTGAGCCAGCGCTCAAGCCGCTGGCAGCACTCGAAGGTGTCGATGAGGAGAACGGCCCGGTCGCCACCGAAGACCGCTTCGGCTTCCTTCTCGAACGCCTCGGGCGTGGGCTCGATGATCCGGCCGTCGACCTCCACCACCTCACGGCCGGCCGTACGCGCCTCGGTGGCGAAGCGCCGCAGCAGCATCGACTTGCCGACGCCGCCGGGCCCGTGCAGGTACAGCACCGAGGGAGCGTCCGGGGCACCGGACAGCGCGGAGCGAAAGGTGCGGAGTTCGGCTTCCCGCCCTGTGAAGGCAAGGTCACGTGCCGCCTGTACCTGGGCCCCTATCCAGCCGGCTGCGCCGCTCGTCCTCAAGACCCACCCCTCTCGCTCGTCGCGTCGCCGCTGCCCAGATGTCTGGACCACTTGCCCTGGAGATTCTCACATGGGACCCCGTTGGCCTAGACGAAAGCGCGTTCCATCACCGCACCACCGTCGCCGCGGCGTGGGTCAGCATCACCAGTGCGGTGAGGGCTGCCGGAACGAGTTTCCGCGGCTTGTCCTGATACCAGTGGTGGTATTGCAGCGCGCCCGTGGTGAGAAGGAAGAGGGAACCGGCCGCGACGATCCCCGCCAACGGAAACCACAGTCCCGCCAGCAGCCCGGCACCTCCGGCGAGCTCGAACACGCCGATCGCGCGGGTCGCCCTGGCGGAGAATCCCAGGTGGCCGACGGGTGTGCACCACCGTGTGGCCCCCGCCAGGTGGCTGCTTCCGCTGATGAAGAACAGTCCGCCGAACAATGAACCTGTGATCATGAGGGTGATATGCATCGCGTTCCGGCTCCTCGCTCCCACGGTTGCTGCTTCCAGGAGCCGTGACCTCCGCCCGGCACAACGACGCGTATCGCGGTCGGGTTCACCGCCGGGGAAAGGTCGTACACGTCCCTGGGATGCGCCGACTCCGGCTGCGGCGGCTCCTGTTGCGCCTGGCGTTGTTGTTGCGCGGCTCGCAACAACTCCTGCTGCCGCTCCAACTCGCACTTCAGTGGCCGGTTCTGATGGACCGCCCCCCGACGCCCTGGGCGGCGTCGAGGATCTGCTCCAAGGGCCCTTCGCATGAACCACCACGGCGAACGGTTCGTCCTCCTCGCGGTCGCGGCAGCCCTCGCGGCGGCGGTCCTCGTCGCCTCCTGGTGCGTGGCCTTCACGACCGAACTACGCGGTCGGCAGGCGGCGTTGGCGCTGATCGGGGACACCCCGGTCGGGGACATGGCCTCGCCGGTCGGTGGTCCTGGAGCAGCAGGACGAGTTCATGGACAACGACGCGGCGCAGCCCCATGGGGTCCCGGTCGAGGATCTCCTCGGCGCGGGTGAGCAGCGCTCGTCGCCGGCCCGACGCGTCCTTCCCTCGCGCTGCCAGTGCTCACGCTGCGCGCTCAGATACGCCCGGTCGACCCGCAGCCACGTCAGGCCCTGCGGCCGGTACCGGAGTCCGTCGAGCGCGCCCGGAACCCCGGTCGCGCGCCCCAGGTGCCCAACAGTTCGGCGGTGTGGCGGAAGCCGAGGTCCCGTACGACCGCGGCCAAGTCCGCTGGCTGGTCATACCGGGGCAACGGCAGCACTGGGGGCGACCACGCGTCCCCCCGCCGTTTCCCCCGCCCCCCGTGGTACGGCAATCGCGTTTCCCCCTGCCGTACGTCTCCGTCCGACGCCGGACGCATCGCGCCCCACGGCCGGAGACGAGTTGAAGAGACCATTCAGGAGAATGCGCCCCTTGGTGCCCCGGTTTTGCCCGCGCAGCCCGCAGCCGTTCTCGCCTGGCACCTCCAGGCGGTGACCGCGCCCGACTGAGGGCGGCGAGGCCCCAATGCCTCCCGTACACGCGACTTTCACATCAGCGCCACCGGGCCCTTCCCTGACGTTCGTTGCTCTTGGAACACTCGCTGCGCGCACCTTCCGTCAAGTTCCGGCCATCGGTGCGCAGGATTGAGAGGTCCATCACTCATGTCCGACGTCAATCGACGCAGATTCCTCCAACTCGCCGGCGCCACCACGGCCTTCACCGCCCTGTCGAGCAGCATCCAGCGTGCCGCCGCGCTCCCCGCCCACCACCGCACGGGGACGATCGAGGACGTCGAGCACGTCGTCGTCCTGATGCAGGAGAACCGGTCCTTCGACCACTACTTCGGCTCGCTCAGGGGGGTAAGGGGCTTCGGCGACCCCCGGCCGGTCACGCTGGAGAACGGCAAGTCCGTCTGGCACCAGGCGGACAAGAACGGCAAGGACATCCTGCCCTTCCGCCCCGACGCCGACGACCTGGGCATGCAGTTCATCCAGGATCTCCCGCACGGCTGGAACGACGGACAAGCCGCCTTCAACGGGGGCAAGTACGACAAATGGGTCCCGAACAAGGGCTCCACGACGATGGCGTACCTGAACCGCGAGGACATCCCCTTCCACTACGCCCTCGCGGACTCCTTCACCATCTGCGACGCCTACCACTGTTCGTTCATCGGCTCGACCGACCCGAACCGCTACTACATGTGGACGGGTTACACGGGCAACGACGGCCAGGGCGGCGGCCCGGTCCTCGGCAACGACGAGGTCGGCTACGGCTGGACGACCTACCCCGAGCGTCTGGAGAAGGCCGGCGTCTCCTGGAAGATCTACCAGGACGTCGGCGACGGCCTCGACGCCAACGGCTCCTGGGGCTGGATCCAGGACGCCTACCGCGGCAACTACGGCGACAACTCGTTGCTCTACTTCAACCAGTACCGGAACGCCAAGCCCGGCGACCCGCTGTACGACAAGGCCCGCACCGGCACCGACTACACCAAGGGCGAGGGCTACTTCGACCAGCTCAAGGCTGACGTCAAGGCCGGGAAGCTCCCGCAGGTCTCCTGGATCGTCGCCCCCGAGGCCTTCACCGAGCACCCCAACTGGCCCGCGAACTACGGCGCCTGGTACATCGCCCAGGTCCTGGACGCGCTCACCTCCGACCCGAAGGTCTGGGCGAAGACCGCGCTGTTCATCACCTATGACGAGAACGACGGATTCTTCGACCACGTGGTCCCCGCGTTCCCGGCGGGCTCCGCCGCGCAGGGCAAGTCCACGGTCGACCCCGCCCTCGACCTGTACAAGGGCGACAGCAGCCACCCGGCCGGCCCCTACGGCCTCGGCCAGCGGGTGCCCATGCTCGTCGTCTCGCCCTGGAGCAAGGGCGGTTACGTCTGCTCCGAGACGCTCGACCACACCTCGATCATCCGCTTCCTGGAGACCCGCTTCGGCGTCCACGAGCCGAACATCTCGCCCTGGCGGCGGACCGTCTGCGGCGACCTGACCTCGGCCTTCGACTTCTCCCGCAAGGACACCAAGCCTGTCTCCCTCCCGGACACCGACGGCTACGAGCCGCCGGACCGCGAGCGCCACCCCGACTACGTGCCGATCCCGCCCGCGGTGGGTGCCCTGCCGAAGCAGGAGCGTGGGCTGCGCCTCTCCCGGCCGCTCAAGTACGCCCCGCACGTGGACGGTTCGGTGGACGCGGCGAACGGAAAGTTCACGCTCACCTTCGCCTCCGGTGCCAAGGCGGGCGCCGCGTTCCTGGTGACCTCGGGCAACCGCACCGACGGTCCCTGGAGTTACACCACCGAGGCCGGCAAGACCGTCTCGGACGCCTGGAACTCGACGTACTCGAAGGGTTCGTACGACCTGACCGTGCACGGCCCGGGCGGCTTCCTGCGCGCCTTCAAGGGGTCGAACAGGACCGGGGGCCCCGAGGTCACCGCCCGCCACTGCGGCGACGATGTCGAGCTGACCTTCACCAACAAGGGCTCCGGCACGGTCCGTCTGAAGGTCGTGAGCGGCTACGGCGGCCGGCCGCGGACCTTCACGGTGCGGGCCGGGGCCACCGTACGGCACACCTTCGACCTTGCGGCCGGCAGGCGTTGGTACGACCTGACGGTCACGTCCGACACCGACGCGGAGTTTCTGCGGCGGTTCGCCGGACATGTCGAGAACGGGCGTCCCGGGGTGAGCGACCCGGCCGTAATCACCAAGTAAAGCCGCTGTGGGTGCCACCGGGGAGGTGGCCGGATCGCGATGGTCCCGGGGTAGTGTGCCCCGGTGACCACGCATTCGAACACACCTGCAGGCTGGTACCCCGATCCGCACGGAGCGCCCCAGACGCTCCGTTACTGGGACGGGGCGCAGTGGACCCAGCACGTCAACAGCCAGCAGGGGGCGGCCGCTCAGGCGACGCAGGCTCCCCAGGCACCCCAGATGCCGCAGCAGGCGGCCGGTCCCGACCAGCGTGTGCAGCGTCAGGTGCAGCAGCAGGCCGGGGTCACCGCGGGCGGTGCGGGTGGCGGCACCCTGTTCACCGAGCCGGTGCTCGTGGTGAACCAGAAGGCCAAGCTGATCGAGGTGACCAACGAGTACAAGGTCATGGATCAGAACGGCAACCAGCTCGGCTCCGTCACCCAGGTCGGGCAGAGCGCGTTGAAGAAGGTGCTGCGCTTCGTCTCCAGCCTCGACCAGTACATGACCCACAAGCTGGAGATCCGGGATGCCCACGGTCAGCCGGTGCTGCTGCTGACGCGGCCGGCGAAGTTCCTCAAGTCACGGGTGATCGTGGAGCGGCCGGACGGGTCGCAGGTCGGTGAGATCGTTCAGCAGAACATGATCGGGAAGATCAACTTCGCGATGAACGTGAACGGCCAGCAGGTCGGGGCGATCAAGGCGGAGAACTGGCGGGCCTGGAACTTCGCGATCGTCGACCACACGGACAACGAGGTCGCCCGGATCACGAAGACGTGGGAGGGGCTTGCCAAGACGATGTTCACCACCGCGGACAACTATGTGCTGCAGATCCACTATCAGCTGCCCGAACCGCTGTTGAGTCTTGTCGTCGCGACTGCGTTGACTGTGGACACGGCTTTGAAGCAGGACGCTCGCGGGTTTGGGTGATCATCGGTCGGTGCGGCGCCGTTGTGGTTGCTCGCGCGGTTCCCCGCGCCCCTAAAGGGGCGCTGTGAGGTGCCCTGGCTCAGTGGGCCGGGGCACTTTCACGTCTCGCAACGACGGTTCCAGGGCCAGTACCGCTGCCACCGGGTGGTCCCTCGACGGGACTCGGCTCAGCAGGACCACACCCCAGGCCGCAAGCCCCGCTCCCGCCAGTGCCAGCAGTACGCCCGCCGCTCCGCCCCGCAGGCCCTCGCCCAGCAGGGAGAGGCCGATCACCGCGGCGGCCACCGGGTTGGCCAGGGTCACCACGGCCAACGGAGCGCCGAGGCCGTCCCGGTATGCCGTCTGTGACAGGAGCAGGCCGCCCGCCGCGAAGGCCGCGACGAGGAGCGCCACTCCGATCACCTGGACGCTGAGGAGCGACTCGGAACGGTCCGTCGCGGCGACGGTCACGGTCTGGGTGAGGGCGGAGGCCACACCGGAGGCGATCCCGGACGCCGACGCATGCCGCAGCCCGGGCCGTGAACCGGGGCGCGCCAGCAGCCCGATCAGCGCCGCCGTCACCGCCGTCACCGTCACCGCCTCGGACGTGCTCAGCACCTGCTCGGGCGCCGACCCCGACGCCACGACGAGGATCGCGGCGAGGCCCGCCAGGGTGTAGGCGGTGCCGCGCCACTCCGTCGCGCTGACCCGGCGCCCCGCGATCCGCGCGCCCAGCGGTACCGCGGCGACCAGGGTGAGGGCGCCGAGAGGCTGGACCACGGTCAGCGGGCCGTACTTGAGGGCGACGACGTGCAGCAGCGCGGCCGACGCGTTGAGGCCGACGGATCCCCACCAGGCGCCCGAGCCCAGCATCCACAGTACGCCGGAGCCGGGGTTGCGGGAGGCGAGGCGCTCCTGGGCTACCGCGGCGGCCGCGTAGGCGACGGAGGAGAGCAGGGACAGGGCTATGGCGATCAGGGTGGCGTTCATCGGCCCGCTCCGACCAGGACGTTCTTCTTCTCGGGCTCGGCCGGTACGAGCTTTTCCTGCGCCCGGCCGGCTGTCGTGACCGTCCGGTGCGGCACGCGGATCACCGCGAGCGCGATGCCGAGCAGGGCCGCCGCCACGATCGCGTCCATCCAGTAGTGGTTCGCCGTGCCGACGATGACGACCAGGGTCACCAGCGGGTGCAGCAGCCACAGCCGGCGCCAGCGGGACCGGGTCGCGACGATCAGGCCGATCGCCACCATCAGGGCCCAGCCGAAGTGCAGCGAGGGCATCGCCGCGAACTGGTTGGAGAGGGTGTCGGTCTGCGGCGGGCCGTAGACCGAGGGGCCGTAGACCTTCGCGGTGTCGACCAGGCCGGCCGCCGCGAGCATCCGCGGCGGGGCCAGCGGGAAGACGAGGTGCAGCACCAGGGCGGCGCCGGTCAGGGAGGCGAGGACGCGGCGGGCCCAGACGTAGTGCGCGGGACGCTTCAGGTAGAGCCACACCAGGAAGGCGACCGTGGCCGGGAAGTGGACGGTCGCGTAGTAGGTGTTGGCGAGGTGCGCGAGGGTGTCGCCGTGCAGCAGCAGCGACTGCACCGATCCCTCGCCCGGCAGGTGCAGGGTCCGTTCCCGGTCCCACACGCGGTCGGCGTTGCGCAGGGCCTCCGCCGTGTGGCCCGTGACCAACTGTCGGCCGAACTTGTAGACGAGGAAGAGTCCTATGACGAGCAGGAGCTCACGGACGAGCGGCGGCCGCGCTGTTGCGACCGGCTCCGCTTCTGAAGGCTCGGTGCGGGCATTCATCCCCCGGCCCTTTCGCTGACGGTGGTGCAGGTGCTTGGAACTGGACATGCCTATGACTGACCCAGCCCCCACAACTCATCGATACGGGACCGTACCGATACGCCAGTGTACCGATACGGTCGGGTACCGGTACACTCGCGTATCGATAGACATAGGACACACTGGATTCCGGGAATGAATGAGAGGAAGGGCGGATGACGTCGTCGCAGGCCGCGGACGGACCGGAGACGGCCGTCGCCCCGCGCCGCTCCAAGATCACGCCCGAGCGTGAGCAGGAGTTCTTCGACGCCGTGCTCGAACAGGTCCGCGAGTGCGGATACGAAGCCGTGACCATGGAGGGCGTCGCCGCCAGCACCCGCTGCAGCAAGTCCACCCTCTACCGGCAGTGGAAGACCAAGCCCCAGTTCGTGGTGGCCGCCCTGCGCTCCCGCCGCAGGTCGAAGTTCGACGGGATCGACACCGGATCGCTCGCCGAGGATCTGCGCGAGGTCGCACGGGCCGCGGGCCGGTGGTCGATGCACGACACCAAGTTGCTCCAGGCGCTCGGCCACGCCGTCACCCAGGACGCGGAGCTCGCGCAGGCCCTGCGTGAGGCGCTGGTCGACCCGGAGATCGCCGCACTGAGGCACATTCTCCAGCGGGGGGTCGACCGGGGTGAGATCGCCACCGGACACCCGGCCCTTGAGTACATCCCGGCCCAGTTGTTCGGCGTCATCCGCGCCCGCCCCGTCGTGGACGGGGAGTACGCCGACCCGGACTACCTGGTCCGCTTCGTGGAGGCCGCCGTACTGCCGACACTCGGCCTGAGCTGAGACCCGGGCCGCCGTCCACGGGATGACTGGACGGTGACCCGATCGCGCCGCACCGTGGGGACGGGGGCGGCGCGCACCCCTCCGGCCGGGTGGAGTTCCTCTTGAGCGGAGAGGCGCCCCACCCGGCCGACCGGAGTCCGGGGGACCGGCGTCAGACGTCGGTGCCGCTGCCGCCGCCCGTCGACACCTTGATCCCCTTGGTGATGTCGTCGATCACGGACTGGCCCTCGTCGACGTCCACACCGAAGCGCACCACGACGATCTGCTGCGCGTTCGCCGGGGAGGGGAAGGCGAGCGACTCGACATAGCCGTCGGAGCCCTTGCTGGTCACCGCCTTCCAGCGGACCAGGTAGCCCTTCTGCCCGGCCACCGTCACCGCCTTGGACGCGAGCACGTCGTGCGAGGTGATCGAGCCGTAGGTCTTGCCGCCGTAGGACTGCTCCGCGTTCGCCGAGATGTCGGCCTTGGCGACCTGCTCGGCCGTGCTGCCCGAGGTGCCCAGCGCCAAAGCGGGCGCCGAGTAGGCACCGCCCTTCGTGCACTTCTCGGAGGTGTCGCCGGGGCAGCTGTAGGAGTCGTTCGAGGTGACCGAAGCGCCGACCGAGATCTCCTGGCCGTACCAGTCGTCCGGGATGGGCAGGCTGATCCCGGCGATCGAGTCGGTCACCGAACCGCTCTCGATCTTCGGCGCCTCGGAACCCTGGGGAGAGGGCGAGGCGCCGCCGGAACCGCCCGAGCCGCCGGAACCTCCGTTGCCGCCGAAGGGGCCGCCCTGGCCGTTCTGCCCGCCGGTGCCGCCCGGTCCTTCCTGGCCGCCGGGTCCGCCCTGGCCGCCCGGACCCTGTGAGCTCGTGTTGCCGTTTCCGTCGCCGCTGTCGGCCAGGGCGTACACGCCCACACCTATGCTCGCGAGGACCACGACCGCCACGGCCACGGCTATGCCCGTACGGCCGCGCCGCGAACCGGCCGGCGGCTGCGCGGGATACGCCGGGTAGGCCGGGAACTCCCCGGGGCTCGCGACCTGTTCCGGGGGACCCCATGCGGCGGCCGATCCGGCGGGCCGGGTCCGCTCCGTCCACGCCTTGCCGTCCCACCAGCGCTCGCTCGCGGGACCGTCACTTGTCTGCCCGGGATCGGCGTACCACCCGGGGGGAGTCTCCTGCGTCATGCCCCCACCGTATGAGTCCTCGGTGAAAGAGGGATGAGAGGGGCGTCGGCCGATTGCGGCGGCTTCGACACACAGGCCGCTGCGACGATCACTCCCATACGAACCGCACGGGCCGTTCCCGCGTCGGCGGCGGCAGCCGCAGCCCCTCCCGACCCGGTGTGATCGACCCCAGCACGCGTGCGTGCCGAGCGCACGTGCTCGTCGGCTCGGTGCCCGGCAGCCCGTGCGCGGTCAGGAAAATCCAGCGCCTCGGCCTCGTTCCCGCCCTCCGGCGTGAAGAACCGCGCCGCGATGATCGTCGCGAAGCAGCCGTAGACCCCCGCTGCCTCCCGGCTGCTCCGGCCCGACAACTGACTGTTCGTCAGATTTGTCGATGGCTGGTCACGGGCAAGGCGCGTCGCCTGCACGTACCCGAGGTCACCCGTCGAGGCAACAGCTACCCCGACCGGCCTCCGCTTCCGCACTCGGACGGCTACGCTCGAGATCTGTACGTCGTTCAGGCGACTTGGGGAGGTAGCGGGATGACGGAGGTACGGCCCACTGCGGCCGCCCCGACCTCGCTGTGGGAGCGCGAAGAGGAAGTCACGGCCGTCGAGAGGGCGGTCGACTCCCTGTGCGCGGACCGCGCGTCCTTGGGCAGCGTGCTGGTGATCCGGGGCGAGGCGGGCTTCGGCAAGACCGCCCTGCTGGCCGAGACCCGCCGTATCGCCGAGGCCCGCGGCTGCACGGTCTGGTCCGCGCGGGGCGGCGAGACCCTCAGGTCCGTCCCCTTCAACGTCGTACGACAACTGCTGCAGCCCGCCCTTCTGTCCCTGATGCCCGAGGAGGCCCGCGAATACCTCGGCGACTGGTACGACATCGCCGGCCCCGCCCTCGGTATCGCGGACCTGGGGGAGCGGCAGGCCGACCCGCAGGGCGTGTGCGACGGCCTGGTCGCCGCGGTGCGCCGGCTGGCCCGCCGGGACTGGCCGCTCGTGCTGCTGGTCGACGACGCCCACTGGGCTGACCAGGAGACCCTGCGCTGGCTCGCCGCGTTCGCGGAGCGGCTGGACGACCTGTCCGTCCTGGTCGTGGTCGCCCGCCGCCCCGGCGAAGCCTCCGGCGAGCGGGCCCGCCTCCTGGAGGCGGTGGCCTCCACCGCGGGCCACCCCCTCACCAACCTGAGCGCCCTCAGCCCCGAGGCCACGGCCGGCCTCACCCGCGCCACCCTCGGCGAGCACGCCGACGGCCCGTTCTGCCGCGAGGTGTGGGCCGTCACCGACGGCAACCCGTACGAGACCGTCGAACTCCTCGCCAAGGTCCAGGACAGCGAGATGGAGCCGAGCGAGGGCTCGGCGTGCGAACTGCGCGAACTGAACCGCTCGGCCCGCGGCGGCGGTCTCGTCGCCCGCCTGGAGGAACTCGGCGTCGACGCCACCAAGTTCGCCTGGGCCGCCGCGATCCTCGGCAAGGACATCACCGTCTCCCTGGTGGCCAAGCTCTCCACGCTGAAGTCCGAGGAAGCGGCTCGCTGTGCCGTCCTCCTCAGGGACGCCCGTATCCTCACCGAACGGAACCCCACCAACCACCGGGCCGAGGACGGCGAGCTGGAGTTCGTCCACCCGCTGATCGCCTCCGCCGTCTACAACTCCATCCCCGACGCCCTGCGGCGCGCCTGGCACGGCGTCGCCGCCCAGGTCGTCACCGACTCCGGGCTCGGTGCCGCGGCCGCCTCCCGGCATCTTCTCCAGGTCCACCCGGACGACGACGAGGAACTCGTCGAGCAGTTGCGCGAGGCCGCCCGTGAACACCTCCTCGTCGGCGCCCCCGACGCGGCCCGCCGCTGCCTGGAGCGCGCCTTGCTGGAACCCCCGGTCCCCGAGGTCCACGCGCGTGTGCTCTTCGAACTCGGCTGCGCCACCCTTCTGACCGCCCCCGCCACGACCATCGGCCACCTCCGGACCGCGCTCGCCATGCCCGGCCTCGAAGGCACCGAGCGGGTCGACGCCGTCTTCCGCCTGTCCCAGGCCCTCCTGCACAACAACCAGCTGGAGGAGGCCGTCCGCACCGTCGAGGCGGAGGCCGACCGGCACGAGGGCCCGGCCCGGCTCCGGCTGCAGGCCGTGCAGTACATGTGGGAGGGCCTCTACGCGAGCGAGGCCGGCGCGGCGGGCCGCTCCGAGCGCCTCGCCGAACTCGCCCGTATCTGCACCGGCCGGGACAACTCCGAGCGGGCCCTGCTCATGCTGCGCGGCTTCGACGCGATGGCCCGGGGCGAGAGCGCCGAGGAGGTCGTCGAACTGTGCGACCGCTCCCTGGTGAACGGCCGACTGGCCCCGGGTCTCGGCTGGACCGACACCGAGTGGGGCCTCGAACTGCCCCTGATGCTGGCCAGCGCGTACGCCTACACCGACCGGCTCGACCGCGCGGAGGCGCTGTACAACGAGGCACTGCGCACCTACGAGTCGGCCGGCTGGAGCGGTGGGCATCTCGCCCTGGCCCACGCCTACGTCGGCCTCGGCCACCGTCGCCGCGGGCGCCTTCGGGAGGCCGAGACCTCGCTGCGCGAATCGCTGCGGATCGCCGAGCGGGTGGGGCGGGGGCTGCCGCTGCACTGGTCGGCGACCTGCAACCTCGTCGACACGCTGCTCGCGCGAGGGCATGTCCAGGAGGCGTGGTCCATCGCCGAGCAGTACGGGTTCGCACCACCGTATCCGTCCACGATCGTGTTGCCGGATCCGCGGTCCGTGCGGGGGCGGTTGCTGCTGGCCGTGGGTCGGACGAAGGACGGCGTCAACGAACTGGACGCCGCGGAGAAGGCGGCGGCGGTTCGGGGGCACCACAATCCGGTGCTGGTGCCGTGGGCCGTCGATCTGGCGCGGGCTCTGGCTGGTGAGGATCCGGTGCGGGCCGCCCAGTTGGCCACGGATGTTCGTCGGCATGCCGAGCGGCTCGGTACGGACACGGCGATCGGTGAGGCGCTGCGGTGCGCTGCGGCGCTGGAGACGGGGCAGCGGGCGGTTCGTTTGGCTGAGCAGGCCGTCGCTCTTCTTGAGTCGTCGCCTTGCCAGTACGAGCATGCGGCGGCTCGGGTGGAGTACGGGATTCTGACGCGGTCGGTGGCTGAGCTCAACCGGGGCTTGGCGCTTGCGGAGTTCTGTGGGGCGGACGGGTTGGCGGCGCGGGCCAGGGGTGTGCTGGAGACGGGGTGAGCTGTCCCCGCCCCTTCAGGGTGCGATCAGCTGGTCGGTGATTGTCAGCAGGCGTTTCTGCACTTCCCTGTCGTACGTCTCCTCGTGCGCCCGTGCCGGATTCGTCCCGTCGAAGTACCGGCCCGTACCCAAGTCCTCCGTGGCCAAAGCAAGGACTCCCGGAGCTCCGTCGGCCACCGTCGACCACGGGGCCACCCCGCCCTCCCGGACCATCGCCGTGTCCATGAACGTCGCCGGGTGCAGGACGTTCACCGCGACCCCCGTGTCCGCCAACTCCTCGGCCAGGGTGAAGGTGTGGGCCGCCAGGGCGAATTTGGCTCGGCAGTACGCGGCGAAGCCCGCGTAGCCATGGGTGAACTCCGGGTCGTCGAAGTTCACCGGTTCCTGGCCGACCGAACCGACGTTGACGATCCGTGCGGGTGTGTTCGCGCGCAGCACAGGCAGCAAGGCCCGGCTCAGCGCCACCGGCGCCAAGTAGTTGACCGCCAGGCGGAGTTCGTGGCCGTCGGTGCTCACCTCGCGACCTGAGCCCGGTGAACCGGCGCCCACGCCCGCGTTGTTGATCAGGACGTCCAGGTCGGGGTGGGCCTCGGCGACCCTTGCGCCCAGCTCGCGCACCTGCGCCAGGGAGGCGAGGTCGGCGACGAAGCCCTCCGCCTCGCCCTGCGACCTCAGCTCCGCCACCAGACTCTCGGTGCGGCTCCGGTCGCGGCCATGGGCGAGGACGGTGTGCCCGGAGCGGACCAGTTCGAAGGCGACGTACCGGCCGAGTCCCGAGGTGGCCCCGGTGATCAGAATCGTGGACATGCCCCCACCGTAGGCACACCCCGCCGGCCCGTGCCTGTCCCTGCTGGGATCACCCTTCCGTCTCCTCCGCCAGCACCCGCTGAGCCGTCGCGAAGGCCGAGTTCGCCGCCGGCACCCCGCAGTACACGGCCGTCTGCAGCAGTACGGCCCCGATCTCCTCCGGCGTGAGCCCGTTGCGCCGCGCCGCCCGCACATGCATGGCCAGCTCGTCGTAGTGGCCGTGCGCGACCAGCGCGGTCAGTGTGATCATGCTGCGCTCGCGGCGGCTGAGCGTCGGGTCGGTCCAGATCTCGCCCCACGCGTAGCGCGAGATGAAGTCCTGGAATCGGGCGGTGAAGGGCGTCTGGCGGGCCTGCGCGCGGTCCACGTGCGGGTCGCCGAGCACCTCGCGTCGCACCTGCATGCCCCGCCTGGCGCCGCCGTCGAGGTGCGCCCGCAGGGTGGTGAGGATGGCCTCCGGGCACTGCGCGGGCGCCAGGTGCGAGGCCCCTGGGAGCTCGACGAGCGTGGCGCCCGGCACCGCGTCGGCGATCTCCCGCAGGTGCGGGGGCGGGGTCGCGGGGTCCTGGCGGCCGGCGACGAGCAGAGTGCGCGCGGAGATCTCGGTCAGCCGGTCGCGCAGGTCGAAGGCGGCCAGCGCGTCACAGCAGGCCGCGTATGCCTCCGGGTCGGCCTCGACATGGTCCCGTACGAGTTCCGGCACGGTGAAGTCGCCCGCGAACCAACGGGAGTTCGCGCTCTCCACCAGCCACCCCAGCCCCTCCCGCCGGACCCGCTCGGCCCGCTCCTCCCAGGGACCGCGACCGTTGAAGTGGGCCGAGGAGCAGATCACGGCCAGCGAGTCGACACGCTCCGGGTGATGCACGGCCAGATGCAGACCGACGGCACCGCCCAGCGACACCCCGGCATACGCGAACCGCTCGATGCCGAGCGAGTCGGCCAGTGCCAGCACCAGGTCGGCGAGGTCGGCGACGGTGGCGCCGGGGGCGATCAGTCCGGCCGCCGAACCACCGTGTCCGGGCAGGTCCCAGCGGACCACCCGGTGGGTGATGGACAGCTCGGGCGCCACCTTGTCCCACAGGGCGTGCGACGTCCCGAGCGAGGGCCCGAGCAGCAGCGGGGGTGCGGAAACGGGGCCCTCGGCACGGTGGTTGAGCAGTTTCTCGGTCAACGTCGCTCCAGAGCACGGTCGGTGAGGGTTCCTGCGGAGCCGGTGTATCGGGCCGGGTCGGTGAGCTCGTCGAGGTCGGCGTCCTTCAACTCGGGCTCCTGGGAGAGGAGTTCGGCAAGCGAGAGACCCTCGGTGTACGTCCTCTTGGCGAGGTCCGTGAGCAGGACCTTGGCGCGGGCCCGGCCCAGCACGGACGCCAGCTCGGCGGCGAGCCGTTCGGAGACGATCAACCCGTGGGTGAGGCCGAGGTGTTCGCGCATGACATCCGCGTGGACCCGTAGCCCCTCGGTCAGTTCGACGGCGTCCAGGGCCGCTCCGCCGACCAGCCGCAGCAGATCCCTCAGCGGCTCCCACTCGGCGTGCCAGGCTCCGGCGGGCCGTTCGTCCTCGGCGGTCATCGTCCCGTACAGGGTGGCCGCGAGGTGCGGTGCGCGCCGGGCGGCGGCGGCGATCAGCGTGGACCGTACGGGATTCGCCTTGTGCGGCATCGCCGACGAGCCGCCACCGCTGCCCTCCGCCACCTCGGCGATCTCGGTACGGCCGAGCACCAGTACGTCCGCGGCGATCTTGCCCAGGGCTCCGGCGGTGAAGGCCAGACATCCGGCGAGGTCGGCGATCGGGGTGCGCAGGGTGTGCCACGGGAGGAACGGTGCCTGGAGCCCGAGCTCGCGGGCGAAGGCTTCCGTGAGGGACCGGGTGTCCTCGGCGCCGTACACCGTGAAGGCCGCCAATGTCCCGGCGGCGCCGCCCAGTTGGGCGGGCAGGGAACCCCGTACGACGGCGACCCGGTCCCGCGCGTCCAGTACCAGCGAACGCCACCCGGCCGCCTTCAGCCCGAACGTCGTCGGTACGGCGTGCTGGGTCAGTGTCCGCCCCGGCATCGCGGTGTCGCGGTGGGCGGCGGCGAGCCGGGACAGGGTTCGCTGGACGCGGTCGAGGTCGGCCAGGAGGAGGCCAAGGGTGCGGGCCGCGACCAGCATCGTCGCCGTGTCCTGGATGTCCTGGCTGGTGGCGCCCCGGTGGACGTACGGGCCGTACTGCTCACCGACCGCCTTCGTGAGGTCGGCGACCAGGGGGATGACGGGGTTGCCGCCGCCGCGCGCACGGGCGGCGAGGGACCGTACGTCGAAACGGTCCGCGTCGGCCGCCTCGGTCACCGCGGTGGCCGCTTCCGCCGGGGCCAGGTCCAGCGCGGCCTGCGCCCGGGTCAGCGCCGCCTCCGCGTCCAGCAGTGCCTGGAGGTAGGCGCCGTCGGAGGTCGCGGAGGCGGCGGGGGAGCCTGCCCACCCGGGGGCGAGCAGGCCGGTGTCCGGATCGGGAGAAGTCACTGGAACTCCAGGAAGACCGTTTCGCCTTCGCCCTGAAGGCGGATGTCGAAACGGTATGTGCCGTCGGCCTGCTCCCGCGCGATCAGCGTGTCGCGTCGCTCGGCCGGCACCCGGGCCAGCAGCGGGTCGGAGGTGAGGGCCGCTTCGTCGCCCGGCAGGTAGATCCGGGTGTACAGATGTACCAGCAGACCGCGTGCGAAGACGCACACGCTGATGTACGGCGCGCTCTGCCCGCGTGCGCCCGGGCGCAGGGTCCGTGCGGTCCAGTGGCCGTTGGCGTCGGTCTGGATGCGGCCCCAGCCGGTGAACTCCACGCCGTTGCGGCCCAGAAAGCCGCCGCTCGCCGGGTCGCGCCGCATCGAGCCGTCGGCCTTCGGGACGTTGCCCTCCGGGTCGGCGCTCCACAGCTCCACGAAGGCGTCCGGCAGCGGGTTGCCCTCGCCGTCGGTGATGCGGCCCTGGAGGACGATCGTCTCGGGGTGGCCGATGGGCGCGATGTCGCCGCCGCCGGGGAACGGCAGGGCGTGGCCGTAGAAGGGCCCGACCGTGTGCGACGGGGTCGGCAGCACGGTCTCCGGGCGGCTTGTGTCGATCTTCGTCATGGCTGGTCAGCGCCCTTCTTCGAGCCAGGTTGCCTGCGGTCCGTCCAGCACGATGTCCCAGTGGTAGCCCATCGAGAACTCCGGTACGGACAGGCTGTGGTCGTAGGTGGCGACCAGCCGCTGACGGGCCGCGTCGTCGGTGACCGACTGGATGATCGGGTCGTAGGGGAACAGCGGGTCGCTCGGGAAGTACATCTGCGTCACGAGGCGCTGGGTGAACGCCGTGCCGAAGAGCGAGAAGTGGATGTGGGCGGGCCGCCAGGCGTTGACGTGCTGGCGCCAGGGGTACGGGCCCGGCTGGACGGTCGTGAAGCGGTAGCAGCCGCTGTCGTCGGTCAGTGTGCGGCCGACGCCGGTGAAGTTCGGGTCCAGCGGGGCGTCGTGCTGCTCACGCTGGTGGGCGTAACGCCCGGCTGAGTTCGCCTGCCAGATCTCGACCAGCTGCCCGCGGATCGGGCGGCCGTCGCGGTCGAGGAGCCTGCCCTCGACGGTGATCCGCTCCCCGATCGGCTCCCCGTTGTGCTGCCGGGTCAGGTCGTTGTCGATCTCGGTGATGTCCCGCTCCCCGAACGCGGGGGAGTGCAGCTCCACCAGCTCCGGGTCCTTGGACACGTCGATGCCGATCGGCGGCTGTTTCGGATACCGCAGCACCGAGGAACGGTAGGGCGCGTAGTCGCGGCGCGGCTGGTGCTCGACGGGAGCCCCGTCGGCGAGCCGCTTCTCGTAGGCGGCGTGCTCGGCGGCGATTTCCTGGTCGATGTCGTGCTGGGTGAGAGTCATGAGGATTCCTGCGTTTCGTCAGCGTTCGAGGACGAGGGCGAGCCCCTGGCCCACCCCGATGCACAGCGTGGCGACCCCGACGCCACTGCCCTTGCGCGCGAGTTGGTGGGCCACGGTTCCGGCGAGACGCGCCCCGGACGCACCCAGCGGATGCCCGAGCGCGATCGCACCGCCCTGCGGATTGAGGATCGCCGGGTCGAACTCGGGCCACTCGGCGACGCATCCGAGTACCTGGGCGGCGAACGCCTCGTTCAGCTCCAGCACTGACAGGTCGTCAAACCCCTTGCCCGCCTTGGCGAGCGCGCGGTTGACCGCCTCGACCGGGGCGAGCCCGAAGTAGTGCGGGTCGAGCGCGTTGACCCCGGTGGCGGAAATCCGGGCCAGCGGCTCGCGACCGGTCGCGGCGAGACCCTCGTCGTCGACCAACAGCAGTGCCGCGGCACCGTCGTTGAGAGGCGACGCGTTGCCCGCCGTGACGGTCCCCTCGGAGGGCCGGAACGACGGCTTGAGCCGCGCCATCGCCTCCAGCGATGCGTCCGGCCGTACGCATTCGTCAGCGCCGAAGACGATCGGCTCACCCTTGCGCTGCGGGATGCTCACGGGCGCCAACTCGGCGTCGAAGAGACCCGCTTCCTGCGCCGCCGCCGCCTTCCGATGGCTGCGCAGTGCGAACTCGTCCTGCTGCTCACGCGTGATCTTGTGCTTGTCCGCGATCAGCTCCGCCGACTCACCCAGCGGAATCGTCCACTGCGGCTCCATCCTCGGATTGACCATGCGCCAGCCCAGCGTGGTCGAGTACAGCTCGGTGTGGGCGGCCGGGAACGGCTTGTCGGACTTGGGCAGCACGTACGGCGCCCGGGTCATGGACTCCACACCACCCGCCACGGCGATGGAGGCGTCCCCGGCGGCGATCGCGCGGGCCGCCTGGATCACCGCCTCCAGACCCGACGCGCACAGCCGGTTGACGGTCACGCCCGGCACGGACGTCGGAAGCCCCGCGAGCAGCGCGGCCATCCGGCCCACGTTGCGGTTCTCCTCACCGGCGCCGTTGGCGTTGCCGAAGTAGACGTCCTCGATCCGTGCGGGATCCAAGTCGGGTGTACGACCCAGGAGTTCACGGATCGCATGTGCGCCCAGGTCGTCCGGGCGGACGCCCGCGAGGCCTCCGTTGTAGCGGCCGATCGGCGTGCGGACCGCGTCGACGATGTAGACGTTCTTCACTGCAGGCCCTCCGCGACGGTCAGCTTGGCATCGGTCTTGGCGGTGATCTCCTCGACGCCCACGCCTGGTGCCGTCTCCACCAGCACCAGGCCGTCCTCGGTGACGTCCAGGACGCCGAGGTCGGTGATGATCCGGTTCACGCACGCCTTGCCGGTCAGCGGCAGCGCGCACTCGGTGAGGATCTTCGGGGAGCCGTCCTTGGCGGTGTGGGTCATCACCACGATGACCGTGCGGGCGCCGTGGACCAGATCCATCGCCCCGCCGATCCCGGTGATCATCTTGCCGGGGATGGCCCAGTTGGCCAGGTCGCCGTTCTCGGACACCTGCATGGCGCCCAGCACGGCGACGTCTATGTGTCCGCCCCGGATCATCCCGAAGGACAGCGCCGAGTCGAAGAAGGACGCTCCCGGCAGCACGGTGACGGTCTCCTTGCCCGCGTTGATCAGATCGGGGTCGACCTGGTCCTCGGTGGGGTAGGGGCCGGTGCCCAGGATGCCGTTCTCGGACTCCAGGATCACCTCGACGCCCTCGGGGAGGTAGTTCGGGATCAGCGTCGGCAGACCGATGCCCAGGTTGACGTACTGACCGTCCTGGAGCTCGCGCGCGGCCCGCGCGGCCATCTCTTCCCGCGTCCATGCCATCAGCTGCTCACCGTGCCCCGTGCCGGAGCCGCGGAGATCGTCCGCTGCTCGATCCGCTTGTCCGTGGCCTGCTCCGGGGTCAGTGCGACGACCCGCTGCACGAAGATCCCCGGCAGATGCACCGCGTCCGGATCGATCTCGCCGGGCTCCACCAGCTCCTCCACCTCGGCGATGGTGACCTTGCCGGCCATCGCGGCGAGGGGGTTGAAGTTCCGTGTGGACCTGTTGAAGACCAGGTTGCCGTGCCGGTCGCCCTTCGCCGCCCGGACCAGCGCGAAGTCCGTGCGGATCCCGTGCTCCAGAACGTACTCCGTGCCGTCGAACTCCCGCACCTCCTTCGGCGGTGAGGCGAGGGCGACGCCGCCCTGGCCGTCGTAGCGCCAGGGCAGTCCGCCGTCGGCGACCTGGGTGCCCACCCCGGCCGGCGTGAAGAACGCGGGGATGCCGGCGCCGCCCGCCCGCAGCCGCTCGGCGAGCGTGCCCTGCGGGATCATCTCGACCTCCAGCTCACCGGCCAGGTACTGGCGGGCGAACTCCTTGTTGGCGCCGATGTAGGAGCCGGTCACCCGGGCGATCCGTCCGGCCGCGAGCAGGATCGCGAGCCCGGACTCCATCGCCCCGCAGTTGTTGGAGACCACCGACAGTCCGTCGGTGCCCTGCTCGAAGAGGGCCTGGATGAGCACGTTCGGCACACCGCTCAGCCCGAAACCGCCCACCGCCAGCGACGAGCCCCGGGTCACGTCGGCCACCGCCTCCCGGGCTGTGGCGACCACCTTGTCCATCCGTGTAGCCCCATTCCAATTGCTCAGTACACTGAGTACTTCAGCGAGGTTCCTCTTAAGCTGCCACTGTGGCAGCCTGTCGTCAAGACTCACTACTCTTCAGTGCACCAACCAATACGACTCGGGAGCGCACATGGCCGCGGTGGACCTCACGACCCACCCCGGGCACCTCGCCCGGCGGCTCCAGCAGGCGCACTACCTGCTGTGGAACACGATGGTCTCCGAGGAGATCACCTCGCCGCAGTTCGCGGTCCTGAACGCGCTCGTCGCCGAGCCGGGGCTCGACCAGCGCACGGTGGGGGAGCGGGTGGGGCTCGACCGTTCCACCATCGCCGAGGTCATCAGCCGGCTCGGCCGGCGCGGGCTGCTCGACAAGGTGCGCGACCCGCAGGACGGCCGGCGCTTCCTGCTGCGCCTGACCGCCGACGGGGTGCGCACCCACCGCAAGCTGAGCGTGCGCACGGCCCGGATGAACCAGGTCTTCCTGGCCCCGCTCTCCGCCGACGAACAGAACCTGTTCTTCGAGCTGATCCGCAGGGTCTCGGACGCGGCCGAGGGGCTCCGCAATCCCGCGGAACCCCTCGTCACCCAGCGCTGATCAGGACGCCTTCGCGAACACGACCCACACCTGGCCCTTCGCGAAGTTCACCGGCTTGCCGTCCTTCGTGGTGAACTCCGTCCCGTCGGCGGCCTTCTCCCTCTTCCAGTTCACGTCGTAGGCGCGTCCGTCGCGCAGCACCTTCGCCCGGCCCGAGCCGACCGTCACCGTGTACGGCGTGTTGTTGCCGAGGAAGTCGTGGTAGGCGGACGGGCGCACCTTCACGTACTGCACGACGACCGTGGCCGGTGCCAGCCGCTTCCCGTTGCTCGTCGTGTCCGGTCTGCCGTCCATCGAGACCAGCCAGCGCCCCCGGCTCGCGGACCAGGTGAAGGTGAAGCGGGCGGCCGGGAACCGGACCGTCTCCGAGGTGTCCTCGGTACCGCCTGCGGGCGCGGGGCCGTAGCGGAAGCCGGTGGTCAGCGCGGCCGCGCCCGGCTCGGTGGGCATCAGGCGCTTCGGGCGCAGATAGAGGTTGTGCGGGGAGACCTTGTCGGGACCGCGGAAGTAGGCGCCGGCCGCCGTCTCGGGGGTCTTGGCGTCCAGCGGTGCCCGGTTGATCAGGGGCATCAGCTTGCCCTGGGCGCCGGAGAAGGCGAGCGTCGGGTCGTCGAACTGCCGCAGCAGCTCCAGGTCGGACTCGCGGGCGCTGCGGACCGGGCCGACGGCCTTCGGCAGTTTTGTCGCGAAGACCGCCATGAGGCGGCTGAGGCCGCCCTCGACCTGCTCGGCGTAGACGATGTCCGCGGAGTCGATTCCGGTCTGCGGCCGCGCCGCACGCACGTTGTCGATCTTCACGGCGAGCACGGAGGGCCGGTCGGACTCCTGGCTCGGTTCCGATGTGCCCGGTTCCGAGGTGCGCACCTCGCCGCGCCCGTCGTCGGCCGGGACACGGGGCGTGCCCTGCCCCGTGCAGCCCGCGGCGAAGATACCCGTGACGGCCAGCACCGCCGCCGCCGTACGGGCGCGTCGTGTGCGCGCCCCGCGTCCCATGCCCACCATGACCACCCGTCTCGTGCCATCGATTGTGCGCTTATAAGTTCATTGGTGGCCATACCCGTCCGATTCTGATTGGTCGCGTCCGGTAGGCCGATCGGCCCAGGAACGCGATTCGGCGGACACCTCCACGGGTACCCGGGGCGACCCCAGGACCGACACGCGGACGTGACGGAGGGAGTGCCGGGAGATGAAGGCTGTGACCTGGCAGGGCAAGCGGGACGTACGGGTGGAGGAGGTGCCCGATCCCCGGATCGAGGAACCCACGGACGCCGTCATCCGGATCACTTCAACCGGGCTGTGCGGCTCCGACCTGCACCTCTACGAGGTGCTCACCCCGTTCATGACACCGGGAGACATCCTCGGCCATGAACCCATGGGCATCGTCGAGGAGGTCGGCGCCGGTGTCCCGGACCTCGCGGCGGGCGACCGGGTCGTGGTGCCCTTCCAGATCGCCTGCGGCAACTGCTGGATGTGCATGACCGGACTGCCCACCCAGTGCGAGACCACCCAGGTCACCAGCGAGGGCATGGGAGCCGCTCTGTTCGGCTACACCCGCCTCTACGGTGCCGTACCGGGCGCGCAGGCCGAGTACCTGCGCGTCCCGCAGGCCCAGTACGGGCCCATCAAGGTGCCCGAGGGCGCGCCGGACGACCGTTTCGTCTACCTCTCCGACGTGCTGCCCACCGCCTGGCAGGCCGTCTCCTACGCGGACGTCCCCGAGGGCGGCAGCGTCGCCGTGCTCGGCCTCGGGCCCATCGGCGACATGGCCTGCCGGATCGCCCAGGTGCGCGGCGCCGGGCGCGTCTTCGGCGTGGACCTGGTGGCCGAGAGGCTGCGCCGGGCACGCGCGCGTGGCGTGGAGACGTACGACCTCAGGAGCTTCGACAGCGAGAAGAAACTGGTCCAGGCGATCCGCGACGAGACCGACGGCCGTGGCCCGGACGCCGTGATCGACGCGGTGGGCACCGAGGCACACGGCAGCGGGGCCGCCCGGCTGGCCCAGAACGCCTCGGCGCGACTGCCGCGCAGGCTGAGCGGGCCGTTCGCCGAGCGCTTCAGCGTCGACCGGCTCGCCGCCCTGCACACCGCCATCGAACTGGTGCGCCGCGGTGGCACGCTCTCCCTCACCGGCGTCTACGGCGGCATGGCCGACCCGCTGCCCATGCTCACCATGTTCGACAAGCAGATCCAGATCCGGATGGGCCAGGCCAACGTGCGCCGCTGGGCCGACGAGATCATGCCGTACCTGACGGACGAGGACCCGCTTGGCGTCGACGACTTCGCGACTCATCGTGTGCCGCTGTCGGACGCCCCGCACGCGTACGAGATGTTCCAGAAGAAGCAGGACGGCACGGTGAAGGTGCTGATGCGGCCGTAGGGCTCCGATTCAGCTCAGGATCTCGTCGAGGTCGTAGCGCACCGGCTCCTCCAGCTGTGCGTACGTACAGCTCTCGGGGGTGCGGTCGGGGCGCCAGCGGCGGAAGCGGGCGGTGTGGCGGAACCGTACGCCGTTCTCCATGTGGTCGTAGGCCACCTCCGCCACCCGCTCCGGCCTGAGCGGCACCCAGGACAGGTCCTTCTTGCCCGACCAGCGGCTCGGCGCTCCGGGCAGCCGGGCGCTCACGTGGGCGGCCTCCTCGGCCCAGGCCGCCCAGGGATGCCCGGACGCGTCCTCCATCCGCAGTGGTTCCAGCTCCTGGATCAGCTCGGCCCGCCGCTTCATCGGGAAGGCCGCTGACACGCCCACGTGCTGGAGCGCGCCCTTGTCGTCGTGGAGGCCGAGCAGTAGCGAGCCGACGACAGGGCCGCTCTTGTGGAAGCGGTAGCCGGCGACCACCACGTCGGCCGTGCGCTCGTGCTTGATCTTGAACATGGCGCGCTCGTCCTGGAGATAGCGCCCGGTGAGCGGCTTGGCGATGACACCGTCCAGACCCGCGCCCTCGTACTGCTCGAACCACTGCAGGGCCACGTCGATGTCGGTCGTCGCCGGCGCGAGGTGCACGGGTGCCGTGACCTCGGCCAGAGCCGTCGTCAGCAGCTTCCTGCGGCCGGTCAGCGGGACGTCCAGCAGCGACTCGTCCTGGAGCGCCAGCAGGTCGAAGGCGACGAAGGAGGCGGGTGTCCGCTCGGCCAGCGTCCTTACCCGGGAGGCCGCCGGATGGATCCGCTCGGTCAGCGCGTCGAAGTCCAACCGCCCGTCCCGCGCGATCACGATCTCCCCGTCCATCACGCACCGCTCGGGAAGACGCAGCGCGAGTGCCTCGACCAGCTCGGGAAAGTACCTGGTCAGCGGCTTGCCGGTACGACTGCCCAGCTCGACCTCGGCCTTGTCCCGGAAGACGATCGCCCGGAACCCGTCCCACTTCGCCTCGTAGTGCATGCCCGGCGGGATCTTCGCCACGGACTTGGCGAGCATCGGCTTCACGGGGGGCATCACCGGCAGATCCATGGTCCGATTCTGCCCTTGGGATTCCCGGAACGCCTGATATGCGAGGTATGGCCTGCGGGCCTACCGTGGCCGCATGGGTGACGCGGTGGAACTGGAGGCGGGCGGCCGGACCGTACGGCTGTCCAGCCCGGACAAGATCTTCTTCCCGGAGCGCGGCTTCACCAAGCTGGACCTCGCGCAGTACTACCGGGCCGTCGCCCCGGGCATCCTGCGCGCCCTGCGCGACCGTCCCACGACCCTGGAGCGCTACCCGGACGGCGTGACCGGCGAGAACTTCTTCCAGAAGCGGGCGCCCAAGAACATGCCCGACTGGATCCCGACCGCCCACATCACCTTCCCCAGCGGCCGCAGCGCCGACGAGATGTGCCCCACCGAGGAGGCCGCCGTCCTGTGGGCCGCCCAGTACGGCACCCTCACCTTCCACCCCTGGCCGGTCCGCCGCGACGACGTCGACCGCCCCGACGAACTCCGCATCGACCTCGACCCGCAACCGGGGACGGACTATGACGACGCCGTGCGCGCGGCTCATGAACTGCGGGCGGTCCTGGAGGAGTTCGGCGGTCTGCGCGGCTGGCCCAAGACCTCCGGCGGACGCGGCCTGCATGTCTTCGTGCCCATCGAACCGCGCTGGACCTTCACCCAGGTGCGCCGGGCCGCGATCGCGGTCGGGCGCGAGATGGAACGCCGGATGCCGGACCACGTGACCATCAAGTGGTGGAAGGAGGAGCGGGGCGAGCGCATCTTCGTCGACTACAACCAGACGGCCCGCGACCGCACGATCGCCTCCGCCTATTCCGTACGGCCCCGCCCGCACGCCCCCGTCTCCGCGCCCCTGCGCTGGGAGGAGGTCGGCGAGGCGCACCCCCAGGACTTCGACATCGCGTCCATGCCCGCGCGCTTCGCCCAACTCGGCGATGTACACGCGGACATGGACGATCACGCGTTCTCGCTGGAGGCCCTGCTGGAGCTGGCCCGCCGGGACGAGCACGACCACGGGCTCGGCGATCTGCCGTACCCGCCCGAGTATCCGAAGATGCCGGGGGAGCCCAAGCGGGTACAGCCGAGCCGGGACGCTTCCAGGAAGACGCCTCCTACAGCTCCTTGATCCGGATGTCCCGGTACGAGACCACGTCCGTCGTGCCGTGCACCTGGAGTCCGACATAACCGGAGGCGAACCGCCGCCCGTCCGTGCCCGGGTCGTCCGAGCGGGGCGGGTAGAAGTCCTGGCCGCCGATGTTGTCGAACTCGTTGATCAGCACGCCGTTGCGGTAGACCGAGTAGTGCTGGTCGACCACACGGATCTCGTAGTCGTTCCAGGTGCCCTTCTGGGTGACGCCGGCACCGGCGAGCCCCACCCGGTCGAAGCCGTAGACCGACCCGGTCTTGTACATGTCGCCGTCCGGCCGGTCGAGCACCTGCACCTCGTGGCCGTACTTGATGGCGACCCACTCGGGCCGGGACTCCTCCGGGTGGTCGTGGACCCACGGGAACCGCACGAACACACCGGAGTTGGCGTTCCCGGTGCCCGGGGCGTCGTCCCGCCACTGGAGCTTGAGCGAGAAGTCGCCGTACTTGCGCTCGGGGAACCAGAGCATGCCGAGCCCGTCCTTCGTGGTACCGGACGTGATCGACCCGTCGCCGTTCGGCGCGAACGAACCGCCGCCCACCTGCTGCCACTTGGCGAAGGACTCGGGGCTGCCGTCGAGGATCGTGCGGTAGCCCTCGGTCTGCCCCGGCCTGCCGATCCCGGACGCACGGGCCGCCGCGTCGATGGCGTCGTACTCGCGCGCGTCGATCACCCCGTCCCGGTAGAGCTTGTCCAGGACGGTCTTCACATGCTTGAGGAACAGCGCGTGGGACGTCCACTCCTTCTCGTCCTCGATCAACTCGTTGATCCGGCACCGGCTGTTGGTGATCCGGTTCGGCACGCCCGAGTCGACCGTGCCGACGATCACCGTCAACCGCTCGTCGAACTCCGGGCAGTTGGGCGCCGGAACCTGACTGGAGACCACCGTGAAGGTCAGCGTGCGGGCGGCCGAGGTGTTGCCCGCCTTGTCGGTCGCGCGGTACGCCAGGGTGTGCGTGCCCGCCCGGTCCACGACCACCGGGGCGGTGTACGCCAGATAGGGCCCGCCGTCGATCGAGTACTCGGCACCCGCGACCCCCGAACCGCCCTCGTCCGTGGCGCTCACGGTCACCTTTGCGTTGCCGACGTACGCCCCGTCGGAGTTGCGCGTGCCGTCCACGGTCACACCGGTCACCGGCGGAGTGGTGTCCTGCGGAGTCGCCGCCACGACCGTGAACCGGACGCTCTTCTCGGCGGCCACGTTGCCCGCCCTGTCGGTCGCCCGGTAGCGCACGGTGTGGGTGCCGAGCTGATGCACCATCACGGGCATGGTGTACGGCTGCCAACTCCCGTCGTTCACCGCGTACTCGATGGTGTTGACTCCGGACCCGGTGTCGGAGGCCGACACGGTCACCGTCGCCATGTCGATGTACGTGCCGTCCGGGTTCTGCTCGCCGCTCACCGTCGCCGAGGTGTCCGGCGGGGCGGTGTCGTCGGAGGGCGGCGGGACGACCGTGAAGTCGGCGCTCTTCTCGGCGGAGACGTTGCCCGCTTTGTCGACGGCCCGGTAGCGCACCTTGTGGTCGCCGACCTGGTCGACGACGACCGGGGCGGTGTACGGCTGCCACGCGCCCGTGTCCCCGATCGCGTACTCGATCCGGTCAACGCCGGAGCCGCCGGCCTCGTCGGTCGCCGTGACCGCCACGCTCGCCGAACCGACGTACTGGCCCTGCGCGTTCTGCGTGCCGGTCACCTGGGCCGCGGTTGAGGGCGCGGTGGTGTCCTCCCCGGTGCCCTCGGTCACCACGAGGATGCCCTGCATCTGGCCGTGGCCGGGGATCGTGCAGTGGTAGAAGTAGCGGCCCGGCGAGAGCGTGACCTCTGCGGTGTGGCGGCCGCCCATGTCGTCGTTCGGGTTGGCGAGGATGTTGAGTTCGACGTCGTTGTTGAACTCGGGGTCGCTGGTCACGAAGGTCAACGTGTGCGGCATGCCGGTGGTGTTGCCGGTGGCCGTGCTGTTCTCGAAGACGATCGTGGCGGTGCCAGCGACGGCAGTCGTCGGCGCGGAGTTGTATTTGGTGATGTCGTCGCCGGCGGTCCAGGTGAGGAGCTGTTCCGCTGCGCTTGTCTGCTCGGGTTGTGCCGGGGATGTCGACTTGAGGCCGAGCATCATCAGCAGGGCGGCCAATAGGACGGTCAGAGCTCTTCGGTGGTGCATCACTGCCCTCCCCTCACCAGCTGTCCGGCGGCCGGAGTGGGCCCGCCGCCCGTGTAAGTGACTCTCCACAGCGCCGACTTGGTGTCCGAGGTGAAGAAGCCGCGCCCGTAGTCGAGGACGTAGAGCGCGCCGTCCGGACCGAACTTCCAGTCCATGAGGTTCTTGATGCCGTCGTTGCCGATCGGCACGATCTTCTTCAACGACTCGGAGTGGACCGGGAGTCCGCCGTCGCCGTGGGTCTTCGGGTCGGTGATCACCGCGTTGCGTGGCTGGTCGGCGTCGTAGAAGTCGCCGACGAACCACTTGCCGTCCCAGTAGGAGGGCCACTTGACGGTGCTGGTGGCCGAGGCGGTGTCGTAGCGGTAGACGGGCCCGTTCATCGCGGCCTGGCCGCCGCCCTTGAGCCAGGGCAGCAGGTACTTGGCCTCCTCCTGCTTGTAGGACGGGATGCCGTTGGCGTCACGCGGGTAGTCCGGGGCACCGCCCTGCGGCGAGTACCAGATGTTGTTGCCGGTGACCGGCGGGAGGTTGACCAGACCGTCGTTGTTGGGTGACTCGTTCTTCGGGTGGTCGCAGTCGTACCAGCCGAGCGGCTGGTCGGGGTCCGGCAGGTTGCGGTCGCGGTAGGGCTGCTTGTTGCCCATGCAGTACGGCCAACCCCGGTTGCTCGCCTTGGTGATGACGGCGAACGTGTCGTACTTGGCCGGGCCCCAGGTGGTCGAGGGCGCGCTCGCGTCCGGTCCGACCCACCCCGCGTAGAGGATGTCGGTCTTCTTGTCGACGAAGATCCGGGCCGGGTTTCTGACCCCCATCACATAGATCTCGCCGCGCGTCTTGCCGCCGCCCTCGTCGGTCTCCTGGCCGGTGAAGAGGTTGCCCTCGGGGAGTGTGTACGTCCCGTCGGCCTCCGGATGGATGCGCAGGATCTTGCCGTTGAGGTTGTTGGTGTTGCCTGCGGTGCGGCGCGCGTCCGCGAAGGAGACGCCCTTGAAGTTCGGCTGCGGGTTGTTGCCGGAGTAACCGCCGCTGAAACCGCTGGAGTTGTTGTCACCGGTCGCGATGTACAGGTTGCCCTTGGAGTCCCAGGACATCCCGCCGCCCGCGTGACAGCAACTGTGCACCTGGACCGGCCACTTGAGCAGCACCTTCTCGCTGTTCAGATCCAGCTTGTTCGTCGCGCGGTCGAGCGTGAAGCGGGACACGCGTCGCTCCGCCATGCGGGTGTCGCGGTTGAGGCCCGAGTGCGGGGTGTAGTGCAGATACACCCACCCGTTCTCCTCGAACCGCGGATCGAGCTCGATCCCGAGCAGGCCCTCCTCGACCTTGACCAGCTCGTCGCCACCGCCCTTGTTGCCGAAGACGGTCAACTCGCCTGCCAGGGTGACTTTCTTGGTCGCCGGGTCGTAGACGTGGATCTGGCCCTTGCCCTTGCCGATGCCCGGGTTGTTCCAGTCGGTGACGACCGGCTGGGAGGAGTCGGCCCCGCCCCTGCCGATGTACAGGACCCGCCCGTCGGGCGCGGTGACCAGGCCGTGCGGTTCGCCGATCTGGTCGTTCTGCCCCGGCTGGTTGGGCTGGGTGAGGCGCTCCGCCTTGTAGTTGGCGTTGATCGTCGCCTTGCAGTCGGCCTGCACGAGCCGTGAGGTCCACAGCAGTGCGCCGCGCAGATGGGTACGGAAGTCGGTCTCGTCGTACGAGGAGACCGTGCCGCCCATGCCGGTGTAGAAGGACCGGCCGCCGTCGTAGTCCCGGCACCAACTCACCGGATGGTCCCATCCGTTGGCGCTCGCGCCCGGCTGGTAGGTCGACTCGCGTACCCGGGCCACGGTGTGTACGTCGCCGGACGGGTTCTTGGTCCAGTTGAACCACTGGTCGGGACGCTTCCACTGCACCGGCAGATCCCTGGTCGCCGGATGCTGCCGGTCGCCGACCTCAACGGTGGCGCGCTGTACGGCCGTTGGACTGGAGGCGTCGGGGCGGGCGCCGAGGAGGCCCGTGAACCAGTCGGAGTACGGCTCGGCGCGGGCCGCGTCATGGATGCCGACGAAACCGCCGCCCGCCTCCATGTACGCCTCCAGGCCGGCCTCCTGGTCCGGGTCGAGGACGTCCCCGCCGCCGGTCAGGAACACGATCGCGTTGTAACCGCCCAGCGCCTGCTCGTCGGTGAAGACCCTGGCGTCGTCCGTGGCCTCGGTCTCGAACCGCTGGTTCGCCGGTCCGGACAGCCCGATCCCCTCGATGGCGGCGATACCGGCGTTGACGACCGGCGACTCGTCCCCGGCGGCCGCCGACCCGTGGAAGACCAGCACCCGGACATCCCCGCCGCCCGGTGGCGACTTGACGGACATCGTTGTCGGAACGGGTTCGGAAACGGCCCCGGCGGTGGGACCGGACATCAGCCCGGCACCGACGGCCCCGGCGGCAACGCAGGCCGCCCAGGCCCGTCTTCTCCTCGCTCGTGTGCTTCTCGCGCTCAACCCTCGTAAGTGCATGGGCACCTCCTCGGTCACGGCAACAGCGCCATGGAAGCTAGACGGCTTTGCGTCACTCGCCAATACCTATGACCGGGATCGCACAAACTTTGTCCTGAGTGTGGATAAACGGCCTGGGGGCCGGTACCGTCTCACAGGTTCATCACAGGTACGTCTCCGCAATATCCGTATCGGGGTGGGGAGTTCCGCATGGGCGCACTGGACAGACGCGGGTTCAACCGACGCATCCTGCTCGGTGGCGTCGCCGTCGCGACATCGTTGTCGGTGGCTCCGGAGGCCATGAGCATCGACCGGTCGGCGACGGTGGCCCCACCCGGCGGCGAGGTCCGGCACATCAAGATGTACGCCGAGAAGCTCGCGGACGGGCAAATGGGCTACGGCTTCGAGAAGGGCAAGGCGACGATCCCCGGTCCGCTCATCGAGCTCAACGAGGGCGACACCCTGCACATCGAGTTCGAGAACACCATGGACGTCAGGGCGAGCCTGCACGTCCACGGGCTGGACTACGAAACCTCCAGCGACGGAACGCGGTTGAACCAGAGCGATGTCGAGCCGGGCGGCACCCGCACCTACACCTGGCGCACCCATGTGCCGAGCCGACGCAGCGACGGCACCTGGCGGGCGGGCAGCGCGGGCTACTGGCACTACCACGACCATGTCGTCGGCACGGAGCACGGGACAGGCGGCATTCGCAAGGGCCTCTACGGTCCGGTGATCGTCCGCCGCCAGGGCGACGTCCTCCCGGACGCGACCCACACGATCGTCTTCAACGACATGCTCATCAACAACAAGCCGGCACACTCCGGGCCCGACTTCGAGGCCACGGTGGGCGACCGGGTCGAGTTCGTGATGATCACGCACGGCGAGTACTACCACACCTTCCACCTGCACGGTCATCGCTGGGCCGACAACCGCACGGGCATGCTCACCGGCCCCGACGACCCGAGCCAGGTCATCGACAACAAGATCGTGGGCCCCGCGGACTCCTTCGGTTTCCAGGTGATCGCGGGGGAGGGCGTCGGAGCGGGCGCCTGGATGTACCACTGCCATGTGCAGAGCCACTCCGACATGGGGATGGTGGGACTGTTCCTGGTGAAGCGGACGGACGGGACGATCCCCGGGTACGAACCGCACGAGCACGCAAACCAGTTGGCCGAGCACGAGCACTGACCGATCATGGGCGCGTGACTCTTCTCCTCACTCGCGGTGATCTGGAAGCACTGCTGGAGCCGGAGGCCTGCGTCGACGCGCTGCGGGAGGGCTTCCGGGACGCGGAGGCCGTTCCGGTTGCGGGACAGCGGGTACGGACGGACCTCCCGTTCCCCGGCACGGCGACCGCGTTGCTCCCCGGCCTGCTGCCCGGTGTCCCGGCCTACACGGTGAAGGTCAACGCGAAGTTCCCGTCCGCACGGCCCGCGCTGCGCGGAGTGATCTGCCTGCACAGCGGCGCCGACGGAGAGTTGCTCGCCCTGCTGGACTCGGCGACCGTCACGGCGTGGCGGACGGGGTTTGCGGCGGCGTTGGGTACGCACCTGCTCGCCGGACCCGGGGAGGCGGTGGGCGTGATCGGGGCGGGCGCGCAGGCCGAGGTGATGGTGCGAGGACTGGTGGCGCTACGGCCACGCAGTGCCCTCTTCGTCCACGACACCTCTGCCGACCGCGCCGCGGAGTTCGCCGCGCGGCACGGCGGCGAGGTGCTGTCCTCCGTGGAGGAGGTGGCCGCGGCCGCCGACATCGTCCTGACGGCGACCTGGTCCCGGGAGCCGCTGTTGAGCCTGGCGGACACGAGGGCGGGACAGCACTTCACCAGTCTCGGCGTGGACGAGCCGGGGAAGGCGGAGCTGGCGGCCGACCTGCTGGACGCGGCGCTCCTCGTGGTCGACGATCGTGAACTCACGGCGAGTGTGGGCGTGTTGAGGGCACCTGACGCGACCCTCGGCGAGCTGGTGCGGTCCGAGCACCCCGGCCGCACGAGTGACTCGGACCGTACGGTCTACGCCCCCGTCGGTCTGCCCTGGCAGGACCTCGCGCTGGCCTGGACGGCGTACGGGCGGGCCGAGCGGGAGGGGATCGCGCGGCGGATGGATCTGCTGGCGTGAACCCGCTCACGATGTCCAGCACCCACCAGTCCAGGGCCGTTTCATCCTGGACGTAGAGGCACGGCCCTCGTGAGGCGATACGGCGGCGGCCGAGCGCCCTTTCGTCGACGGCGAGAGCGCTCTCACCGCCCCGTCCGCCGGAGCTATCCTGATCGGCACCCCGCCGACGAGGAGCTCCGAAGTGACCGACACAGCGCCGCGCCCCACTCTGGAGGCCGTGGCCGCGCGGGCCGGTGTGTCCCGGGCCACCGTGTCCCGGGTGGTGAACGGCGGGGACGGGGTCAGGGAGCCGCTCGTCGAGCGGGTGCGCAGGGCTGTCGAGGAACTCGGCTATGTGCCCAACCAGGCCGCCCGCAGTCTTGTCACCCGGCGCCACGACGCCATCGCCGTGGTCGTCGCCGAGCCGGAGACCCGGGTCTTCGCCGACCCGTTCTTCGCGCTGCAACTGCGCGGAATCAGCCAGGAGTTGACGGCCCACGACAACCAACTCGTGCTGCTGCTCACCGAGGGCCGCGACGACCACGCCCGCGTCGGGCGCTACCTCGCCGGAGGGCATGTCGACGGCGCGCTCGTCTTCTCCTTGCATCTCGACGACCCGCTGCCCGGACTGATCCAACGGGCCGGTGTTCCCACGGTGTTCGGCGGCAGGCCGGGTTGGAGCGACGGCGGCAGGGACGTCGTGTACGTCGACAGCGACAACCGGGGCGGCGCCCGCGAGGCCGTGAGCTATCTCGTCGGGCTCGGGCGCACCCGCGTCGCCCACATCACCGGCGCCCTCGACCAGACCTCCGCGGTGGACCGCCTGGAGGGCTACCGGGACGTCATGGGCGTCGCCGACCCGGAGCTCGTCGTACGGGGCGACTTCACCCCCGCCGGCGGAGAGCGGGCGATGCGGGAGCTCCTCGACCACCACCCCGACGTGGACGCGGTGTTCGCCGCCAACGACCTCACCGCGGCCGGCGCCCTGCGTGTGCTGCGCGAGAGCGGGCGCCGGGTGCCCGAGGACGTGGCGGTGATCGGCTTCGACGACATGCTGCCCGTCGCCGAGCAGACCGAGCCACCGCTCACGACGGTCCGTCAGGACATAGAGGAGATGGGCCGGTTGATGGCCCGCCTGCTGCTGCGCGACCTCGACCCCACGGGTGGAGGAACCGCACCGGCCGGTGTCGTACTGCCCACCACGCTGGTGCGGCGTGCCTCCGCGTGACCGCTGTCGCCCCTAAGGCGTCTGCTGCGGCACGCTCTTGATCACCGCGAAGCGGGCGCCGTAGGGATCGGCCAGCTTGGCGACCCGGCCGACACCCGGCACGTCGGTGGCGGGCAGCCGGACGCTGCCGCCGAGCTCCCGCGCCTTCGAGACCGCCTCGTCCGTGTCGGCGACCTCGAAGTAGGGCAGCCAGTACGCTCCGGCCTCCGCCTCCATCGGGTCGTCGGCCAGCGGGACGATGCCGCCGAACATGGCGTCCTCGCTCTGCCCGTCCGGCAGGACCGTCGTATAGGTGCCGCCGGGGAAGTCGACGCCGTACGTCTCCAGACCGAGAGCCGCCCGGTAGAAGTACGCGGCCATCGGCAGGTCGGCCGTGTACAGCTCGACCCAGCAGAGCGAGCCCGGCTCCTGGGTGACGTCGAGCCCCTTGTTCCGCCCGGGCTGCCAGATGCCGAAGGGCACGCCCGCCTTGTCGGCGAGGATCGCCATGCGGCCCTGGTCCATCACGTCCATGGGCTGCATCAGCACCGCGCCGTGCGCCTGCTCGGCCGCCTTCGCGGTGGCGTCCGCGTCCGGGGTCTGGAAGTACACGGTCCAGGAGGGCGGGCCCTGCTCCGGTGTGGTCTGCATGCCGCCCGCGGCGGTCCGGCCGCCGAGCTGGAAGAAGCCGTAACCGCCGGCCTCTGGCGGGCCCGGCTGAAACTCCCAGCCGAACACACCGCCGTAGAAGGAAGTGGCGCCGTCGATGTCCGGGGTGCCGAGGTCGAGCCAGTTCGGAGCGCCGGTGACATAACGGGTGGTGAGCATCTCTGCCCTCCTCTGAAGGGTCCCGTTGCCTGTACTGCCGAGTCTTGCACCGCCCACTGACATTCGCCGCCAGAACGCCGCGGCGGGTACGCGTGGTGACCGGGGGAGAGCGAGTGCTGTTCATCCGCGGAAGGGGCGAGCCGAGACGTCGGCGGCCCCCGCCGCGACGTGGACGCGAGCCGCACGAACCGTTTCCGCGCGCCGCCGTGCGCCCCGGCACCGGGAGGGGCACCATCAAGGCGGCCGGAGGCCGTGAACGGCCTCGTTGATCCCGCGTTGATCGAATGTTTTTCGCTGCCCGGCACGATCTCGGCCATGCACACCGACACCATCACCCCGGCCGACCGCGACTGGCAGGCACAGGCGCTGTGCGCGCAGACCGGGGCGGACTTCTTCTTTCCCGAGCCGGGCAGCTCGGTACGGGAGGCGAAGCGCATCTGCGGCATGTGCGAGATGCGCCCGGCCTGCCTCGACTACGCCCTGGCCCACGACGAACGCTTCGGCGTCTGGGGCGGCCTCTCCGAGAAGGAGCGGCTGGAGCTCCGGAGGACGGAGAACCGGTGAGCCGGGCGGTCGGGAGTGCGGTGAGAATCCGGGAGCGCACCCGGGCGTAGCGCAGAGGCCGGTGCACCGCCTTGCCCAGGCGAGGCGGAATCCAGTCGCCCGCCCCCTCGGCCGCTCCGCCCGCGCAGGGTCAGGCGATCGCGCCCGCCGTCATGATCAGCTCGGGCGCCGTGCCATGGAACGTGTCGAGGAGCTTCGCCGGGACCGCCCAGGCCTCCTCGCGGTCGTCCAAACGCTCGCGTGGACGTGTACGGGCCGGGACCGGCCAGGACACCGGCCTGCCGGATCCGGTGGGCGAACTTGGGGTGGCTTTGGGGTGGCTGCCGAACTGCGTCCGCAGCGCGGGCGGGCAGTCCGGACGTACGGACAGGGCCCCACGGGCGTAACCGGGCAGTGGCCGCTCGCCGTCGGCCGCGGCGACCGTCTGCCAGCCGCGGTGTCCCCAGCGCCATGGACGCCGCGCTCCCGGCAAGCCCCATGGCGGTGGCGGCCCGCAACCGGCCCGACGAGTCCCCGCGCCACGACGTGCTGCGGCATCGGCGGTTCGACGGCGTTCTTGGCGAGGAAGCGGTCCACGGGCAGCGGGCCCTTGCACCCGGACCGAACGGCACGCCCAGCGCGTTGAGTTCCTGGTCGTCCTCCTCCAGGATCCCCACCGGCATGGAGGACGGGACCGGGGTCAGCTTCAGGACGGCGTGGGCGCGGGCGAACCGGCGTCCGTGCGCGCCCGCCGACGGCACACCGATCCGCCGCCGTATCCGTGCGGCGGCATCGGCGTCGGTCACGTCGAGCAGGAAGCCGACGGCCCGCTGCCTGTGCAGCTGTCATGCATGGGCGCATGATGACACAGGCCGCGGGCGGCCGCCCCGGATGTTCGGCGGCTCGGTCAGGTCGGCGTCAGGCTCCCGCGCGGGCCGCCATCCGCGCCTTGCGCGCCGCCAGCTTCTCGTCGAACTTCGACGCCTCCGCGTCCAGGCCGCCCATGTACAGGCCGAGTTCGTCCTGCGCCTGCTGCCCCTCGGGGCCGAGGCCGTCGATCTCCATGACCTTGAGGAAGCGCAGGACGGGCTGGAGGACGTCGTCGTGGTGGATGCGCATGTTGTAGATCTCGCCGATTGCCATCTGCGCGGCGGCCCGCTCGAAGCCGGGCATGCCGTGGCCGGGCATCCGGAAGTTCACGATGACGTCGCGCACCGCCTGCATCGTCAGGTCGGGCGCGAGCTCGAAGGCGGCCTTGAGCAGATTCCGGTAGAAGACCATGTGCAGGTTCTCGTCGGTCGCGATACGCGCCAGCATGCGGTCGCAGACCGGGTCCCCGGACTGGTGGCCGGTGTTGCGGTGCGAGACGCGGGTCGCGAGCTCCTGGAAGGAGACGTAGGCCACCGAGTGCAGCATCGAGTGGCGGTTGTCCGACTCGAAGCCCTCGCTCATGTGGGCCATCCGGAACTGCTCCAGCTGGTCCGGGTCGACCGCGCGCGAGGCGAGCAGGTAGTCGCGCATCACGATGCCGTGCCGGCCCTCCTCGGCCGTCCAGCGGTGCACCCAGGTGCCCCAGGCGCCGTCGCGGCCGAAGAGGGAGGCGATCTCGTGGTGGTAGCTCGGGAGGTTGTCCTCGGTGAGCAGGTTCACGACCAGCGCGATCCGGCCGATCTCGGTGACCTTGGACTGCCCCTTCTCCCAGGCTTCGCCGTCCTCGAAGAGACCGGGGAAGTTGCGGCCGTCGCTCCACGGCACGTACTCGTGCGGCATCCAGTCCTTGGTGACCTTCAGATGCCGGTTGAGTTCGTTCTCGACCACTTCCTCCAACGCGTACAGCAGTCGTGCGTCGGTCCAGGAGGAGGACGGGCTGCCGAGGTGAGGGGAAGTGAGGGTCACAGGTACTCCAGGGGGACGCGGCAAACAGTTGAGAGGGTCGGCGGGCGGGCGCCGGTAACCTACGGAATCGTAGGCTACGAAACCGTAGGTTACGAGACCGTAGGTTAAGGGGGCTGTAAAGATCCCTGATCAGCAGTGTTCCGCGGTCATGACAAGCAGCCGGGAATCGCAGGTCCGGGGCCGTCGGGGTGATCGCTCATCCTGTCAGGCGTACAGCTCTCGCAGTCTTACTGAGAGGCAAGTCACACAGCCTTCGAGCTTCTCGAACTCGCTGATGTCCACCACGACCGGTTCGAAACCGAGGTCGGTGAACAGCTCCGCCGTCTTCGGCGCGCTCGCCGCCATGAGCAGCTTGGGTCCGCCGAGCAGGACGACGTGCGAACCCGCTTCCTCCGGCACGGACAGGAAACGCGGGAAGAGCGAGGGCCGGTCCACCTTCGGGATGTGCCCGATGACCGTCCCGTCGGGCAGCGCGGTGACCGCCGACTTCAGATGCAGCACCTTGCTCACCGGTACGGCGACCACCTGGGCCCCGAGCGGTTCGAAGGCGGCGCGCAACTGCTGGATGCCGGCCGCGTTGGTGCGTCCGCCCCGGCCGACGTAGATCGTGTCGCCGACCTTCAGCACGTCACCGCCGTCCAGGGTGCCCGGCTCCCAGATCCAGTTCACCGAGCATCCCAGGCGCGCGACGGCTTCCTCGACGCGGATGGTCTCCTCACGCCGGGACTCGGCGCCGGAGCGGGCGATCAGGGCGACGTTCTTGTACATGACCACGGTGTCCTCGACGAACACCGAGTCCGGGCAGTCGTCCTCCGGGTCCACCTCGACCGTCTCCCAGCCATGCGTGTGCAGGGCCTCGACGTACGCCTCCCACTGTTCGAGCGCGAGATCGACATCGACCTTCTCCCGCTCGATGTGCGTCACCAGACCTTCGGCGAGGCGCGGGCTGGGGCGGCGTACGAGGGCCTTCTTGCTGGGCACGAGGGAACTCCGTATCGGCGGGACAGGGGCGGCCCCGTGACGGGCGCCGGTCAGCATCATGCAGCGCCGGTCCGTGTCGACAAAACCCCCTCTGCCAGGCTGTGGCCCTCTTGAGACGCTCCACGGCTCACGAGCGCCGTCGTGCGGCACGCGCGCGTGCCGCCTCATGGGCCTCACGCAGCAGCCGTACGACCGTTTCCGCCGTCCTCTCGCCCGGATTCACGACGCAGATCCAGCCGAGGGCGCCGTACACCGGATGCGGCAGCACCACGTCGGCGGCCGCGAGGTCGTGCTCCCGCCCGACGAGGCCCGGCAACGCCGTACGGCCGACATGGACGTTGACCCGCCAGCGCCCCGGACGGTCGAGGTCCGAGGCCTGGTCGTCGGGGTAGTTCTTCGTGACGATCGTCCCGTAGGGCTGCGTGTTGCGGGGCATCGGGCCGTCGGGGGCGCAATAGAAGAACGCGTCGCCCCACGCGATCTCGGGGAAGTCTCCACCCGGCCCCGGGACGACCACCAGGGCCCCGTCGAAGCCGCGCACGGTCGCGATGATCTGCTCCATACTCATGGTTCAAGCGTGACCTTCAAGTGCTTCTGTGGGGTTTGCCGAACGATGCGTACCGCCGACGTCGCCAGGGAGTCCGGGTACTCGGTGCAACAGGTGCGCGACCTGGAGCGGTTGGGCGTCCTCCCGCCGGCCGCCCGCGCGGACAACGGCTACCGCCGCTACACGCACACGCATGTGCACGCCCTGCGCGCCTACCGGGGGCTCGTCGGCGCCGTCGGGCCGGTCGAGGCCCGGCTCCTGCTGGCGCGGCTGCGGACCGGGCCCGTCGCGGCGGCCGCCGCCGCGGTCGGCGAGGTCCACGTCCGGCTCGCACGGGAACGCGAGGAAGCCCTGCGTGCCCAGCGGGCGCTGTGGGCGATCCAGGCCGAAGAGGCCGCCCAGGACGACGACTTCATGACGATCACGCAGCTCGCGGAAGCGCTCGGCGTACGCTCCTCGACCCTGAGGTTCTGGGAGGAGGAAGGCCTGGTCCGCCCCGAGCGTGTGACCACACACCGAGCCCGTCGCTACGGCCCCCGGGCCGTCAGGGCGGCGCGCGTCGTCGTCGCCCTGCGCTCCAGCGGGTACGGCATCCCGGCCGTGCGCGAGGTCATGGACTCCCTGGACGGCCTCGACGAACCGGAGGACGCCCGGCGCATCCTTCGTGAGCGACTCGACCGGATTGCCGCCCGGAGCGTGGCGCTGCTCCGGGCGGGAACCGATCTGGCGGCCGTCGTGGACGCTACGCGGGAAACTCCAGGGCGTCCGGAGTGATCTCCCGCAGTTCCCCGTCCAGCATCAGCCAGCGCGTGATGCCGAGCGACTCCAGGAACGGCAGGTCGTGGCTGGCCACGACCAGCGCGCCCTCGTACGACTCCAGAGCCGACGTCAGCTGCCGCACACTCGCCATGTCCAGGTTGTTCGTCGGCTCGTCGAGCATCAGCAGCTGAGGCGCCGGCTCGGCCAGCATCAGCGCGGCAAGCGCCGCCCGGAAGCGCTCGCCGCCGGACAGGGTCGAGGCCTGCTGGTCGGCCCGGCCACCCCGGAACAGGAAGCGGGCGAGACGGGCCCGCACCCGGTTGTTGGTGGCGCCCGGCGCGAACCGGGCCACGTTCTCCGCGACCGACAGCTCACCGTCCAGCACGTCCAGTCGCTGGGGCAGGAAGCGGAGCGGGACATGGGCCGTCGCCTCGCCCGACACCGGCTCCAGTTCTCCGGCGATCGTCCGCAGCAGCGTCGTCTTGCCCGCGCCGTTGCGTCCGATCAGCGCGACCCGCTCGGGGCCCCGCAGGTCGAGACCGCCCGCCACCCGTGCGCCGTACGCGAGTTGCAGGTCCATGAGGGTGAGCACCGTACGACCCGGCGGTACGGCCGTGTACGGCAGGTCGACGCGGATCTCGTCGTCGTCCCGTACGGCCTCCACCGCCTCGTCGAGCCGTTCCCTCGCCTCGGAGAGCCTCTCCTCGTGCATGATCTGGTGCTTGCCCGCGGACTCCTGCGCCGACCGCTTGCGCGCCCCCATGACGATCTTCGGCTCGCGCTTCTGCTCGAACATCTTCTGGCCGTACCGCTTGCGGCGGGCCAACTTGACCTGGGCGTCGACCAGTTCGCGTTTCTGCTTACGGAAGTCGGACTCGGCGACGCGCACCATCCGCTCCGCCGCGTCCTGTTCGACGGCGAGAGCCTCCTCGTAGGCGGAGAAGTTGCCCCCGTACCAGGTGACCTCCCCGGAGCGCAGATCCGCGATCTGGTCGACCAGGTCCAGGAGTTCACGGTCGTGGCTGACCACGATCATGACTCCGGGCCAGGAGGCGACGGCCGTGTACAACCGCCTGCGGGCGTACAGGTCGAGGTTGTTGGTGGGCTCGTCGAGGAGCAGGACGTCCGGGCGGCGCAGCAGCAGTGCGGCAAGGCGCAGCAGCACCGACTCTCCGCCCGAGACCTCGCCGATCCCGCGGTCCAACCCGATGTGGCCGAGCCCGAGTTCACCGAGGGTGGCCAGGGCCCGCTCCTCCACGTCCCAGTCGTCCCCGACGATCTCGAAGTGCTCCTCGGCCACGTCGCCCGCCTCGATTGCGTGCAGGGCGGCCCGCTGTACGGCGATGCCGAGCGCGTCGTCGACCTTCAGGCCGGTGTCGAGCGTGACGTTCTGCGGGAGGTAGCCGACCTCGCCCGCGACGCGGACGGTGCCGTCGGCCGGGGTGAGTTCACCGGCGATGAGCTTCAACAGGGTTGACTTGCCTGACCCGTTGACGCCGACAAGGCCGGTCCGGCCGGGTCCGAAGGCGATGTCGAGGCCATCGAGGACGGAGGTGCCGTCGGGCCAGGAGAAGGCGAGGGAGGTGCAGGTGATGGATGCAGACATACGAGTCTCCGCGGTTGCTCGAAGCGAGAAGGGGCAAACGCGTATCGAGACACCTGCGACCGACGGGAGACGAGAGGAATCGGAGGGCGCGAAAAAGGCCCTGCTCGTCGGGAACGGCTCGTATGCCGAGGTCGCACGCGGTGCACACACCTCACGTGTGTGACACGGTGTCTCAGGACCTCAGACGAGCAACGTCCTTCTCCGATCGACGACAACAGAACCGTTCTACAACGTACGAGGCGGCCTGAGTGCTGTCAACGAGTTAACGCTCACGAGGAGGCCCCGTGCCCGACGGCCCGCTCTCCCTGCCGGCCCATCTCTACCTGCTGGCCTGGGACATCCCGAAGACCGAGGTCACGGGAGCCGACCAGGTTCCCCGCCTGGTCAGGGCCGGTGCCCTCATCGAACTGGCCCGGCGCGGTCTGCTCGTCGACGAGGACGGCATCGCCACGCCGACCGATCTGGACTCGGACACCGGGGACGCCGTCCTGGACGGCCTCCTCGAACTGGTCCGTGAGTCCCGGCCGCACCGGTGGCGGACCTGGGTGACGCTCCGGACCCGGATCACTCTGGACGCCGTACGGGAACAACTCGCCGCCGACGGATATCTGCGACCCCGGAAGAAGCGGGCCCTCGGGCTCTTTCCCACGGTGGACTACGACCTGGAGCACCCGGCCGCGGTGGAGGCGCTGCAGGAGGAGGTCCGGCGGATCCTGCGAGGGCCGACCGTGGACGTCTCCGAGCGGGACGCCACCCTTGTCGTGCTCGCGGCCGCCGCCGATCTGCGTGTGCTGCGAACCCGCGAGGACGCCGCCCGGTACGAGAAGCGTGTCGAGGAGCTCGTCGAGCGCGTCGCCGTGGCGGCTCCGGCGCCAGGGAAGGTCGTCGACGAGGTGCGCGGGGCGGTGGGGGCGACTTCTGTCGTGGCGGGGGGTTGAGGGGGTCGACGGGGCGGATGTCGGTGAGGGCTGCGCAGATGGCATCGACAGTTCGCTGAAACGACCGGCCCCGGTGTTCAGGCCGTCCCGGAATCGGCGGTACTCGACGTGGCACACGTCGGCTCGGAGCATGGCCGAGCCCGCGCACGCCCTGCCGGGCGCGCAGGACCGGCGCGGGACGCCTCAGAGGGCGTCGCGCATCAGCTCCGCCAGGTCGTGGTCCAGGTCGAGCTGGAGGTGTTCGAGACCGGTCGGCACGAGGTCGTTCGTGGCCTCCAGGAAGCGGTGCAGCTCGCCCGTGCGCACATGCACGACGGCGGTGCCCTCGGGGGCGTGGAACTCCAGAACCGTGCGGTCGTAGCCGTAGGGGCGGATCCGGACGTCGCCGTGGCCCTCGGGCTCGCGCAGGCCGGTGGTGAGAAGTTCGCGGCTGAAGGTCCAGCAGACCTCGACGCCCTCCAGGGTGGCCGGGGCGGGGAAGGTCATGCGCACGGCGAACGGATCGCAGCGGTCGTAGCGCAGCGTGGCGGGAATGCTCGGCATCCGCGGTGCCGCGGCGACGAGACGGGCCTGGACTGGCTGCTCGATGACGGTGGACAACGCCTTGCTCCCTTGTGACGGCTGGTTGGACTTCCGGGACGGGACGGGCACTGGAAGAGACGTCGGAATGGGCCAATCCGTGTACACGAAAGTCGAGTGACCTCTGTCACCGTCTTCATGCACGGGTGTGATCCAGCCCTCCTCCTGTGCCCTCAGGGGCACTTGTGGCGGTCTGCGCACCACCCGGTGGACGGCCGAGGGCATCTGGACGGCACCGGGAGCGTGCACTACCTTCGCCCGCCATGAGGCGCTTGGGGAACACACGGAGCACCCGGAACACCCCGAACAGGCTGAACACGCGAGGCAGGAGACGGGCGGTCCTGATGAGCCGGAGCATCGCCGCGGGGGCGGCCTGTGCGGCAGCGCTGACCGCCGTACCGGCCGAGGCGCACGGCCCGGACGGCCGTACGCCGCACTGGGAGCTCAAGGACAGCGGCGCCCCCGAGGTGCGGTTCCGGGGGCTTTCGGCCGTCAGTCGGGACACCGCCTGGCTGGCCGGCACCCAGGGCACGGTGCTGCGCACCACCGACGGCGGAGCGAGCTGGCGAAACGTCTCGCCGCCCGGTGCCGCCGAACTCCAGTTCCGGGATGTCGAGGCTTTCGACGCGCGCCGGGCCGTCGTGCTGGCCATCGGAGCGGGCGAGGCGTCCCGGGTCTACCGCACCGAGGACGGCGGTGTCACCTGGACCGAGTCCTTCCGCAACACCGACGCGAACGCCTTCTACGACTGCCTCACCTTCTTCGACCGCCGCCACGGCCTCGCCATGAGCGACCCGGTCGACGGAAGGTTCCGCATCCTGTCGACCGCCGACGGCGGCCGCTCCTGGAAGGTGCTGCCCCACACCGGGATGCCGGCCGCGCTCGACGGTGAGGCGGGGTTCGCGGCGAGCGGCCAGTGCCTGGTCAGCTCCGGGCCTCGGGACGTCTGGCTGGCCACCGGCGGCGCCGCACGCGCGCGTGTACTGCACTCCGCCGACCGTGGCCTGACCTGGACGGCCTCCGACCCCCCGATCCCGGCGGGCAACCCGGCCAAGGGCGTCTTCGCGCTCGCCTTCCGCGACCGCGCGCACGGAACCGCGGTCGGCGGCGACTACAACCCGGACCAGGCCTCGCCGCGGGCCGGCGCCCGCACCACCGACGCCGGCCGCACCTGGCAGCCCGCCGCCATCGCACCGCCCGCCTACCGCTCCGGCGCGGCCTGGCTCCCGCACAGCCGCGGCGCCGCCCTCGCGGTCGGTCCCACCGGCACGGACCTCACCACGGACGGCGGCCGGACCTGGCGGACCGTCGACACCGGCTCGTACGACACCGTGGACTGCACGGTCGACGGCGGCTGCTGGGCCTCCGGTGAGAAGGGACGGGTGGCTCGGCTGGAGAACTGAGTGGCGAAATGTGGGTACCCGGACGCCGACGGCGAAAGGAGTGATCCCCCATGCCAGCCGGTTCGAACTCGAAGCGCGAACGCCAGTACGAGCACATCAAGAAGAGCGCCCAGGACCGGGGCGAGAGCACCGGACGGGCCAAGGAGATCGCGGCGCGCACGGTCAACAAGGAACGCGCCCGGTCCGGCGAGTCCAAGACCGCCAGCCGTACGTCCACCCAGGACATGTCGTCCGGCAAGCGGGGCGGTCAGCGGTCCGGCAAGGGCTCCCAGGGCCCGACCTACGACCAGCTCTACGAGGAGGCCAAGCGGAAGGGCGTCAAGGGCCGTTCGGACATGAACAAGAGCCAGCTCCAGCGGGCGCTGGGCAACAAGAGCTGACCCCTCAGCCGAGCGTCTCCCGGTATGGCTCCAGCGCCGGGGCCGTCTTCGTCGCGGCGAACTCGGTGACGCGGTACGCGCATACCCCGGCCGCGACGAACGGGTCGCCCGCGGCGATCTCCTCGATCCGCGCACGATCCCCCGCGACGGCGATGATCACCCCGCCGTCGCGGGGGTTCTTGCGTCCCGACGCCAGGAAGACACCCCGCTCGTACTGCTCGTCCAGCCAGGCCACATGCGCCGGCAGCACGGCATCCACGGCATCGAGGGGCGCGGTGTAGATCAGCTCCAGTACGAACATGATCGCGAGCCTACGCCGCTCCGTCGTACGCTCGTCCCCACCATGGCGACAGTGGACATCCCCGCGGGCTGGCCCGCGACCGAGGAACAAGCACGAGCCGTCCAGGACGAGTTGAGAGCGAGGACGGTCCTCGACGAGCCCGGTCCCCCGCCGGGCACCGGCCGGGTCACCGGGGTCGACGTGGCCTACGACGACGAACGGGACGTGGTCGCGGCGGCGGCCGTGGTGCTGGACGCGGCGACCCTGGAGGTCGCGGCCGAGGCGACCGCCGTGGGCCGGATCTCCTTCCCTTACGTCCCCGGCCTGCTCGCCTTCCGCGAGATCCCCACGGTCCTCGCCGCCCTGGACGCCCTGCCGTGCGCCCCGGGCCTGGTCGTGTGCGACGGCTACGGCCTCGCCCACCCCCGCCGCTTCGGCCTCGCGAGCCACCTCGGCGTCCTCACCGGCCTGCCGACGATCGGCGTCGCCAAGAACCCGTTCACCTTCTCCTACGACGATCCCGGCGCCCGGCGCGGCGCGTGGACGCCGCTGCTGGCGGGCTCCGAGGAGGTGGGCCGCGCCCTGCGCACACGCGAGGCCGTGAAGCCGGTGTTCGTCTCCGTCGGCCACCGCGTGAGCCTCGACAACGCCTGCGCGCTCACGCTCGCGCTCACGCCCGCTTTCCGGCTCCCGGAGACGACCCGCAGGGCGGACGCGCTGTGCCGCAGGGCGCTGCGGGAGGCGACGGCCCGTCAGGGGAGCCGAGGGGAGTACTGAGTACGTCGTCTGAGTATCTGTACGGATGTGCGCGCACCGGTGTGGTCGGCAGGCTGTCCCGCATGACGACGCACCGCATGACCCACCGTTCCCCCAAGCCCCTCGCCGACCCCGACCGGCCCGTCGAGCGCGCGGTGACCGCCGCACTGGTCCTCGGCGTGCTCGCGGGGCTCGGCTGGATCGCGGGGATGATCTACACGGTGGCCGGCTGGTCCTTCTGACGCGGGCTCACTTGCTCGCCGCCACCCGGAAGGTGATCCCCGCCTCTCGCAGCCGCTCGATCAGCGCGTCCCCCATCGCCACCGCCGTCGTGACCTGACCGGCGGTCCCGGGGAGGTCGTCGAAGGCCAGCGACAGTGCGGACTCGGCGAACATCTTCGCTGTCTCGTCGTATCCGGGGTCACCGCCCGCGACCTCGGTGAACACCCGCCGTCCGCCGCCCTCGCCGATGAAACGCACGGAGAACCAGCTCTTTGCCCGCTTCTCCGGGCTCGGCCCGTCACCCGGCCTGAGCCGGTCGGACAGCCAGCGCCGCGCGGGCGGCAACTGGGCCGCCGCGAACAGCGCGCCCACGGCCGCGACCCCGCCCACCGCCACCGGCAGCCGCCGTACGGCCGCGTACTGGCGGTAGCGGAAGTCGGGTCCGTAGCGCTCCAGGGCCTTCGCGGAGCGGTGGACGATCTGCGCGTCGATGGTCGGCAGCGGAAGGGCCCAGGCGCCGATTTCCTGGGCGTACCGCGGGGTGCCGGTCGGCGCGGAGGCTCGCCGGCCCACCAGCCGCGGCTCGTGCCGACCGCGGTCCCGCGCGGCGGCGACCATCTGCCGGCCCCGCGCGAACTGGTTGAGCGCCGAGGCGAACGTACCGCCCGAGAAGGTGGCGTCCACGCTCACGAATCCGTCGACGGTCAGCGGCACGCCTTCCGGGAGTTGCCGGACGGTGAAGTACGCCCCCAGGTCGTACGGGATCGAGTCGAACCCGGCCGCGTGCACCAGCCGTGCGCCCGTCTCACGCGCGCGTGCGTCGTGCCGGACGTACATCAGGTCCACGAACTCCGGCTCTCCGGAGAGGTCGAGGTAGTCCGTACCGGCGTCCGCGCAGGCGGCGACCAGCTCCTCGCCGTACGCCAGATAGGGGCCGACCGTGGTGGCCACCACGCGCGCGTGCCCGGCGAGGGCGTGCAGTGAGTCCGGGTCGGACACGTCGGCCGTGAGCACCTCGACGTCCGTGCCCTTGGGCAGCCGTTCGCGCAGTGCCCGGAGCTTGTCCTCGCTGCGGCCGGCGATCGCCCAGCGCAGATCGTCCGGGCCGTGGGCGGCGAGGTACTCCGCGGTCAGCGCCCCCGCGAAACTCGTGGCTCCGAAGAGCACGATGTCGTAGGGACGGTCCGACCTTTTCAGCCTGCTCATGACACTCCTGGATCCCGCCGCACGCGCCGTTGTCGGTGGCCGAGGCTAGCGTGAGGAGTGCGGAGCCCGACGACGAGCCCGGAGGTGGGACGGTGGCCGTGCCCAGGAATGCCCTGAAGAAGTGGGAGAAGGTACGCGAGTTCGCGCTCGCGCTGCCGGGTGCCGCTGAGGAGTTCCCCTGGGGCGAGACCGTCGCCAAGGTCAACAAGAAGGTGTTCGTCTTCCTCGGCGTGAGCGACGGCAGCTACCCGATGGGCGTCACCGTGAAGCTCAAGGGCGCCGAGGTCCACGCCCACGCCCTCGCCTTCCCGGGTGCCGAACCCGCCGGTTACGGCCTCGGCAAGGCCGGCTGGGTGCGCGTCCCGCTCGCGGAGCAGGGCGCCCCCGCAGCGGACCTGCTGTGCGACTGGGTCGAGGAGAGCTACCGCGCGATCGCACCCAAACGGCTCATAGCCGAGATCGACGAGCGGTGACCGGCCGATAATTGGCTAAGCGCTTGCTCGTTCAGGTCTTGTGTCCACTGGTACGCGTTCATAGCATCACTGGTGTTACATCAGTTGTGTCACGCCAATGGGGGCTGGATGACAACGGCAACGAAGCCCGGGCACGGCCCGCTCACCGGCGTGCGCGTGGTCGAGCTGGCCGGTATCGGGCCCGGCCCGTTCGCCGCCATGCTCCTCGCCGACCTGGGGGCCGACGTGGTCCATGTCTCCCGCCCCGGCGGCGTCGCCCTCTCGATCAACCCCGACTACGACATCACCAACCGCAACAAGCGCTCGGTGGTCGTCGACCTCAAGGCCCCGGAGGGCCCCGCGCGGGTGCTCGACCTCGCGGCCCGCGCCGACATCCTGATCGAGGGCAACCGCCCCGGTGTCGCCGAGCGCCTCGGCGTCGGCCCCGAGGACTGCCACGCCCGCAACCCCGCCCTCGTCTACGGCCGGATGACCGGCTGGGGCCAGGACGGGCCGTTGGCCCAGCGCGCCGGGCACGACATCGCGTACATCGCCCTCACCGGAACTCTCGGCATGATCGGCGAGCCGGGTCGCCCGCCGGCCGTCCCCGCCAACCTCCTCGGCGACTACGCGGGCGGCGCCCTCTACCTCGTCGTCGGCGTCCTCGCCGCCCTGCACCACGCGCGCGCGACCGGTATCGGCCAGGTCGTCGACGCCGCCATCGTCGACGGCACCTCCCACCTCGCCGCGATGCTCCACGGCATGACCGCCGCCGGCGGCTGGCAGGACCGGCGCGGCGCCAACCTCCTCGACGGCGGCTGCCCGTACTACGGCACCTACGAGACCGCCGACGGGAGGTACATGGCGGTCGGCGCGCTGGAGCCGCAGTTCTACGACCGGTTCCTGGACCTGCTCGGCCTGCCCGACTTCGCCGACGCCCGCAAGGACTGGACCCGCTGGGGCGAACTGCGCGAGGCGGTCACGGCCCGCTTCCGGAGCCGTACCCGAGACGAGTGGACGGCTGTCTTCGAGGGCACCGACGCGTGCGTGGCACCCGTGCTGTCGCTGCGCGAGGCCCCGCACCACCCGCACCTCGCCGCCCGCGGCACCTTCACCGACCACGGCGGCATCACCCAGCCCGCGCCCGCGCCCCGCTTCTCCGCCACCCCCACGGCCGTACGCACCGGGCCCGCGAGGGCGGGCGCCGACACCGCTGACGTGGCACGCGACTGGGACGTACCGGATCTTTTGAAAGGCCCCGAATGAAAGGCCCCGAATGAAGCGGCAGCTCTTCGCCCCCGAGCACGACGCGTTCCGCGAGACCGTGCGCGCCTTCCTGGCCAGGGAGGTCCTGCCGTACTACGAGCAGTGGGAGAAGGACGGCATCGTCTCCCGCGAGGCCTGGCGGGCGGCCGGCAAGCAGGGCCTGCTCGGGCTCGCCGTGCCCGAGGAGTTCGGGGGCGGCGGCACCACCGACTTCCGCTACGCCACCGTCCTGGCCGAGGAGTTCACGCGCGCGGGCGCGCCCGGCCTCGCTCTCGGACTGCACAACGACGTCATCGGCCCGTACCTCACCGGCCTCGCCACCGAGGAGCAGAAGCGCCGCTGGCTGCCCGGCTTCTGCGACGGCTCGCTCGTCACCGCCATTGCGATGACCGAGCCCGGGGCGGGCTCCGACCTCCAGGGCATCCGCACGCACGCAAAGGACCGGGGCGACCACTGGCTGCTGAACGGCTCCAAGACGTTCATCTCCAACGGGATCATCGCCGACCTGGTGATCGTCGTTGCCAGGACCGCACCCGAGGGCGGGGCCCGCGGACTGTCGCTGCTGGTCGTCGAGCGGGGCACGGAGGGCTTCGAGCGCGGCCGCAACCTCGACAAGATCGGCCAGAAGGCCCAGGACACGGCCGAGTTGTTCTTCCACGACGTGCGCGTGCCCAAGGAGAACCTCCTCGGCGAGCGCGACGGCGCCTTCGGGCACCTGATGACCAACCTCGCCCAGGAGCGCCTGAGCATCGCCGTCTCCGCAATCGCCGCGGCCGAGCACCTCCTGGAGATCACCACCGAGTACGTCAAGGAGCGCGAGGCCTTCGGGAGACCGCTCGCCACCAAGCAGCACATCCGCTTCGAGATAGCCGAGATGGCCACCGAGTGCGCCGTCACGCGCGCGTTCCTCGACCGCTGCGTCGAGGACCACTCGGACGGGGGACTGGACGCTGTCCACGCCTCCATGGCCAAGTGGTGGGCGACCGAGCTCCAGAAGCGGGTCGCCGACCGCTGTCTCCAACTGCACGGCGGCTACGGCTACATGAGCGAGTACCCGGTCGCCAAGGCCTTCACCGACGGCCGTATCCAGACCATCTACGGCGGCACGACCGAGATCATGAAGGAGATCATCGGCCGTTCCTTGCTCGGCTAACCCTTCTTGAAAGGCTTGATTGTGAGCACCGAAGCGTATGTGTACGACGCGATCCGCACCCCGCGCGGCCGCGGCAAGGCGAACGGCGCCCTGCACGGCACCAAGCCCATCGACCTGGTCGTCGGACTGATCCACGAGATCCGTGCCCGCTTCCCGGACCTGGACCCGGCGGCGGTCGACGACATCGTGCTCGGTGTCGTCGGCCCGGTCGGCGACCAGGGCTCCGACATCGCCCGGATCGCCGCCGTCGCCGCCGGACTTCCGGACACGGTCGCCGGCGTACAGGAGAACCGCTTCTGTGCGTCCGGCCTGGAGGCCGTCAACATGGCCGCCGCCAAGGTCCGTTCGGGCTGGGAGGACCTCGTCCTCGCGGGCGGCGTCGAGTCCATGTCCCGGGTGCCGATGGCCTCGGACGGCGGCGCCTGGTTCAACGACCCGATGACCAACCTGGCCGTCAACTTCGTGCCCCAGGGCATCAGCGCCGACCTGATCGCCACGATCGAGGGATTCTCGCGGCGTGACGTCGACGAATACGCGGCTCTGAGCCAGGAGCGTGCCGCGACGGCCTGGAAGGAGGGCCGCTTCGACCGCTCCGTCGTCCCGGTGAAGGACCGCGCCGGCCTGACGGTCCTCGACCACGACGAGCACCTGCGCCCCGGCACCACCGCCGACTCCCTCGGGGGGCTCAAGCCGTCCTTCGCGGACATCGGCGACCTCGGCGGCTTCGACGCCGTGGCCCTGCAGAAGTACCACTGGGTCGAGAAGATCGACCACGTCCACCACGCGGGCAACTCCTCCGGCATCGTGGACGGCGCCTCCCTGGTCGCGATCGGCTCCAAGGAGGTGGGGGAGCGCTACGGACTGCGCCCGCGCGCGCGGATCGTCTCCGCGGCCGTCTCCGGCTCCGAGCCGACGATCATGCTCACCGGCCCCGCGCCCGCCACCGGCAAGGCGCTCGCCAAGGCCGGCCTGACCATCGACGACATCGACCTCGTCGAGATCAACGAGGCCTTCGCGGCCGTCGTCCTGCGCTTTGTGAAGGACATGGGCCTCTCGCTGGACAAGGTCAACGTCAACGGCGGCGCGATCGCGCTCGGCCACCCGCTCGGCGCCACCGGTGCCATGATCCTGGGCAGCCTGATCGACGAACTGGAGCGCCAGGACAAGCGCTACGGCCTCGCGACGCTCTGCGTGGGCGGCGGCATGGGCATCGCCACCGTCCTCGAGCGCATCTGACCCCCTCCCACGGATACGACGGATCACACGGAGCACTTCCTCATGAGCACTCAGTCCACGACCATCCGCTGGGAACAGGACCGCAGCGGCGTCGTCACCCTCGTCATCGACGACCCCAACCAGTCCGCCAACACCATGAACCAGGCGTTCCGCGACTCCCTCGCGGTGATCACCGACCGCCTGGAGGCCGAGAAGGACACCATCCGCGGTGTCGTCATCACCTCCGCCAAGAAGACCTTCTTCGCCGGCGGCGACCTGCGCGACCTCATCCGGGTCACGCCCGAGACCGCGCAGGACCTCTTCGACGGCGGTCTCGCGATCAAGCGCAACCTGCGCCGCATCGAGACCCTGGGCAAACCGGTCGTCGCCGCGATCAACGGCGCGGCCCTGGGCGGCGGTTACGAGATCGCCCTGGCCTGCCACCACCGCGTCGCCCTCGACGCGCCCGGTTCCAAGATCGGCTGCCCCGAGGTCACGCTGGGCCTGCTGCCGGGCGGCGGCGGCGTGGTCCGCACCGTCCGTCTCCTGGGCATCGCGGACGCCCTCCTGAAGGTGCTGTTGCAGGGCACGCAGTACGCCCCGCAGCGCGCCCTCCAGAACGGCCTGATCGACGACGTGGCCACGACGCAGGACGAACTCCTCGCCAAGGCACGCGCGTTCATCGACGCCAACCCCGAGTCCCAGCAGCCCTGGGACAAGCCGGGCTACCGCATCCCCGGCGGCACACCCGCCAACCCGAAGTTCGCCGCGAACCTGCCCGCCTTCCCGGCCACCCTCCGCAAGCAGACCAACGGCGCCCCCTACCCGGCCCCGCGCAACATTCTCGCGGCCGCGGTGGAGGGCTCCCAGGTCGACTTCGAGACGGCTCAGATCATCGAGGCGCGCTACTTCGTCGAACTGGCGGCGGGCCAGACGTCCAAGAACATGATCCAGGCGTTCTTCTTCGACCTCCAGGCGGTGAACTCCGGCGCCAACCGCCCCAAGGGGGTGCAGCCCCGCCAGGTCCACAAGGTGGCCGTACTCGGCGCCGGAATGATGGGCGCGGGCATCGCGTACTCCTGCGCCCGGGCCGGCATCGAGGTCGTCCTGAAGGACGTGTCACCGGAGGCGGCGGCCAAGGGCAGGGCCTACTCGGAGAAGCTCTGCGCGAAGGCGGTCTCCCGCGGCCGTACGACCCAGGAGAAGGCGGACGCGCTCCTGGCCCGCATCACCCCGACGGCGGACCCCCAGGACCTGGCCGGCTGCGACGCGGTCATCGAGGCGGTCTTCGAGGACTCGGCGCTCAAGCACAAGGTCTTCCAGGAGATCCAGCACATCGTCGACCCGGACGCGCTGCTGTGCTCCAACACCTCGACGCTGCCGATCACGGCGCTGGCCGAGGGGGTGGAGCGCCAGACGGACTTCATCGGCCTGCACTTCTTCTCGCCGGTCGACAAGATGCCGCTGGTCGAGATCATCAAGGGCGAGCGCACGGGCGAGGAGGCGCTGGCCCGCGCCTTCGACCTGGTCCGCCAGATCAAGAAGACGCCGATCGTCGTGAACGACTCCCGCGGCTTCTTCACCTCCCGTGTCATCGGCCACTTCCTGAACGAGGGCGTCGCGATGGTCGGAGAGGGCATCGAGCCGGCGTCGATCGAACAGGCGGCGGCGCAGGCGGGCTACCCGGCGAAGGTGCTCTCGCTGATGGACGAGCTCACGCTCACCCTGCCCCGCAAGATCCGCAAGGAGACCAAGCAGGCGGTGGAGGACTCTGGCGGCACCTGGACGCCCCACCCCGCGGAGGCGGTCATCGACCGCATGGTCGACGAGTTCGGCCGCACGGGCCGCACCGGGGGCGGCGGCTTCTACGACTACGGCGAAGACGGCAAGCGCACCGCCCTCTGGCCGGGCCTGCGCGAACACTTCACCCGCCCGGACTCGGAGATCCCCTCCGAGACCGTGTCTTTCAAGGACATGCAGGAACGCATGCTCTTCTCCGAGGCCCTGGACACGGTCAGGCTCCTGGAGGAGGGCGTCCTGACGTCGGTGGCCGACGCCAACATCGGCTCGATCTTCGGCATCGGCTTCCCGGGCTGGACGGGCGGCGTCCTCCAGTACATCAACGGCTACGAGGGTGGTCTGCCGGGCTTCGTGACCCGCGCGCGCGAACTGGCGGACCGGTACGGGGAGAGGTTCACGCCGCCGGCGCTGCTGGTGGAGAAGGCTGAGAAGGGGGAGCGGTTCGGGGACGTCTGAGGTGCGTGGGTGAGTGCGGGGGCGTGGGGGCTGGTCGCGCAGTTCCCCGCGCCCCTTACTTGGTGACCTGGACGCATCTTTCAAGTAACACGCCCCCTTGCCCCGCACCCCCGACTCCCCGACGCTGCCCCACAAGCCGGTCACCGGCCCGCCCTCGCCGTCCTGGAAATCCTCCGCGACGAGGGCGTGGACCGCGTCTTCGGCAACCCCGACACCACCGAACTCCCCTTCCTCGCAGCCCGGTCACAGTCGAAGGACGCCCCCGAGTACGTCCTCGGCGTCCACGCGGGCTCGGTCGCAGCCATGGCGGACGGCTACGCCAGGGCCACCCACCGCCCCGCCTTCGTCAGCCGATGCTCTCCGGCGACCTCATCGGCCTGGCAACCCCGGCCGTGAAGGCGACGTACGACATCCAACACGCGCAGGACCTCCCGCCGGCCCTGCGCAGGGCCTTCGCCCTGGCCCAACGCCCGCCCGCAGGCCCGGTGTTCGTCTCCCGCCCCGTGGACCTCCTCCAGGAGGAGACGGAGCTGGAGATCCCCCGAGCCGCCTACTCCCCGGCCCCCCTCGCCCTCTGGGCCGGACGCGCTCGGTGTCGGCCACGCCGCCGGGCGGCAACAGCGGCGGTCCAGCGAGTGGAACGAACCCTTGCGGAGCGTCTGACGGGTCATCGCACTCGGCGGCGCTCGCCGGGCGCGGCAAGCGGGTCGCCGGGCTCGATCCGGAGCCGCAGCGGGAGACCGTCGAACGGATCCTGGACCACGTGGAGTTGATCAGGGGCGTCCCTCCGCGACCCGTGTGCCGTCGAGGAGGGACAGGAGCGGCTCATCGACCGGTTCGCCACGCTGCACGTGGTGGTGAACAGCACCGGCGTGCACCCGGCAAAGCCCTTCGAGGAGACGGCAGCGGCTTCCTGCCCGGGCAGACCCTCAACGTGTCAGGGGGTGCGGCCCACCTCTGAGGTCCACTCGCGCAGTTCCTCCTTGAGGGAGCGCTGAAAGGTCGTCAACAGGGCCTGGACGACCAGGGGTTCCATGTGCGCGGACAGTGACTTCACGTCCTGTACGTCACGCCTGGCCACCTCGCCCCGGAACAACAGCGAGAGCTCGTGCGCGGCGGCCCGGGAGTGCTCGATCAGCACCTTCCGCGAGGCCAGGATCGCCTCCTGCGAAAGTGGGACGTCGAGCAGCCCGACACCGAGCCGGAGCAGCCCCAGGTCGACGCGATAGCCGTCGTCTCCGTCCCGCCGTACGACGTCCATCGCGGCGAGCCGCTCCAGGTCGTCGTCACCGAGCGCCCGCCCCGCTCGTCGCTGCAGCTCCTCGCGCGTCACCCGCTCCACGAGGTCAGGGGCCCAGGAGGCCACCACGGCCCGGTGGATCGCGAGGTCGTGGGCGCTGAGATCCGCGGGCAGCTGCTGCACGTACCGCTCGATCGCCGCGAGCGTCATCCCCTGGTGCTGGAGTTCTTCGATCAGCGCGAGGCGCGCGAGATGCTCACGGCCGTAGTGCCCGACCCGGCGCGGACCGATCACCGGCGGTGGCAGCAGCCCCCGGGTGCCGTAGAAACGCACCGTGCGGACCGTGACCCCCGCCCGCGCGGCCAGCTCGTCGACGGTGAGCGTCGGCTCCTCGGCATAGTCGTCGGCAGCGGGGGAGGTGTCGGTCGTCATGTGCAGCAGTATCGCTGTCTCACCATTGTTGTGACACCGGGTCGGGAGACCCTCGGCCACGAGACGCTGCTTCTGAACCCTGTGATCGGACAACGGACCACGAGCTGACCGACCTCACGGACCGACGAGGGGCCACTGTCAGTGGCGACCTTTACGGTGGCGTCATGGGGGAGATCAAGTACATCCGAGGCGACGCCACCGTCCCGTCCGTGAAGGGCGTCAAAGTGATCGCGCACGTCTGCAACGACATCGGGGGCTGGGGCAAGGGCTTCGTCGTGGCGGTGTCGCGCCGCTGGCCCGAACCGGAGACCGCGTACCGCGCCTGGCACCGGGGGCGCGCGTCGAACGACTTCGGGCTGGGCGCCGCGCAGTTCGTTCAGGTCGAACCATATGTGTGGGTGGCCAACATGGTCGGGCAGCGGGGGATACGGAGGGGCAGCAAGGGCGTCCCGGTCCGATACGAGGCGATCGACGAGGCCCTGGGGCGGCTGGCCGACAAGGCTGTGGAACTCGGCGCGTCGGTGCACATGCCACGCATAGGGTGCGGGCTGGCCGGCGGCAAGTGGTCCCGTGTCGAGCCGCTGATCATCGAGCGGCTGGTGAAGCGGGGCCTCGCCGTCACCGTCTACGACCACGGGGAGGACTGACATGAGCCGGGACATCGACGTACTCGTGCTCGGCGGCGCAGGTGTCGACACCATCGTGTACGTCCCCGAGGTGCCCCTTCCGTACGCCGACAGCTACATGATCGACTCCGGCATCCGTACCCGCGCCGGACAGACCGGAGACTTCGTCGCCGTGGGTCTCGCCGCCCTCGGCATGAACACCCACCACCTCGACTTCCTCGGCGACGACCCCGAAGGCGACCTCGTCCGCGCCCTGCACCGCGACCGCGGCATCGCCCTCACCGCCGTCTCCCAACCCGCCGGCACCAAGCGCGCGGTCAACCTCGTCGGCCCCGACGGGAGACGCCTGTCCCTGTACGACACCAGCCGCGCACACGCCGACGACCGGTTCCCTGAGGACACCCTGAGGCCCCTCGCCGAGGCCAGCCGCCATGTCCACGTGTCGATCACCCACCCCTGTGCCCACGCCCTGCCGCTCCTCCGCGAGACCGGCGCCACCCTCTCCACCGACCTCCACGACTGGGACGGCGAGAACCCGTACCACGAGCCGTTCGCCCTAGCAGCCGACGTGGTCTTCCTGTCCGCGGCCTCCCTCACCCACCCCGAGCGCACCCTGCGCGACATCGCCGCGCGCGGCCGTGCTGAGACGGTCGTGGCCACCGCCGGTGCCGAGGGCGCGTACCTCCTCACCGACGGCGAACTGACCCACGTCCCGCCGGTCACCCCACCCACCCCCGTGATCGACTCCAACGGCGCGGGCGACGCCTTCGCCGCAGGCTTCCTCTTCGGCCGCCTGAGCGGCGAGCGCCCGGACCGGTGCGCCCTCTACGGCGCGGTGGCCGGCGCCCACGCCTGCACCGTGCCGTCCACGGAGACGGACGCGATAACCACGGACGCACTCCTCGCCCGAGTGACCCGTTTCTTGAATCCGGAGAGATCGGGTACCCGGGCGGGGTGAGAAAGGCGCTCCGGATCGGCACGCTGATATTCCTGGCCCTGTTCGGACTGGCCCTGGTGGGCTGCGGCAGTACCGGAGAACGCCGCTCGGACGTCGAATCCACCGCGGCCGGATTCGAACGACTTCTCCGCGCAGACGATCCCGACGGCCTCTGCACCGCGCTCGCCCCGGAAACCCGCAGCGACCTGGAGGAGTCGGAGAAGGCGAGCTGCGCGAAGGCGATCGCCGCCCAGGAGATCCCCCTCGGAGGAGCCACCCAGCGCGTGGACGTCTACGGCAGACAGGCCCGCGTTGTCCTGGACGCGGACACCCTCTTTCTCTCCTTGTTCCACGACGGCTGGAAAGTTGTCGCCGCCGGTTGCACCCCCCACCCGGGTCGGCCGTACCAGTGCGCGGTCAAGGGAGGCTGACGGAGTATGCGGACCATGTTCACGCTCTGCCTGGTCGTCGTCCTCAGCGGCCTCGTCTATTTCACCGTCCTGGGGCTGATGCACCGATGACCACACACACCCGCGGCTTCCTGCGCGACAACGGCCTCGGTCTGGCCTTCGGCATCGGATTTCTGCTGGCCCTCCTCGGCCAGGCGATAGCGGGCCAGGCGGACTTCAACAACCAGCTCGCCTCCGAAGGTCTCACCCATGTCGGATTCGGCGAATACCTCATGTCGTCCGACTTCGCCGTGGACGTGTCGGAGAACTGGCAGTCGGAGTATCTCCAGTTCTTCCTCTACATCACCGCGACCGTCTGGCTGCTGCAGCGGGGCTCGCCCGAATCGAAGCAGATGCACAAAGCCGGAACGGAGTCAGAAAAAGACCAACAGGTCGGAAAGTACGCCCACCGCGACTCCCCACGATGGGCCGGTGCAGGCGGACTGCGCCAGGGGCTCTATTCCCACTCCCTCGGACTGGTCATGGGCAGCATCTTCGCCCTCTCCTGGCTGGCGCAGTCGATCAGCGGGGTCGCCGCGTACAACGAGGAGCAGCTACGCCAACTCCAGCCGCCCATGAGCTGGGGAGGCTACATCGGATCCGCGGACTTCTGGAGCCGTACTCTCCAGAACTGGCAGTCCGAACTCCTCGCGGTGGCCTCCATGGCCATCCTCTCCGTCTACCTCAGACAGCGTGGCTCGCCGGAATCCAAGCCGGTGGGGGCGGCCCACACCTCGACGGGCGTCGAAGGATAGGACCGCCCCAAGCCCTGGTCGGCGTGCGGGCCGTTCGTCGCCGCGATCCCCTTCCAGGACTTCGGCGGTACGGCGGTCACCCCGGCCGCAGCGATCGAGGCACCCCACGCCGTCGGCGCCCCGGCTTCGACGGCTGGAACAGCCAGGTGTCGGACAGCGCGGCCAGCGGCTGCCCGGTTGCCGGGTTGGTACGTCGCGCAGGAGCTGCCGAGGGGTCGGGGTGGCTCGCGGGGGGTGTCTGGGCGGGGGCCTGCGGGGCGGCCCGGCTGCCTGGGGCGGGGGAGGCGGAGGTGGCTCGGTCGAGGGCGGCGGGGTGGCTCGCGGGGGTGGTTGGGCAGAGGCCCGTGGGCCGACCTGGCTGAGTGGAGTGGGGAAGTCGGAGTCGGCTCGGTCGAGGGTGGCACGGCGGCTCGCGGGGGCGGGTGGGGCAGGGCCCCATTGACGGCTCTTGAGGGCGTCCGCAGGTCACGACGACTGCCTCCTCGGCGATGCAAGCGGCGCTCCATGGCGTGGCTGGCGCCGAGGCGATGGTTCGCCAGGTGGCGGACCACGAGCCGTGCCGAGCGCCGACGAGTTCGGCGGGAGTCAGCCCGTCGCGAGGAGCAGGGTGCCCAGCAGTGCCAGGCCCGCGCCCGTTGCCTGGAGGGTGCGGAGGCGTTCGCTGAGGAAGCCGCGGGCGGCCAGGGCCGTGACCACCGGGTAGAGCGAGGCGAGTACGGCAGCCACCGTCACTGGGCCGTGCTGAGCGGCGATCGAGTATGTGCCGTTCGCCGCTACGTCAGCGAGGCCGACGAAGGCGAGAGCGGGGAGGGACGACCAGGGGAAGCCGGTGTCCGGGAGGGCGGGGGCACCCCGCCGCACCGAGACGAACAGCGCCGCTCCGCCGACCGCCACGTTGACCACGCGCTGCACGAAAAGGGCCAGGAAGAGACCGGTGACGGTGGTCGACGCCTCCGCGATCAGGGCGAACACGGTGCCGAAGCCGAGGGCCGCGATCAGGGTGAGGACGATCGCCTCGCGTTGTACGGGGGCGCCGCGCAACTGGGGGCCGCCTGCGAGGATCACTCCGATGACGGCCATCGCGATGCCCGCGGCCTGCACCAGCCCCGGGCGCTCACCGAGGAAGAGACCCACGCCGACCGGGACCGCCACGCCCAGCGTGCCCAACGGGGAGACGACACCCATCGGACCGAGCGCCAGCGCCCTGTAGAAGCAGATCAGGGCGACGGGCCCGGCCAGACCGGCGGCGAACGCGAACCACAGCCGCGGTCCGGCCTCGCTCCAGCCACCGGTCGCGACCACGATCGCGCCGAGCACCGCCGCCGCGATCGCCTGCGAGACCACGACCACCGTGAGCGCCGGGAGCCGTCGGGTCAGTACTCCGCCGCCGAAGTCGGCCAGGCCCCACAGCAGGCTGGTGGACAGGGCGAAGAATGCGGTCACGGGCTCGCCTCGCAGTACAGTTCGGTGAACGATCGGGTGCATCACACCGTAGTTCATTATATTGCACGGTGTCATACAGAATATTGGACGTGACGTGTCGGACCTCGAGTTGTTGACCCAATCCCTGGCGCGCAACGTCAAGCGCTGGCGGGCCGAGCGTGGCTTCACCCTGGATGCGCTGGCCGCCCGAGCCGGGGTCAGCCGCGGCATGCTGATCCAGATCGAACAGGCCCGCACCAACCCCAGCCTCGGCACGGTCGTGAAGATCGGCGACGCGCTCGGGGTCAGCATCACCACCCTCCTCGACTACGAGCAGGGGCCGAAGGTGCGGATCGTCCCCGCCGAACAGGCCGTACGGCTGTGGCACACCGACGCGGGCAGCTACAACCGGCTTCTCGCGGGCGCCGAGGCTCCGGGCCCGCTGGAGATGTGGGACTGGCGGCTGATGCCGGGCGAGAGCAGCCCCTCGGACCCGCATCCCACCGGCACGGTCGAACTCGTCCACGTCACGGCGGGTGAACTCACGCTCACCGTCGACGGCGTGGAGCACGTCGTCCCCGCCGGCGCGAGCGCCTCCTTCGAGGCCAACACCCCGCACACATACGGCAATCAGGGCGATGTTCCGATGGAGATGCTCATGGCCGTCTCGGTGCCCGCGGTGTCCTGAGCGGCTGTTAGCGTGCCGTCATGGACGCACCCATCGGACACTTCGACCACGCCACACGCGCCCCGGACGCCCTCGACGAACTGATCCGCCCGGTCGCCGACGCCGTACGCCACTGGAGCGGCAGCGTCCCCGCCGAGCAGATCGTGTACGTCGACACCGACCCGGAGTGGGCCGACACCGCGGTCTTCGTCGAGCACTACGGCCAGGAGCTGCTGGAGCGGTCGGCGAACTGTGTGGTGGTGGCCGGCAAGCGGGGCGGCGAGACCTCGCTCGCCGCGTGCCTGGTGCTCTCCACCACCCGGGTCGACGTCAACGGTGTCGTACGCCGCCAACTCGGCGCACGCAAGGCCTCGTTCGCCTCGATGGACATGGCGACGGGAGAGTCCGGCATGGAGTACGGCGGCATCACCCCGATCGGACTCCCCGGCGACTGGCCGGTGTTGGTCGACTCGGCCGTGGTCGAACTGTCGTACGTCCTGGTCGGCAGCGGGCGTCGGCGGGGGAAGCTGCTGGTGCCGGGGAAGGCCTTCGCGGAACTGCCGGGTGCGGTGGTGCTGGAGGGGCTTGGAGTGGCCTGACCTCCCGGCGCATACCCGGTGTCCCTTCAGGTGGACGCGTGATGGGCGAGGGCGTGATGCGGGTCCGTCTCGCCCGGCACTGGTGCCGGGTCGGCGTGCACCAGGGCGGCGGTGAGACGCGGTACGGCGTGCAGCAGAGCGTGCTCCGCCTCGACGGCGACGGCATGGGACTGACGTACCGTCATCTCCCCGTCCACCACGACTGCCACCTCCGCCCGCAGCCGGTGCCCGATCCAGCGCAGCCTCAACTCGCCGACCCCGCACACCCCTTCGACGTCGAGCAGGACACGCTCCGCCCGGTCCACGAGGTCCGGGTCGACGGCGTCAAGGACGCGCCGGAACACCTCGCGCGCCGCGTCCCGCAGTACCAGGGTGATCGCGGCCGTGATCGCCAACCCCACGATCGGGTCGGCGAGTTGCCAGCCCAGCGCCGAGCCTCCGGCGCCGAGGAGCACGGCCAGTGAGGTGAACCCGTCGGTGCGGGCGTGCAGTCCGTCCGCCACGAGTGCCGCCGAGCCGATGTCCCGACCCACGCGGATGCGGTGGCGGGCGACCCACTCGTTCCCCGCGAAGCCCACCAGCGCGGCCACGGCGACCACGGGGACGTGTGCGACGGGGCGCGGGTCCAGCAGTCGGTCGATCGCGGCCCAGCCCGCGAAGGCGGCGCTCGCGGCGATCGTCAACACGATCGCGATGCCCGCGAGGTCCTCGGCGCGGCCGTAGCCGTAGGTGAAGCGGCGGGTGGCCGCGCGTCTGCCCAGTACGAAGGCGATGCCCAGCGGTACGGCGGTCAGCGCGTCAGCCGTGTTGTGCACGGTGTCGCCGAGCAGTGCGACGGACCCGGACACGGCCACCACGACCGCCTGTGCGAGGGCCGTCGCGCCGAGCACCGCCAGGGAGACCCACAGGGCGCGCATGCCGCGGGCGGAGGACTCCAGGGCGGAGTCGAGCTTCTCGGCGGTCTCGTGGGAGTGGGGCGTGAGGAGGTGGGCGAGACGGTGGCGGAGGCCGTGGCGCCGTTCGTGCGCATGCGGATGGTCGCGTCCGTGCTCGTGCGCATGCGGATGGTCGCGCCCGTGCTCGTGCGCATGCTCATGTGCGTGGTGATGTCCGTGGTCGTGGTCGCTCACTTGGTTCCCCTTCCAGTGCGCGCGGGAGTGGACGTACCGCGCCCACGGAGCCATTATGTGCGTATGAGCGCACGCATGCACCTATCAACTGCGCACGATGCGCATCCGCGCACCCCGGGCGAGGAACAGCTCGCCCTCGCCGCCGAGATCCTGGCCCTGCTGGGCGACCGCACCCGCCTCACCCTGCTGCACGCCCTGACCGGGGGAGAAGCCGATGTCACCACGCTCACGGAGGCCTGCGGGGCGGCTCGGCCGGCCGTCAGCCAGCACCTGGCGCGGCTCCGGCTGGCCGGTCTCGTGAGCACGCGGAAGGAGGGGCGCCGGGTGGTTTACGCACTGCGCGACGGTCATCTGCGCCGGCTCGTCGACGAGGCCCTGAACGTGGCCGACCACCGGCTCAGCGATCGTCCGGTGCACGACTAATGGATCAATAAGTGGACGCCGTACCGAGATACTGCTCCGCGAAGGCCGCGGCCGCGGCGGGCGAGGTGAACAGGCGGCGGAGGCGGGCGAAGGTGGTGCCCGCCCGGTACTCGTCGCCCGACGAGGTGCCGTGGTAGACCTCGGAGAGCCACTGGGAGAACTCCTGGTAGTCCCACACGCGCCGCAGACAGGCCTGCGAGTAGCCGTCGAGTCCGCCGCTGTCGCCCTTGCCGAGATAGGCGACGAGCGCGTCGCCGAGCAGGAAGGCGTCGTGCAGGGCGAGGTTCATGCCCTTCGCCGCGATGGGCGCGGTGAGATGGGCGGCGTCCCCGGCGAGGAAGAGGCGGCCGAAGGTCATGGGTTCCACGACGTAGTTGTGCATGTCGAGGACGCGCTTCTCCATCAGGCGCCCTTCCGTGAGCGGCGGGGTGCCCTCCGCGCCGAGGCGCAACTGGAGTTCGGTCCAGACGCGTTCGTGGGACCAGTTCTCGGGGTCGTCGCCCGGCGGGCACTCCAGGTAATAGCGGGTGACCTCGGGGCTGCGGGCCATGTGCCCGGCGAAGCCGTTCGGATGGATGCCGAACAGGACGCAGTCGGAGGACGGCGGTGCCTCGGCGAGCAGCGCCAGCCAGCCGACGCCGTAGTCGTGCCGGGCGATGTCGGTGCTCTCCGGCAGGACGGTACGGGTCACCCCGCGCGCCCCGTCGCAGCCGGCCACGAACTCGCACTCGACCAGCTGCCGTTCACCCGTCTCCGCATCCGAGTACGACACCGACGGCCGGGGCGTCTCCAGGTCGTGCAGCCGGACGTCCCGGACGCCGAAGCGGATCTCGCCGCCCCGCACGTCGGCGTACTCGCGCACCAGGTCCGTCACCAACAGCGGCTGCGGATAGACGAAGTGGTGCTGTCCCGTGAGCTCGCCATAGGTGAACCGGAAGCGGTCGCCGGCGAAGCGGAACTCGCACTCGGTGTGCAACTGGGCGCGCTCCAGCAGGTTGTCGGCCAGACCGCGCTGTTCCAGACCGCGTACGGCCCACTCCTCGATGACGCCCGCGCGCGGCCGCTTCTCGATGAACTCGCGGGTCTCCACCTCCAGGACGAGGCAGTCCACGCCGGCGGCCCGCAGGATGTTGCCGATGGTCAGCCCGGCGGGCCCGGCGCCCACGACGACAACCGGAAAGCGCTGTGGCGCAACGGAGTTCGAGTCGGGAGTCACCCGGTCATTATGTCGGCGCCCCGGCCGGGCCGGGGAGTGGTGCCGGGTGCCTCCATAGGCGGAGGCACCCGGTCCGTCCGGTCCGTCTGCCTCAGTGCGCGGGCGCCTCGGTGACCACGACCTCGTCGATGCTGCGCTCGATGTCCTCGGCCCGGGAGGCGGACGCCTTCGCCCAGTAGTAGATCACCAGCGAGAAGGCCGCCACGACCAGCATGTCCCACCACAGCCCCAGGTGTCCCTCACCGCCGAATCCGCCCTGCCAGGAGATCAGCCCGAGGCCCAGCAGATACACCGGCAGCCACTGCGCGGCCTTCCAGTCCAGCCGCGGTGCGTCGGGCAGTTCGGCGGTCACCGCGTACCAGGCGTACACGCCGAGCAGCAGATAGCCGATGACGATGGCCACGCCGAGCCGCCACAGGGTGTCCCAACCGGCCCAGTAGATGATGAGGTTGGCGACCACGAACGACAGCGGGGCGAGCACCTTGCCGGCGGGCAGCCGGTACGGGCGTTCGAGCTGCGGCAGACGGTCGGCGAACACGCCGTACGCCAGCGGTGCGCCCGCGTACATCAGGACGCTCGCCGAGGTGATGAAGCCGACCAGCTCCTGCCAGCTGGGGAAGGGCAGGAAGCAGACCACACCGGTCACGAAGGACATGATCAGCCCGAACCACGGCACGCCGCGCCGGTCGGTGCGGGCGAACACCTTCGGCAGATAGCCGTTCCTGGCCAGACCGAAGGAGACGCGTGAGGTCGCGGTCGTGTAGATCAGGCCGGTACCGCCGGGGGAGATCACCGCGTCGAGGTACAGCACGACGCTGAGCCAGCCCAGCCCGACCAGGGTGGCCAGGCCCGCCCAGGGGCCGCTGATGCCCTCGTAGTCGAGCTTGGCCCAGCCGTGGGCGAAGGCCGTGTGCGGCAGGGCGGCGATGAACACGAGTTGGAGCAGGACGTAGATGACGGCGCCGATCGCGACCGAGCCGAGGGTCGCCCGGGGCAGATCCCGCCGGGGGTCACGGCTCTCGCCCGCGAGCTGGATCGCCTGCTCGAAACCCAGCAACGCGAAGATGATGCCGCTCGAACTGATCGCGCTCAGCACGCCCTTGGCACCGAACGGCGCGAACCCCTCCGAAGTGAAGTTGCCCGGATGGAAGTTGCCGGCCGCGATGACGAAGATGGCGAGCAGCGGCACCGCGATCTTCCACCAGGTGGCGGCGCTGTTGGTGTGCGCGAGCACCCGGACGCCGAAGAAGTTGACGGCGACGAACACGGCCATGAGGAATACGGCGACCGCGAAACCGTCGGCGGTGAGTGTGCCGTCGGCGTGCTGCAAGCCCTTCGCCCAGTGCCAGTGCCCGGCGTACCCGATCATGGCCTCGACCTCGATCGGTGCCACGGTCGCTGCCTGGAGCCAGGAGAACCAGCCGAAGGACATACCGGCCAGGCCGCCGAACGCGTAGTGCGGATAGCGCGCGGTACCGCCCGCGACCGGGAACATGCCGCCGAGCTCCGCGTGGACCAGGGCCAGCAGGACGATCGCCACCGCGCCGATGAGCCACGAGACGATCGCCGCGGGACCGGCCGTGACGACCGCCTTCTCGGCGCCGTACAGCCAGCCCGAGCCGATGATGGAGCCGACCGAGGCCCACATGAGCCCGATCAGCCCCACGTCCCGCCGTAGACCGCCGCCCGGCGTCCCCTTTATCTCAGGTGCTGAATCGACGCTTACCATAAATTAAGGGGCCTCTCACGAAATGCACACCTTCAATGTGTGAGCGGCTCCAGATTACGAATCAACCGCCTTTGACTTAAAGGCGGTTGTCGCATATTTGACTTCTGTGCGGGGAATTCGTTGCGAGCGTTTCAGGAATTCGGGAGGAATGTCAGCCCAGTCGGGGGATCTCGATCGCCGGGCACTTGTCCATCACCATGGCGAGGCCGGCCGCGCGGGTGCGGTCGTAGGCGGCCTCGTCGACGACGCCGAGCTGGTACCAGACGGCCTTGGCGCCGACGGCGACGGCCTCGTCGGCGACCGGGCCGGCGAGCTCGCTGTTCACGAACACGTCGACCACGTCCACGTCGAAGGGGATCTCCGCGAGGGAGGCGTACCCCTGCTCCCCGTGCACGGTCTCCGCCTTGGGGTGGACCGGCACGACACGCTTGCCGAACCGCTGGAGCACCTCGGCGACGCCGTAGGCCGCGCGCCGCTCGTTCGACGACAGCCCCACGATCGCCCAGGTGTCGCCGAGCTCGGTGAGGATCTTGCGGACCGTTGCTGAGTCGCCGTACACGTGCGGCCTCCTGGGGATTCGGGCAGGGACTCTCATGGCCGACAACAGTGGGCGGGGCCGGGTGATTCCGTCGGACACCCGCCCGTCCTGTCCAGGTGTCCGGAACACGCGTCAGTCGCCTGCGCGAGACCGTCAGCCCGCTTACGCTCACCTCGTGCTGCGCATCACCGACGCCCGAACCGGCGAGCCCGTCGACGCCGCCCCCGCCCGCAGAGGTCTGACCCGGGTCGAGGCCCATGTACCGGCCTACGACACCTCCGCCCTCCGTGTCCTGCTCGTCGCCGACCTCCTGGTCCGGGCCCTGGAACTCGGCGGCACACCCGTGTGGGCGCTGCTCACCGGGGGACGGGAGCAGGCCGAGCTCCACGCGGCCGCCGCCGCCCTGGGCGTCCGGCCCTTCGAGGACCGCCGGGACGTCGGCCCCGGGTGGGGCGAGTCCCAGGTTGTCCATGTGGTGGGGGAGCGCGGGGCGGTTCCGGACGGGGTACGGGTCGCGGTCGCGCCTGTCGAGACCGCGGGAGTCCCCGAGGGCGTCGATCCCGCCGTGGTCCGTCTCGCCCTGCTCACCCCGCGCCGGAGCACCCCCGCGCGACTCGACGCGGAGGCCCTGTCCGCGGCCCACGAGACCCTCGTACGCTGGCGCCGGGCCGTTGCCGCCTGGGCGCGGCATCCGTCGCGGCCCGTGCCCGAGAAGGTGCGCGGACGGCTCCGTACGGCATGGGAGGACGACTTGGACGTACCCGAGGTGCTGCGGGCGCTGCGGTGGGTCGAGGAGTCGGAACTGCCGGAGGGCGCCCGCTTCGAGACGTACGCCTACGCGGACCGGCTGCTCGGTCTCGACCTCACCCGCGACCTGGGAGCCCCGGCATGATCGCGCGCACCGGAGCGGGCCCGCTGCGTCGCCTGGTCGTCCTCCGGCACGCCAAGTCCGCCTGGCCCGAGGGCGTCGCCGACCATGAGCGCCCGCTCGGGGCACGCGGACGCCGGGACGCGCCGGAGGCGGGCCGGGTCCTCGCCGAGTCCGACCTGCTGCCCGATCTCGCCCTGTGCTCCACCGCCGTACGCGCCCGGCACACCTGGGAGCTGGCGTCCGCCCAGTGGGGCACCCCGCCGCCGGTGCGCCTCGACCCCGAGCTGTACGGGGCCGACGTACCGGAGCTGCTGGCGGCCGTGCGCGAGACACCGCCCGAGGTCGTGACACTGCTGCTGATCGGGCACAACCCCGGCCTGGAGGAGCTCGTCCTCACGCTGGCCGGGGACGGCCTCGACGACTCCCTGGACGAGGTGCGGGTCAAGTTCCCGACCTCCGCCATCGCGGTGCTGGCGTGGCACGGGACGTCCTGGCGGGGCCTGGAGCCCGGGACAGCGCTGCTCACGTCTTTGATGGTGCCGCGAGGCAGGACGTGAACGGGGCCGGCCCACGCGCACCTGTGGCCGCCGCTCCGGATCCGGTTCCGCGCGGGCCCAGGGCCTCTCGGGTGACCGGGGCGACCTCGCCCGGGCCGCGAGCGGGGACAGCGGCCCGGTCGCGAGGGCGGCGATGCCGGTGCTGTGACCGATGGGGCGGAACGTTCTTGACCACGGATTAGGCTGATCGGATGCAGGACGAGTACCGCACCGTTGCCCGCGCGGGCGTGCACGAGACCGAGGTCAACCGCTCCCGCTTCCTGTGCGCCCTCGCCCCGGCCGCCACCGAGCAGGAGGCCCAGGACTTCATCGCGTCCGTCCGCAAGGAGCACGCCGACGCCACCCACAACTGCTACGCGTACGTCATCGGCGCCGACGCCGCGATCCAGAAGGCGAGCGACGACGGCGAACCCGGAGGCACCGCCGGCGTCCCCATGCTCCAGATGCTGCTCCGCCGTGACATGCGGTACGTCGTGGCCGTCGTCACCCGCTACTACGGTGGCGTCAAGCTCGGCGCGGGCGGCCTCATCAGGGCGTACGGCGGAGCGGTCGGCGAAGCCCTGGACACGCTCGGCACCCTCACCCGCCGCCGCTTCCGCCTCGCCACGGTGACCGTCGACCACCAGCGCGCGGGCAAGGTGCAGAACGACCTGCGCTCGACCGGCCGCGAGGTACGCGACGTCCGCTACGGCGAAGCGGTCACGATCGAGATCGGGCTGCCGGACGCGGACGTGGAGGCGTTCCGGGGATGGCTGGCGGACGCGACCGCGGGGACGGCGGGGTTCGAGCTCGGGGGAGAGGCGTACGGGGACGCCTAGTTGTTCTTTTCGGGCATAACGGGCTTTCCTGTGTGGGGGCATGACGGGTCGATACGGGAGTAACCGCCCGTGATGTCAGACCCGGCCGTTAGGGTCGGGGATCATGAGGCTGCTGCACACTTCCGACTGGCATCTCGGCCGGGCGTTCCATCGGGTCAACATGCTCGGGGCCCAGGCCGAGTTCATCGGGCACCTCGTCACGACCGTGCGGGAGCGCGAGGTGGACGCGGTGGCCGTGTCGGGAGACGTGTACGACCGCGCGGTGCCGCCGCTCGCCGCGGTGGAGCTGTTCGACGACGCGCTGCACCGGCTCGCCGACCTCGGTGTGCCGACGGTGATGATCTCCGGCAACCACGACTCCGCCCGCCGTCTGGGCGTGGGCGCGGGGCTCATCGGGCGCGCCGGTATCCATCTACGGACCGAGCCGGCGGCTTCCGGGACGCCGGTGATGCTCGGCGACGCTCATGGCGACGTGGCCTTCTATGGTCTGCCCTATCTCGAACCCGCCCTGGTCAAGGACGAGTTCGGCGTGGAGAAGGCGGGCCACGAAGCCGTCCTCGCCGCCGCCATGGACCGGGTCCGCGCCGACCTCGCCACACGCGCGCGGGGGACGCGGTCCGTGGTGCTCGCCCACGCCTTCGTCACCGGCGGCGAGGCCAGCGACAGCGAACGCGACATCACCGTCGGCGGGGTGGCCGCCGTGCCCGCCGGAGTCTTCGACGGCGTCGACTACGCGGCCCTCGGCCACCTGCACGGCAGCCAGACCATCACCGAGCGCGTGCGTTACTCCGGCTCCCCGCTGCCGTACTCCTTCTCGGAGGCCGACCACCGCAAGAGCATGTGGCTGGTCGACCTGGACGCCGAGGGCGCAGTCACCGCCGAGCGGGTCGACTGCCCGGTGCCGCGCGCGCTGGCCCGGATCCGGGGGACGCTGGAGGAGCTCCTCGACGATCCGGGGCTCGCGCCCCACGAGGAGGCGTGGGTCGAGGCAACCCTCACCGACCGGGTCCGCCCGGCCGAACCCATGGCCCGGCTCTGCGCACGCTTCCCGCACACCCTCAGCCTCGTGTTCGACCCCGAGCGGGCGCCGGACGACCCCGACGTGTCGTACGCGCGGCGGTTGGCCGATCGCAGCGACCAGGAGATCGCCGAGGACTTCGTGGCGCATGTGCGTGGCGCGGGACCCGACGAGCGTGAACAGATCGTGCTGCGGGACGCGTTCGACGCGGTGCGCGCGGACGAGGTCGTCCGGGAGGTGGCGCGATGAGGCTGCACCGGCTGGACATCACCGCCTTCGGACCGTTCGGCGGCTCCCAGACCGTCGACTTCGACGCGTTGTCGGCCGCGGGGCTGTTCCTGCTGCACGGGCCGACGGGGGCCGGCAAGACGTCGGTGTTGGACGCCGTGTGCTACGCGCTGTACGGCTCGGTGCCGGGGGCCCGGCAGAGCGGCCAAGGGACGGCGCTGCGCAGTGACCATGCGACTGCGAGCACGCGCACGGAGATCTGCCTCGAACTGACCGTCGCGGGAAGGCGGTTGGAGATCACTCGGCAGCCGCCGTGGGAGCGCCTCAAGAAGCGCGGTTCCGGCACCACGCTCGACAAGGCCCAGAGCTGGCTGCGCGAGTACGACGGGGCCTCTGGGGCCTGGAAGGATCTCAGCCGGTCCCACCAGGAGATCGGCGAGGAGATCACCCAGCTGCTCGGCATGAGCCGCGAGCAGTTCTGCCAGGTGGTGCTGTTGCCCCAGGGGGACTTCGCGCGCTTCCTGCGGGCCGATGCCGAGGCGCGCGGCAAGCTGCTGGGCCGGCTCTTCGACACCCACCGGTTCGCCGAGGTCGAGAAGTGGCTGGCCGAGCGCCGACGCGCGGCCGAGGCGCAGGTGCGCGAAGGGGATGCCGCGCTGCTGGCCGACGCGCACCGCATGCAGCAGGCGGCCGGTGGCGCCATGGAGCTGCCCGAGCTGGCCCCCGGTGAGCCCGGCCTTGCCGAGGCCGTCCTGAGCGCGGCCGCCGTCGCCCGCAGCACCGCGCGTGAGCAGCTGACGATCGCCCACTGCGGACTCGGTGCCGCCGAGTCCGGCCAGGCCGCCGCCGAAAGCGCCCTGGCCGACGTACGCGAAGTCGACCGGCTGCAACGGCGGTTCGCCCAGGCGCGCGAGCGTGCCGCACTGCTGGAGCAGCGCGCCGACGGCTACCACCAGGCGCAGGCCCGGATGGAGCGGGCCCGCAAGGCGGAGGCGGTGGCGCCCGCGCTGGAGCTGCGGGAGGCGGCCGAGGCCGAGCACCGGCGGGCGGCCCTGGCCGAGGCACACGCGCGTGGGCTGCTGCCGGAGACCTTCGCGGGGGCGGGTGCCGCCGGACTCGCGGCCGCCGCACGCCGGGCGGCCGAGGAACTGGGCGGCCTGGACTCGGCCCGGCGTGCCGAGCAGCGGATGGCCCAACTCGTCGCGGAGCGCGCCGACCTGGACCGTCAGGAGCGGTCCGACGAGGACGTACTGCAGGAGGCCGAGGCGTGGCTGGCCGGGTGGGAGGAGTCCCGCGCGGGTCTTCAGCTCGGCGTCGAGTCCGCCCAGGAGGCGGCCACCCGCGCCGAACAGCTGGCCGTCCAGCGGGAACCCGCCCGCAAGCGGCTCTCAGCCGCCCGGCAGCGCGACCAGTTCGCCCGGGACACCGACGACGCCCAGCAGCAGGTGATCGAGGCGACGGACCGCGCGTTGAAGGCCCGCGCCGAGTGGCTGGACGTCAAGGAGCGGCGGCTGAACGGCATCGCCGCCGAGCTGGCCGCCCAGCTCACCGACGGCGATCCGTGCGCCGTCTGCGGCGCCACCGAGCACCCCGCCCCCGCCCGCAAGGACGCCGGGCACGTCGACCGGGAGACCGAGGAGCACGCGCTCACCGCCTCCCAGCACGCCGACGAACAGCGGGCCGAGGCCGAGCGACGCCTCGGATTCGTACAGCGGGCGCTGGCCGCCGCCCAGGGCGAGGCCGGCGACACATCCACAGAGGAACTCGTCGTCCAGGCGGAGGCGTTGGAGCGGGAGTACGCCCAGGCCCGTGGTCTCGCCTCGGCGCTGCACACCGCGACGGAACAGTTGCGGCAAGCCGAACGGGAACGCGAGCGGCGCCTCACCGCCCAGCAGGAGGCCGCCGTGAGCACCGCGTCCCGGGGCGCCCGCCGTGACTCCCTGGACCGGGAACGAACCACGCTGGAAGCAGAGTTGACCGAGGCCCGCGGTGCCGCCGACAGTGTTGCGGCCCGCGCCGCCCAGCTGGAGCGGCAGGTCGCGCTGCTCACCGAAGCCGCCGACACCGCGCGCGTCGCCGAGGACACCGCCCAGCGGCTCAAGGACGCCGACGCCCGCCTCGCCGACGCCGCGTTCCGGGCCGGCTTCGACACCCCGCAGGCCGCTGCCGCCGCCCTCCTCGACGAGGCGGCCCACCGTGATCTCCAGCACCGCCTGGACGCCTGGCAGGCCGAGGAGGCAGCCGTACGAGCCGTCCTCGCCGAGGCCGACACCGCCGAGGCGGCACAGCAGCCGCCCGCCGACGTGACGCGGGCCGAGCGAGCCGCCGCCGACGCGGGCCGCCGGGTCCGCGAGGCCGCCTCCGCGCGGGACGCGGCCGCCCGGCGCTGCGCCGAGCTCGACCGGCTCTCCACCCGCTCGGCCACCGGCCTACGACGGCTGGTGCCGCTGCGCGAGGAGTACGACCGGGTGGCCCGGCTGTCCGCGCTCGCGGCCGGCACCTCCGCGGACAACGAACGCAGGATGCGCCTGGAGTCCTATGTGCTCGCGGCGCGCCTGGAGCAGGTGGCGGCCGCCGCGAGCGTGCGGCTCCAGCGGATGTCGTCCGGGCGCTACACCCTCGTGCACTCCGACGACCGCGCCGGACGCGGCCGCAGTGGCCTCGGACTGCACGTCGTCGACGCCTGGACCGGACGCGAGCGGGACACGGCCACGCTGTCGGGCGGCGAGACGTTCTTCGCCTCGCTCGCGCTCGCTCTCGGTCTGGCGGACGTCGTGACGGACGAGGCAGGCGGAGTCCGCCTCGACACCCTCTTCATCGACGAGGGCTTCGGCAGCCTCGACGACCAGACACTGGACGAGGTCCTCGACGTCCTGGACTCACTGCGGGAACGCGACCGCAGCGTCGGCATCGTGAGCCATGTGGCCGATCTGCGGCGGCGGATCCACGCACAGCTGGAGGTCGTGAAGGGGCGGTCCGGGTCCGCGCTGAGACAGCGAGCCGGAGGCTGAGGTCAGCGGCCCAGTGGGCGCCGGGGCAGCGGGGAGGAGTAGACGACACTCGTGGTCACCGAGCCCAGCGCCCCGATCTTGCCCGACACCTCCTCCAGGTGCCGCATCGAGCGGGCGGCGACCTTGATGACGAAGCAGTCGTCGCCCGTGACGTGGTGGGCCTCAAGAATCTCCGGCGTCACGGCGACCAGGTCGTGGAAGGGCTTGTAGTTGCCGTTGGGGTACCTGAGGCGCACGAACGCCAGGATCGGCAGTCCCAGCCGGTCGGGGTCCACGACCGCGGCGTACCCCTGGATGACCCCCGCCTCCTCCAGGCGCCGTACCCGCTCGGTGACGGCGCTCGCGGACATCGAGACGGCCCGGGCGAGCTCGGCGAAAGTAGCCCGTCCCTCCCGCTGGAGGACATCGAGGATGCGCCAGTCGGTGGCGTCCGGGGAATACGCGGTCATGCCCGAGAAATAGCAGGGGAATCCCCTGCCGAGCAAGGTCAGCGCCGTGGAATCCCTCTTCATGTTCGTGATCGTCGACCGTAGATTTCTGGCCATGACGACAACCGACTCGCTCACCGTGAACGCCGCGAACCCCGTCCTGCGGGTCGCCCCCGCCGCCCCGGCCGAGGCCGCCGCCTACTTCCGCGCCAGCCTTGTCTTCCACGCCGACGTGTCCGACGTCGCCGCCGCGCTCGCGGCTGTCGAGGCCGACCCCGGCTTCGTCGTCCTCGACTCCCGCTCCACCGCCGCCTGGGACCAGGGACATGTCCCGGGCGCGGTCCACCTGCCCACCGCGCTCATCCCCGAGCAGGCCGAACGGCTCCTCGACAAGTCCGTGCCGGTGGTGACGTACTGCTGGGGCCCGGGCTGCAACGGCGCCACCCGTGCCGCGCTCGCCCTCGCCGAACTCGGCTACCGGGTCAAGGAGATGCTCGGCGGATTCGAGTACTGGGTGCGGGAGGGCTTCGAGTTCGAGACCTGGGAGGGCCGGGACCGGCGTACCCCCGACTCGTTGACCGCACCGACCGACTCCGACGACTGCGGCTGCTGAGGCCCGGCGATTTCGGTGGGGTTCCTGTGCAGGTGCAACCTTGGGTGCGTGTAGGTTCTGGCCCATGGTGCGATACGCGGAGCCGGGCGCGGTGGAGTGGGTGGAATCGGGCGGCGGGCCGCTCATAGCGGTGCCGGAGACGGTCCTGCCGTTCTGGGCGGGCGCCGACGGCGACGAGATGGCCTCCGACTACGACCGGGCCTGTGAAGTCGACAGCTGTGTGGGCCTGTTGCCGGTCGGTGATGCCACGGCCCTGGTCCTCGGCGACGAGCCCGCCTCGACCTCCTATCTCCCCGGCCACGGTACCTTCGTACGGTGGTGCGCCGGGGACTCCGAGGACGAACTCCTCGCCGAAGTCCCCACCGCACTCGCCACGGCCGTCTGGGAGAACGAGGTGAACTGGGCGGTGCCCGGACCGGTCGTCCTCTTCGACGCGGCCTGGCCCGGCAACGACTCCGTGAACACCGACCACTTGAAGGTCTCGCTGGCCCCGGGGCGGTACGCGGTGCGCGCGGCCAACGTGCGGCCCGGGCCGGAGACCTGGCTGGGGCTCGTCCAGTTGCGGCGGCTGTCGGACTGAGGGCCGTTCCCGGGCGCGACCGAACGGCTCGTGCGCGGGCGCTCGGGAAGTGCACGGCAGTCCGGGGCGCCGGGGGATGCCGTAGGACGACCCGGCCGGTCTCGCTCGTCGCCGGTCGGCCGGACCGCCGAGGAGAGCGGCATCCGGCACCGGCCGCATGGTGCGTGCCGGTGCCGGTGCCGGTGCAGTTGCCGGGATCGCGGATCAGATCCCCGGATCCCCAGATCCGCACCCGGCGCCCCAGGTCAGAGCCGGGCCAACTCGTCCACCAGATCGTCAAGCCCCAGCGAACCCTGCGACAGCGCCGCCATGTGCCAGGCCTTGAGGTCGAAAGCGTCGCCGTGCCGCTCGCGGGCCTTCTCACGGCCGAGCAGCCAGGCCCGCTCACCGAGCTTGTAGCCGATCGCCTGGCCGGGAATCGTGAGATAGCGGGTCAGCTCGCTCTCCACGAAGTCCGCCGGCCGGCTGCTGTGCGCGCCGAAGAACTCCTGCGCCAGCTCGGGCGTCCAGCGCTCGCCCGGGTGGAACGGGGAGCCCGCCGGGATCTCCAGCTCCAGATGCATGCCGATGTCGACGATGACCCGCGCGGCCCGCATCATCTGCGCGTCGAGGTAGCCGAGCCGCTGCTCCGCGTCCGTGAGGAAGCCGAGCTCGTCCATCAGCCGCTCCGCATACAGGGCCCAGCCCTCGGCGTTGGCGCTCACCCCGCCCACCGCGGCCTGGTAGCGGGAGAGGTTCCCCGCGACGTGCGTCCACTGCGCGAGCTGGAGGTGGTGGCCAGGTACGCCCTCGTGGTACCAGGTCGAGACGAGGTCGTAGACCGGGAAACGGGTCTGGCCCATCGTCGGCAGCCAGGTGCGGCCCGGACGCGAGAAGTCCTCCGACGGGGGCGTGTAGTAGGGGGCAGCCGCACCACCGGGCGGAGCGATGCACGACTCCACCTTCCGCACTCGCTCGGCGAGTTCGAAGTGGGTGCCGTCGAGCGAGTCGATCGCCTGGTCCATCAGGCCCTGCAGCCAGTCACGGACCTCGTCGACGCCCTCGATGTGCTTTCCGTGTTCGTCGAGGTGGGCGAGCGCCACCCAGGGCGTCTCGGCGCCGGGCAGGATCTTCTCGGCTTCCTGCTTCATCTCGCCGAGCAGTCGGTGGTACTCGGACCAGCCGTACGCGTACGCCTCGTCCAGGTCGAGGTCCGTGCCGTTGAAGTAGCGCGCCCAGCGGGCGTACCGCTCCCGGCCCACCGTGTTCGGGGCACCCTCGATCGTCGGCGTGTACACGTCCCGCATCCAGTCGCGCAGTTCCACGACCGAGGCGGTCGCGGCGCGGGCGGCCTCGTCCAGCTCCGCGCGCAGTGCCTCCGGGCCCGCCGAGGCGAAGTCCTCGAACCAGCCCCGGCCGTTGCCGTCGGTGTCCGCCCACTCGGTGAGCTGTTCGACGAAAGTGGCGGTCGGGCGCGGTGCCGCGTACAGCTTGCGCTCCAGACCGAGCGCGAGGGACTCGCGGTAGCCGGCGTACGCGGTCGGAACCGCCCGCAGCCGCTCCGCGATCGCCGCCCAGTCCTCCTCCGTCTCCGTCGGAGTGACGGTGAAGACCTCACGGATCGAGTGCGCGGCCGTGGCCATGTTGCCGACCGAGCGCAGGCCCTCGTCGGCCTCGTGCACGGCGAGTTCGGCCGTCAGACGTTCGCGCAGCAGCCGGCCGCACCGGCGCTCGATGTCACTGTCCGCGCCGGGCCGGCGCTCGGCCTCGTCGAGCTTGGCGAGCGTGGCCCGCTGAAGCTCCGCGAGCGCCTCCTGGCCCGCCGGTGAGGTATCGGGGAGCTTGCTCGAACTCTCCTTCACACCCAGGTAGGTTCCGGTGATCGGATCGAGGGCGATGAGCTCGTCGACGTAGGCGTCGGCGACCTGACGGGGCAGCGGGATCTGGGTCTCAGACATGCCGCCCATCCTCGTACGGGGACCTCGCGGGAGTCACCCCGATTCCGCTGTCGGCGTGGCAGGCGGAAGCAGCGGCCCGCACTCCCACTGCTGGAAGATCAACCGGGTCTCCACCCGGGCCACTTCGCGCCGGGACGTGAACTCGTCCAGCACCAGCCGCTGCAGATCCGCCATGTCCGCCACGGCCACATGGACGAGATAGTCGTCGGGACCGGTCAGATGGAACACGGTCCGGGACTCCGGCAGCGCCCTGATCCGCTCCACGAACGGTCCCACCAGCTCCCGCCGATGAGGTCTGACCTGCACCGACAGCAGCGCTTCCAGGCCCCGGCCGAGCTTCGCGGGATCCAGCCGCAGCTGATGACCGAGGATGACGCCACTGCGCCTCAGCCGGGTCACCCGGTCCAGACAGGTCGACGGGGCGACCCCGACCTGGGCGGCGAGGTCGCGGTAGGTGGTCCGGGCGTCGTTCTGCAGCATCCGCAGCAGATGCAGGTCCACCGGATCCAGTACGACAGTTTCGGCCATCGGCCGAACGTAGCACGGGCTTGTGCCCGGAAACACCGGTCGGTGTTCACCCTTGCCACATGGACTCAGCGCGCACCTCCACCGCGTCCCGTACGCCGCTCAGAGCACTGGCCACCGAGGCCGTCCACGCCGGCCGCGACGACCTCGCCCGCCAGGGACTGCACGCCCCGCCCATCGACCTGTCGACGACCTACCCGTCCTATGACAGCCGCGAAGAAGCCGCCCGCATCGACGCCTTCGCCACCACGGGCGCCCAGCCGGACGGGCCTCGCGTCTACGGCCGCCTCGGCAACCCGACCGTCGCCCGCTTCGAGACCGCCCTGGCCCGTCTGGAGGGCACCGAGGCGGCGGTGGCCTTCGCCAGCGGCATGGCCGCGCTCACGGCGGTCCTTCTCGTACGGTCCTCCCTCGGCCTGCGCCACGTCGTCGCCGTACGCCCCCTGTACGGCTGCAGCGACCATCTCCTCACCGCCGGACTCCTCGGCACGGAGGTCACCTGGACCGACCCGGCGGGGGTCACCGACGCGCTGCGCCCGGACACCGGACTGGTTCTGGTGGAATCCCCGGCCAACCCCACCCTCGCCGAAGTCGACCTGCGAGCCCTGGCCCACTCCTGCGGCAGCGTGCCCCTCCTCGCGGACAACACCTTCGCCACCCCCGTACTCCAACGCCCCGCCGAGCAAGGTGCCCGGCTGATCCTGCACAGCGCCACCAAGTACCTCGGCGGGCACGGGGACGTGATGGCGGGCGTGGTGGCCTGCGACGAGGAGTTCGCGGGACAGCTCAGGCAGATCCGCTTCGCCACGGGGGCAGTCCTGCATCCGCTGGCCGGCTACCTGCTGTTGCGAGGTCTCGCCACCCTTCCGGTACGGGTGCGGGCAGCGTCCGCGAACGCCGCCGAGCTCGCCCACCGCCTGGCGGCCGACCCCCGCGTCACCCGAGTTCACTACCCACGCATCGGCGGCGCCATGATCGCCTTCGAGGTCGAGGGGGACCCGCACGAGGTGATCAGCAGGGTTCGTCTGATCACCCCCGCGGTCAGCCTGGGCAGCGTGGACACCCTGATCCAGCACCCGGCGTCGATCAGCCACCGCATCGTGAACGCGGAGGACAGAAGAAGCGCAGGAGTGAGCGACCGCCTGCTGCGCCTCTCGGTGGGCCTTGAGGACGTGGAAGACCTGTGGACAGATCTGGACACAGCACTGAATGTGCCCTTCAGGGGCGCGGGGAACTGCGCGACAAGCCACAGCATCCCCGCACCCGCCGACGGGACCAGTACCCCTACGGCGCTCAGGCCCCGGTGACTCCCATGACGCTCTGCTGCGGAGCAAGCCGCGCGGTGATCACCAACGTGCCTTCCTCGATCTGGTAGTCGAGCGGCAGCTCAAGCCCCCGCATGGCCGCCACCATCCCCGTGTTGGACGACTGCGTCACCGCGTACACGCTCTCGCACCCGGCCTCGACTGCCATCCCCACGAGCCGCTCCAACAGCTCCGCACCGATCCCTCGCCGCTGCCACGCGTCCTCGACGAGCAGCGCCACCTCCGTCTCGTCACCGTCCCACAGCAGATGCCCGAGCCCCACGATCCGCCCCGACGCGGTCTGTACGGCGAGCGTGCGGCCGAAGCGCGGACTGAGCAGGTGGTTGAGATAGCGGTCGGCGTCACCGACAGGCCCGTGGTACCGCATGCTCAGCGTCCGCGACGAGCACCGCTCGTGCATCGCCCGCGCGGCCTCCAGGTCACCCGTGTCGGCCCGGCGCACGGTGATGTCGTTGCCCTCGGGCAGTGTCAGTACGTCCTGGCTGCGCGGCACCCGCGGACCGAGCCGCGCGTCCAACTCGACCAGGGCCCGGGCCCGGGCGAACTCGGTCGGCGTGAACGGCAGATACGGCCGCTCCACGGTGATCACTCCACCTTCCGGCGCCCGCAACCGCAGCACGGTCTCCTCCAGAGCTCCTTCCACGGGCACGCCCTCCGGCCCGCGACCGCCGCCCGCCGGAACGGCCGGCGAGGACCGGATCGTGCACCGGCCCAGCAACTGCCGCAACGCCAGCGGCAGTTCCGCCGCGTCCAGGGCGGTGCGGGTGGCGAGACCCAGCACCCGGGTCGGGGCGTCCACCAGGTCATGCGTGTCGGCCCGCTCGATCCAGGTGTCGGTACCGCCGGCCCCCGCGACCGCCCGGGTGAGCTCCGCCCCTTCCAGGGCTCCCGGAGCCCGCAGCAGGAACTCGTCGACCGTGCCCTCGGCCAGTGGGTGGGTCTGGAGGCTCAGGATGTCGACCCGCTGCCCGGCGAGGGCCGCGCAGAGGGCGGCCAGCGATCCCGGTTCGTCCTTCACCGTCGTCCGCATCCGCCACAGAGTGCTCTCCGCGGCCGGCCCGGCCTGCTCCCTCTCGGGCAGGAGCCGGGCGCCGGTATCACCCGAGGGTGGTGCTTGACCGTGGCGGCGTGACCACCATGTCCGGCACTTGGTCGTGGCTGCCAGGAGCCAGCTGTTCACGCTGGGCCCGTCCTTCACCTGCGTCACATCAGACATGTCTCGAGTCATGCAGCCACTGTGGAGGAACGGTGTTGCGTGATCACGAACGCCTTGTGACTGATCGGTAAAGCGTGGTTCTGCACTTTTATGCCCTTTTCAACTGTCCGGTCGGGTCCGACGCCTGACGTGCGCCGATACCCCGAACTACGTCATACGGCCACCTCCGTGTTCATCGTGACGCGCAGGCACTGGGGATTCACAGGCCGCGCACCGGAGGATGACGCCGGCGCGCGGCCCGCCTTCGACGGTGCGGGAGTTACTGACCCACCCGGCCCGGCTGGAGGACCTGCGTGAACAGCACGGTGCCGTCCGCCTCGCGCAGACGCACCGTCAGCTCTCCGCTGTGGCCGTCGATGTCGACCTCGCCGAAGAACTGGTAGCCGCCCGCGGGGGAGACGTTCGACGCGGTCGGCGCCTTCACGAACACCCGCTCCGGGCCGAAGGTGCCGTCGAGCGCGCTGGCCGGGAAGGCACCCGCGTTCAGCGGGCCCGAGACGAACTCCCAGAACGGCTCGAAGTCGGTGAACGCGGCTCGCGACGGCTGGTAGTGCTGGGCCGAGGTGTGGTGCACGTCGGCGGTCAGCCACACCGTGCCGGTGATCCTCCGGTGCTTGACGTACCGCAGCAGCTCGGCGATCTGCAGCTCACGCCCGAGCGGGGCGCCCGGGTCGCCCTGCGCCACCGCCTCGATGTTCGCCTTGCCCTCCGTGGCGTCGGGGACGACCAGGCCCAGCGGCATGTCGGAGGCGATCACCTTCCACACCGCCCGCGAGCGCGACAGCTCGCGCTTCAACCACTCCAACTGCTCGCGGCCGAGGATGCCCTGCGGGTCCACGGTCTGGTCGTCCGGCGAGTTGGCGTTGCGGTACGTCCGCATGTCCAGCACGAACACGTCGAGCAGCGGGCCTTGGTGCATGACCCGGTACACCCGGCCGTCCCGCGCCCCGGGCCGGAGCGTGGAGATCGGGAAGTACTCGCTGAACGCCCGCCGGGCCCGGCCCGCCAGCACGTCGACACGCTTCTCGGTGTAGCGGGTGTCGGAGTCCAGGATCGTCTGGCCCGGGTACCAGTTGTTGCGCACCTCGTGGTCGTCCCACTGGATGATGGACGGCACCTGGGCGTTGAAGGCCCTGAGGTTGTGGTCGAGCAGGTTGTAGCGGAAGTTGCCGCGGAACTCGGCCAGGGTCTCGGCGACCTTGGACTTCTCCTCGGTGGTGATGTTCCGCCAGGTGCTGCCGTCGGGCAGGGCGGCGGTCTCCGTGATCGGGCCGTCGGCGTAGACGTTGTCGCCGCTGCAGAGGAAGAAGTCGGGGTCGAGCTTGGCCATCGCCCGGTAGATCGTGTAGCCGCCGAAGTCGGGGTTGATGCCCCAGCCCTGTCCCGCGAGGTCACCGGACCACAGGAACCGCACCCCGTCCCGGCGTATGTGAGAGACCGTGCGGAAGGTGCCGGCGACCGGCTCGCCGGTGCGGCGCGGGTCGTCCGGGTCGGCCAGCAGCACGCGGTAGTGGATCTGCTCGCCCGACGGCAGACCGCGCAGCCGGGTCGTACCGGTGAAGTCGGTGTCCGCGCCGAGCAGAGGGCCGTGCCAGCGGCGCGGGTTGCGGAACGACTCGGTGGCGGACGTCTCGACGATCATCCGGGCCGGACGGTCCGAACGCACCCACACCAGGCCGGAGTCGGAGGTCACGTCTCCCGTCTGCACGCCCCAGCCCGCCCCGGGGCGCCCGGAGAGGGCGAAGGCCGGCGCGGCTCCGGCAGCCGCGGGCAGGGTGAGGGCCGCCGACGCGGCCAGGGAGCCGCGCAGAACGCTGCGGCGGCCGGGGAACGGACGGTGGGACATGGCTGCGCCTCCAGGGACGGGATCCGGCCAGTGTGCGTTGCCACAACTACTGGGGCGCCGCAGCGCGCACGCGAACCACAAGTGAACAACTGGCCGCGGGAACAAGGGAACCCGTGTGCGATAGCACGGTCAGTCGCGAGCGGCCTCGGCCATCAGCCGTACGCCGTCCCGGATGCGCGTGGGGGACAGGTGGGCGTATCCGAGGACCAGCCGCACTTCCTCCTCCTCGTCGGGCTCGGCACGCGCGTGTGCGTACTCCGTCAGCGGGCGGACGGTCACCCCCACCGCGGCCGTGCGTGCGAGGAACTTGTCCCGCGGGCCGTACCGACGCGGCAGCGCGGCGATGACGTGCAGTCCGGCCGCGATTCCGGAGACCTCCGTGCCGGGGAAGTGTTCGTCCAGCGCGGAGACCAGCGCGTCGCGCCGCTCCCGGTAGGCGCGTTGGCAGCGGCGCAGCTGACGGTCGTAGTCGCCGCGCTCCACGAATCTGGCGAACAGCGCCTGGTCGATCGTGGGGTGGCCGAGGTCCATCGTCCGCTTGCGTTCGACTACCTCGTCGGCCAGCGACTCCGGCACGAGCAGCCAGCCGAGCCGCAGCCCCGGGGCGAGGGACTTGCTGACCGACCCCGCGTAGGCGACACGGTCCGGGTCGAGCCCCTGGAGCGCGCCGACGGGCGCCCGGTCGTAGCGGAAGTCGCCGTCGTAGTCGTCCTCCAGGACGAGGCCGTCGACGGAGCGCGCCCAGCCGAGGAGTTCCGCGCGGCGCCGCGCGGAGTACGCGATGCCGGTGGGGAACTGATGCGAGGGCGTCGTGACCACGGCACGCACGCCGGATGCCCGCAGCGCGTCGATGTCGATGCCGTCCCCGTCCAGCGGTACGGGGACGGTGCTGACGCCCGCCGCCGCGTACAGGGCGTCGTGTTGCGGGCTGCCGGGATCCTCGACGCCGACGGTCGGCAACGCGCGCGCGTGGAGCGCGAATCCGAGCAGCGTCGTCGCCTGCGCCACTCCGGAGACGACCACGAGTCGCTCCGGATCCGCGACCACGCCCCGCCGTCGGGCCAGCAGTTCGGCGAGCGCGGCACGCAGCCGGGGCAGTCCGCGCGGGTCGGGATAGCCGAGGTCCTGGTGCGGCAGCTGCGCCAGGACGGCGCGGTGTGACGTGGCCCAGGCGCCACGGGGGAACATCGACAGGTCGGGCGTCCCTGCGACGAAGTCGACAAGGGTGTCCGGGGTGCGCGGCGCCAGGTCACGCGCGCGTGGGTGAGCGGCCCGTACGGCACCGCCGACCCAGGTGCCGGCGCCGCGGCCGCTGCGCAGATAGCCCTCCGCCGTCAGCTGCTCGTACGCCTCGGTCACCAGCCCGCGTGACACACCCAGGTCCGCCGCCAGATCCCGGCTCGACGGCAGCCGCGTGCCGGGCACGAGCCGCCCGGACCGGACCGCCTCCCGCAGCGCGGCCTGGAGGGAACGGCCACGCGTGCGTGCCGGTGCCGCGACGGCGGGGAGGAGCAGCTCCCAGGCCGCTGAGCCGACCGGATCGTCGTTCGGCTGTCGTTCCGGATTGGTCCCCGATGACGTCATGGCACTGGACCTTAAACCGGGCCGCCGCTGTTCCTAGCGTCGCTTCCATGAACGCCACCACCATGCGCGGTTCCCTCCTCGCCGCGCTCGCCTGCGTCCTCGTCGGAGGGTCCTTCACCGCCAACAGCCTGCTCGGCGACTACCCGTACGCGGGCGGCCAGTTCCTGCGCTACGGCCTCGCCGCGCTGTTGCTGGTTCCCCTGGCCGCAAGAGGAGCGGCCGCAAGGCTGCGTGCACTTGAGCTCCGTCAATGGATGCGTCTCGCGCTCCTCGCGGCCATCGGCATGGTCGGCTTCAACCTGGCCGTCATCGCCGCCGAGCGCAGCGCGGAGCCGGCCGTCCCCGGGGTCTTCGTCGGTTGCGCCCCCGTGCTGGTGGCCGTCCTCGTCCCGCTGCTGGACGGACGTCGGCCCCAACGCCGGGTTCTGCGGGGCGCGTTCCTCGTCGCCCTCGGTGCCTTCGCCGTCCAGGGCTGGGGTCGTACCGACGGCGCGGGCATCGCCTTCTCCGTGGGTGCGCTGGCAGGCGAGGTCGGCTTCGCGGTGCTCGCCGTACCCGTGCTGCGTCCGCTGGGCCCCCGGCTGCTGTCCGCGATCGTCTGCGCGGTCGCCGCCGCGGAGTCCGCGGCGGCCGGACTCCTCCTGGACGGCACCGCGTGGCTGCGTCGCCCCGACACCGCCGAGGCCGCCGCGCTGCTGTGGCAGGCGGCGGTCGTCACCGTCGTCGGCTTCGTGTGCTGGTACATGGGCATGCAGCGGATCGGCGCCGAACGCGCCACACTCTTCTCCGGTCTCATCCCGGTCGCGGCAGCCTTTACCGCACCCATCGTGGGGACGGGCTCCTACGGCGTCGCCCAGGCCCTGGGCAGCGCCCTGGTCGGCGCCGGAGTCGCCCTCGGATCCGGCGCGTTGACGGCGAGGCGGAAGGGCTCAGCGGCTGGCGTCGAGGATGACGCGGGCGACCAGGGCCGGGTCGTCGTTCATGGGGCAGTGGCCGCAGCCGGGGAGCCGCACGAGCCGGGCCCGGGGGATGATCCGCTTGGCCCGCACGCCCTGCCGGCGCACCAGCAGCATGTCCCTGGTTCCCCAGGCCACGGTGACCGGCAGCCCCGGGATGTCGTCGGTGAACTGGACGGCGCCACCGGCCCGGAGGGTCTCGTCGAACCCCGTGGCCCGCGCCAGGGCGAGCGTCTCGGCGACCACGGCCTCGGGTGACCGCAGACCCGGGCGGGCGTAGATCGTGCTCGTCAGCATCGTGCGGCCGGCCGCGCTGCGTGACAGCCGCTCGACCAGGGGCAGCGGCAGCCGCCGGGAGATGTGCCGCATGGCGAGCAGGACGCCGAACGCGTAGCGCCGCTCGGCCTGTGACCAGAACCCCGCGGGGGACAGGGCGGTGACGGACCGTACCAGCTTCTCGCGGCCGAGTTCCAGAGCCAGCAGGCCGCCGAGGGAGTTGCCCGCCACATGCGGGCGGTCCAGCTCCAGAGCCTCGCAGAACGCTCCGAACACGGCCGTCGTCGTGGCCAGGTCGTACGCCAGCCCCTCGGGCAGCCCCGGCGACGCGCCGAAGCCGGGCAGGTCCACGGCGATCACCTCGCGCTCGGTCGCGAGGATGTCGACCACCGGGTCCCAGGCCTGCCGGTGGTGACCTATGCCGTGCAGCAGGAGCAGCGGTTCACCGCTGCCCACGCGCGTGTAGGACACGGTCACGGGCTGCGGCCCCTGCGCGGAGGGGACTTTGAAGGAGACGGTGGCGGACATGAAGGCTCCTGAACGGCGACGCACGGGCTGGGACGAGAACTCACGGTCGGACGCTGTAGACACCTTGTCAGCAATTGCTACTGGCGGGTAGACCCCTGAGGTGGCCACATGTGTAATCGCCTGGACACGAACCCGTGTGTGGGTTGGGATGAATCCGTGGCCACCGAAACCGAGACCGATGTCTTCGAAGAACACCGTCCCGTCCTCATGGGCGTCGCCTACCGCATGCTCGGACGCGTCAGCGACGCCGAGGACGTGGTGCAGGAAGCCTGGCTGCGCTGGTCGGCGGCGGACCGGAGCGAGGTGCGCGAACCGCGCGCCTATCTGGTCCGCGTCACCACGCGCCTGGCGATCGACCGGCTCCGCCAGGTCAAGGCGCGCAGTGAGACGTATGTCGGCCCGTGGCTGCCCGAGCCCTATGTGACCGACTTCGGGGACACCGTGCCCGACACCGCCGAGCAGGCCGTCCTCGCCGACTCGGTGTCCCTCGCCGTCCTGGTGGTCATGGAGTCGCTGTCACCGCTGGAACGGGCGGTGTTCGTCCTCAGGGAGGCCTTCGGTTACCCCTACGCCGACATCGCCGCCATGCTCGATCGCGCCGAACCCGCCGTACGGCAACTCGCGGGGCGGGCCCGCAAGCATGTCGACGAACGACGGCCGCGCTACGAGGTCGACCAGGCCCGGCGCCGCGATCTGACGGAGCGTTTCCTCGCCGCCGCCGACGGAGGTGACCTGGAGGGGCTGATGTCGCTGCTCGCCCCGGACGTCCGTCTCGTGGGCGACAGCGGCGGCAAGACCAAGGCGCCGCTGCGGGTGCTGGAGTCGGCCGACCACGTGGGCCGCTTCATGGTCGCCGTCGCCGAAAAGGGCGTCCCGGACCTCACCTGGCGCTTCCTGGAGCTCAACGGTGGACCCGCGGTGCTCGCCCTGTCGGGCGGAAAGCCCGACTCCGTCTTCCAGATGGACATCCTGGACGGCCGGATCCAGTCCATCTACATCATCCGCAACCCGGACAAGCTGCGCTCCCTGATGGACGTCTGATTTCCCTGCCCGGCCGAAGCCCTCGTTCCGCGACGGGGGCTTCGGCGCCGTGCCACGAACCGGGCGCCGTGCGAATGCCTCATGAACGCTGCGCGGCCCCACGCGCACGTGCCGTCACGGGGATCGAGGATTGGTCTTGACCAAGGGTGGGGGCCGCCCTATGGTCGCAGAGAAGTGCAACAACCTTTAATAAACAAGGGCGCTAAAACGCCGCCGGACCACGGCGATTGCGGAGGCAAGGGTGGGGACCACGCAGCTCGAATCGGTGCCGGAACCGAAGTACTGGCATCTCAAGACCGTGCTCAGTGAGGCACTGGACTCCGAATTCTCCGTGGGCGAGATCCTGCCCAACGAACGCGACCTCGCCGCCCGCTTCGGCGTCGCCCGCGCCACGCTCCGCCAGGCACTGGAGCAGCTGGAGCTGGAGGGCAGGCTGCAGCGCCGCCGCGGTGTCGGCACGACCGTCGCCCCGCCGCGCGTGGGCGTGGCCGTCGGCACCGAGCAGCACGCCTGGCCCGGCGTCGCCGGCGACGACTGGCAGTCCGTGGACTGCGCCGCCGCGGTGCCGCCCCCGCCCGTCGCCGACGCCCTCGGGAGCAGCCGCGACCAGCCGGTGCTCACCGTGCGGCGCTCCCGGATGACCCACGGCCAGCCCGTCGCCGCCGAACTGCTCTACATCCCCGAGGAGTCGGTGCCCGAGCTCTCCGCCATAGACGCTCCGTCCGGGGCGGCACGCGCGCGTGCCGTCCTGCGCGAGCTGCACCGCCTTGAGCTGGAGAGCCGGGAGAACGCCGTCGAGCTCGGCTCGGCCCGCGCGGACGACGCCAAGGAACTCGACCGGCTGCCAGGGGCCCCGGTGCTCGTCGTCACCACCCGCTATCTGTCCGGGGGCCGCACCGCCGCGATCTCCGTGGCCACCTACCGCGCGGACACCTGCCGGCTGACCTTCGGTGACTCCGGCGCGGTCGAGATCCACGACGGGCCGGAACGCCAGGCATCCTGAGCAGGTCGCGCAGCAGTACGGCGGCGCCCCGGAGCGCATCTCCGGGGCGCCGCCGCTTGTCGTACGGGGCGCGCTCAGCGCCGCGCGGTCACCGTGCCCTCCACCGCGAACAGCTGCTCCTCCACATGGTCGAGGGCCAGCCGCAGCGCACCCGTCGCCACGGCGGCCTCGCCGAGGAGCGACAAGGTCACCTTCGGCGGGCGCAGACAGTAGCGGGCCAACTCGCGCCGCAGCGGCTCCAGTACACCGTCCAGGCCGGCCGCCCAGCCGCCGACCACGACGAGTTCCGGGTCCAGGGCCAGGGCGAGTGCAGCCACGTCGTGGACGAGCCGCTGGAGGAAGCGGTCCACGGCCGCACGGGCCCGCTGGTCGCCCTCACGGGCCTGCGCGAAGACCTCGGCGACCGCCTGCTCGTCGAGCGGGTGCAGCGGCTCGTCCGTGGTGGACAGCAGTGTTTCCGGGGTGACCTCACGGCCCAGCAGATGCAGCGCGCCGATCTCCCCGGCCGCTCCCCCGTACCCCCGGTGCAGCCGTCCGCCGATCAGCGAGCCGGCCCCCGGGCTGAGCCCGGCGAGGACGAACACGACGTCGTCGGACTCGGTGGCGGCGCCCTTCCAGTGCTCGGCGACCGCGGCCGCGTTGGCGTCGTTCTCGACCAGCACCGGGCACTTGAAGGAACGGCTGAGCCGTTCCCCGAGGCGCAGTCCTGTCCACTCCGGCAGCGCCGCGCACAGCCGTATCGTGCCGTCCGCCTCGACGATGCCCGGCGAGGCGACTCCCACCGCCCACAGGGAGTCGCGCGCGACCCCGGCCCGGCGCAGCAGTTCGGCCACCGCGGTGCGCAGCCGCTCCAGACGCTCGTCGGCGGAGGCCGTCTCGTCGACGTCCTTCGCCACGGCACCCAGCACCCGCCCGTCCAGGTCGGAGAGAAGCGCCGCGACCCGGTGCGGCCCGATGTCCAGGCCCAGCAGATGCCCGGCCTCGGCCCGGAACCTGAACCGCCGCGCGGGCCGCCCCTGGCGCCGGGCGACGCTGTCGTCCGCCGCCTTCTCGACGACCAGGCCGCCCTCGATGAGCCCCTCGACGACGCCCTCGACCGTCGGCCGGGACAGCCCCGTCACCCGGGTGATCTCGGTCAGCGTCGCGCAGTCCGTGGCGCGCAGCGCGTGCAGCACCACCGCGGAATTGATCCTTCGCAGCAGCGAGGGGTCCCCACCGGTCAGCCGCCCCAACGTCCGTCCTCCCAGCTCGTGCGCGTGTTGGGCGGATGCTACTCGGCGCGACGGGCCCCGGCGAGTGCCGGGCGCCGCGAGATCGTCCACGCCGCTCACCGATCGGATCCGGTCATCCCGGCGCCACGAACCCGGACTCGTACGCCGCGATCACCGCCTGCGTGCGATCGCGCGCCCCCAGCTTCGCCAGTACGGCGCTGACATGCGACTTGACGGTCTCCGTACCGACGATCAGCCGCCCGGCGATCTCCGCGTTGGACAGGCCGCGTGCCATGAGCCGGAGTACCTCGGCCTCCCGCTCGGTCAGCTGGGCCCGCTCCATCGCAGCCCGGGCCGCGCGGTTGCCCCCGTCGTCGCCGTACCGGGCGGCGAGCTGCCGTACCGAGGCGGGGAACAGCAGCGACTCGCCCTCGGCGACCAGTCGCACCGCGTGCACGATCTCGGCAGGCCGGGCCCGCTTCAGCAGAAACCCGTCGGCACCGGCCCGCAGGGCCTCGTACACGTACTCGTCGTTCTCGAACGTCGTCACGACGACGATCTTCGGTGGTGCATCGACCGTCCGCAGCACCGCGCGCGTGGCCTCGATGCCGTCCAGCAGAGGCATCCGTACGTCCATGGCGACCACGTCGGGCCGCAACTGCCGTACGAGTGGGATCACCGCCGCCCCGTCCGCCGCCTCGCCGACGACCTCGATGTCGGGCTGCGCCTCCAGCACGGCCCGCAGACCGGCGCGTACGAGGGGTTCGTCGTCGACGAGGAGAACGGTGACCGGCATCCGGCCAGCGTAGATCAGCGCAGCGGCAACTGGACATGCACCTGCCAGTCGCCCTGGTCCGGCCCGGTCTGCGCGCGGCCGCCGAGCAGGGCCGCGCGCTCGCGTATGCCCCGCAGACCGCTGCCCCGGCCCGGCCCCGGTATGTCGGCCGTCAGCGGATTGCGGACCTCCAGGGCGAGACTCTCGTCCCCGACCTCGATACGGACCCGGACCGGGACGGCCCCCGCATGCCGGAGCACGTTGGTCAGCGACTCCTGGAGGATGCGATAGCCCTCGCGCGAGACCGGGCCCGGCACGGTGTCCACCGGCCCCGTGAACTCGGCGTCCACCTTCGCTCCGGACGCACGGGCGGACTCCAGCAGCCGGTCGGCGTCCGTGAGTGTCGGGCGGCTGCTCACCGGCCGCTCGGACTCCCGCAGCACACCGAGAACGCGCTCCAGGTCCTCCAGCGCGGCCCGGCCGGTCTCCTCGATGGCGTCGAGGGCGCGGTCGGTGAAGGCGGGATCGCCGGCCGCGCGGGCGGCACCCGCCTGGACGACGGCGACGGTCAGGGCATGCCCTATCGAGTCGTGCAGCTCGCGCGCGATGCGCGTGCGTTCGAGGAGCTGCTCGGTGCGCTCCTCCATGGCGGCGAGGCGTTCGGCCGGGGAGGGACCGAGGAGGCGCAGGGCGAGCGCGGTGACGATCCGTCCGGAGACGACGACGGTCACCCCCAGCGCGGCCAGCGAGAGGGGCGCGAGCAGGATGTGCCACCACTGGTGGCCGTCGAGGAGGATCAGCACCCCTTCGTCGACGTCATGGCCGAACGCCGCCGACACCAGGTCCACCGAGCTGATGAGCAGCTGGACGACGAGCATCGAGGTCGCGTAGCCGAGCAGCAGCCGGGTCTCCAGCCACACGACGAGCCGCCCCCGGTCGGCCCAGGACGTGGACGGCGCCACGACGATGTCGATGCTCTCGCTGTCGTGCCGATGACCCGTCAGCAGCAGCCTGGCCTGCAGCCCCTCCACCGTGCGCATCGCAGGGACCAGTCCGGCCGGGACGAGCGCCGCGGCCGCCACCAGCCAGGTCCACCAGGCCTCCTCGATGAACAGCCACATGGCGGGCCACACGACGGCGATGAACAGATGCAGCAGTCGTGTGTACGTCACCGCCCGGCCGAACGGGCGCAGCAAACGGACCATTTGGTCATCGTGCCAGCCGCCACTGACAACGAACCTCCCCCGCACGGGGGAGACGATCTCCACGCACGGGGGAGGCACCGCCGCCACGGCGCGCGCCAGGCTGCTGCCATGACCAGCATCGAAGTCCAAGCCCTCACCAAGGAGTTCGGCAGCCGACGCGCCGTGGACGACGTCACCTTCCGTGTCCTGCCCGGCCGCGTCACCGGCTTCCTCGGCCCCAACGGCGCCGGAAAGTCCACCACGATGCGGCTCGTCCTCGGCCTTGACCGACCGACCTCGGGGACGGCCACGATCGGCGGCCGCGCCTACGTCACGCTCGTCGAACCCCTGCGCCAGGTGGGCGCCCTCCTCGACGCCCAGGCCGCGCACGGCTCCCGCACCGGCCGCGACCATCTGCGCACGCTGGCGGCGAGCAACCGCATCCCCGACCGCCGGGTCGACGAGGTGCTGGAGGAGACGGGCCTGGCCTCGGTCGCCCGGCGCCGGGTGAAGACGTACTCGCTGGGCATGCGGCAGCGGCTCGGCATCGCGGGCGCCCTGCTCGGCGACCCCCGGGTGGTCATGCTCGACGAGCCCTCGAACGGCCTCGACCCCGAAGGCATCATCTGGATCCGCAAGTTGCTGCGCCGGCTGGCCACGGAGGGCCGAACGGTCCTGGTCTCCAGCCACCTCATGAACGAGACCGCGTCCTTCGCCGACCACCTCGTCGTTCTCGGCAAGGGCCGCCTGCTCGCCGACACGCCCATGCGGGAGTTCATCCACGCACGCGTGCAGCCCAGCGTCCGCATCCGTACGACGGACCCCACCGCCCTCAGGAGCGCCCTCGCCCACCACGGTCACGAAGCCGTGGAGCACGAGGACGGGCGCTGGACCGTGCACCACGCGCGCGTGGACGAGATCGGCGTCCTCGCCTCCGCGGCGGGGGTACCGATCCTGGAACTGGCCGCAGAGGAAGGCACCTTGGAGCAGGCCTACCTCGATCTCACCGCCACCGAAACCGAGTTCACCCCACAGCCGCAGGAGGCCTGACATGCCCTTCGTCCCCGTCCTCCACGCCGAGTGGCTGAAGATCCGTACGCTGCGCTCGCTCCTCGGCGCACTCCTCGCCCTGTTCGCGGCGACCACCGCGTTCTCGGCGATCGCCGGGGTCTCCGAGACCTCCGACCCCGAGTTCGATCCGCTGTTCATGGCGCTGTCCGGGGTAGCACCGGGCCAGATCGCGGCCATCGCGTTCGGTGCCATGGCGGTGTCGTCGGAGTTCCACGGGGGTGGGCTCCGGCTGACACTGGCCGCGGTGCCGAGGCGCGGGCGGTGGTTCGCGGCGAAGCTGGTCGCGATCGCCGTACCGACTCTGGTCGTCGGGCTGGTCACCGCGTTCGCCGCGCTCGTCGTGGCCCGGGCCGGGCTCGGCGACGCGGCGAGCGGCCTCTCCACGGGAGAGCAGGCGCGCGGTGTCGTCGGCTGCGCCCTCTACCTCACACTGATGGCGCTGTTCGCGGCCGGGATCACGGCCCTGTTGCGCAGCGGTGTGGGCGCGCTCTCCCTCATCATCCCGTTCATCCTCGTCGTGTCGTTCGTGATCGGCGACGCGGCCGGGGGCGGTGTCGCCGACTTCCTGCCCGACAGGGCGGGCCAGACCGTCCTTTACGAGACGCCCGACCGAACTCTGGGGCCGTGGGCCGGACTCGGAGTCACCCTGCTGTGGGCGGCGGCGGCACTCGCCGCGGGAGCGTGGAGCGTGCGACGACGGGACGCCTGACCCCGAAAGTCGCCTGACGCCCCGCCAAATGTCAGTGGTGCCGGGTTTACTGGATCACATGGACAGTGCGAAGTACCTCGCCGCGATCGACTCGCTGTGCGTCCGCGACCTGGCCGCGACGGACGGCGAGTCGCGCGCCTACAGGTCGGGGCCCGGCTACCGCATCGAGTCGTTAGAGGCGAGCCACGGGATGCGGGACGGAGACGCGGCGCCGCGCATGGCGGCCGTGGGGGACTTCTACGCCCTCAGGAGCCGCATAGCCCAGGAGTTGGACGACCGCTGGGGCAGGCAGCAGCGGCCCTGGGGGATGGGCACGCTCAAGCTGCGCCTGGAACGAGGCGAGGAGATACCCGAGCCCTGGGCCACGACGAGCATCGTGGCGGACGACCTCGACCTGTGGCAGCCCCCTGGCTCGGACCGCTGGATCGCGCTCGGCGTGGGCTACCGGGACGAGACCGACGAGGTCCACGTCCTGGCCGTGGCCTCCGACATCGACCCGGTGTGACCTGCCAGGAGGCATCCGACCACGCCCCGGTGTGACCTACCGGGAGCCATCCCCTCACGACCCGCTGTGACCCACTAGCCGTCCGCCGCCACCCGCAGCCGGGCGAACTCCTCCGCCATCGTCGCCGCCGTCCAGTGCGCGTTGAGACCGCTCGGATTCGGCAGCACCCACACGCGTGTGCCCCCGATCGTCCGCTCCTGGGGCCCCACCTGCGCCTTGCGGTCGTCGAAGGCCGCCCGGTACGCGGTCACCCCCACCACGGCCAGCCAACGCGGCCTGAGCCGTGCCACCTTCTCCGCCAGCAGCCGCCCGCCTTCGCGGTACTCCTCCGCGCTGAGCTCGTCCGCCCGCGCGGACGCCCGGGCCACGACATTCGTGATGCCGAGCCCGTACGACAGCAACTCCTGCTGCTCCGACGGCTTCAAGAGCCTCGGCGTGAAGCCGGACAGATGCAGCACCGGCCAGAACCGGTTGCCGGGCCGGGCGAAGTGATGGCCCGTCGCGGCCGTCATCAGGCCGGGGTTGATCCCGCAGAACAGCACATGGAGACCGTCCGCGACGACGTCCGGCACGAGCCGGTCGCGGGCGGCCGCCAGCTCCTCGGGGGTGAAGCGCGTCATGGCGTGAGGAGTGTCAGAGGATCGCCCCGGGCGTGTAGCCCGCGGCCGCCGGGTGCTGCTTGACGATCTCCTCGATCCGGCCGACGACGAGGGCGACCTGGTCGGCCGCGGCGCCGGTGAAGGACAGCTTGTCGGCCATCAGCGCGTCGAGCTGGGCGCGGTCGAGCGGGATGCGCTCGTCGGCGGCCAGCTTGTCGAGGAGTTCGTTGCGCTCGGCACCCTGCTCGCGCATCGCGAGCGCGGAGGCCACGGCGTTCTCCTTGATCGCCTCGTGCGCGACCTCACGGCCGACGCCCGCGCGCACCGCGCCCATCAGCACCTTGGTGGTGGCGAGGAAGGGCAGGTAGCGGTCCAGCTCACGGGCCACGACGGCCGGGAAGGCGCCGAACTCGTCGAGGACCGTCAGGAAGGTCTCCAGAAGTCCGTCGAGCGCGAAGAACGCGTCCGGCAGCGCGACCCGGCGCACCACCGAGCAGGACACGTCGCCCTCGTTCCACTGGTCGCCCGCCAGCTCGCCGGTCATCGAGGCGTAGCCACGCAGGATGACCATCAGGCCGTTGACACGCTCGCAGGACCGTGTGTTCATCTTGTGCGGCATGGCGGAGGAGCCGACCTGGCCCGGCTTGAAGCCCTCGGTCACCAGCTCGTGCCCGGCCATCAGCCGGATCGTCTTCGCCAGCGAGGAGGGAGCCGCCGCCAGCTGCACCAGCGCGGTCACGACCTCGTAGTCGAGGGAGCGCGGGTAGACCTGACCGACGCTCGTGAACGCCTGCGCGAAGCCCAGGTGCCCGGCGATCCGGTCCTCCAGCTCCGCCAGCTTGGCGGCGTCCCCGCCCAACAGATCCAGCATGTCCTGCGCGGTGCCGACCGGGCCCTTGATGCCACGCAGCGGGTACCGGCCGAGGAGCTCCTCGACCCGGCCGTACGCGACGAGCAACTCGTCCGCCGCCGTCGCGAAGCGCTTGCCGAGGGTGGTGGCCTGCGCGGCCACGTTGTGCGAGCGGCCGGCCATGACCAGCTCGCCGTACTCGCCCGCGAGCTTGCCCAGACGTGCCAGCACCGCCACCGTGCGGTCGCGCATCAGCTCCAGGGAGAGCCGGATCTGGAGCTGCTCGACGTTCTCGGTGAGGTCCCGGGACGTCATGCCCTTGTGGACCTGCTCGTGTCCGGCGAGGTCGTTGAACTCCTCGATCCGGGCCTTCACGTCGTGCCGCGTGACCTTCTCGCGCTCGGCGATGGAAGCCAGGTCGACGGTGTCGAGAACCCGCTCGTAGTCGGCGAGCGCCTGCTCCGGCACCTCGATCCCGAGGTCTTTCTGGGCCCGCAGCACGGCGAGCCAGAGCTGACGCTCCAGCTTCACCTTCTGCTCGGGCGACCAGAGCGTGGCGAGCTCGGCGGAGGCGTAGCGTCCGGCGAGGACGTTCGGGATGCGGGGCTTGGCGGGAGTCACGTGTGCAGATTCTACTGGCGATTCGTGCAGGCCAGCGTCGCGGGGGTGTTCGTGGGAACCTACGAGGACTTTCGGATTGCCTGGCCGACGTCGAGAAGTGGCTCACCCCCCGCCTACTCCACCGGCCCCTCGTACGGCAGCAACTTCGACCGCTTCGGGGGCAGACCATCGCCCGACGACCGTCCCGTCAGGCGTCGGCCGATCCACGGCAGCAGGTACTGGCGGGTGAACCGGACGTCCGCGACCCGGCGGGCCACCCACCTCGGCGGCACGGTGGCCGGCAGCGGTGTCCGCCACTCCGTGTCCTCGGGGTCGTAGCCGAGGGTCTGCCACACGGCCTCGGCGACCCGGAGGTGGCCCTCGGAGGTCAGGTGCAGCCGGTCCACGTCCCACATCCGCGGGTCGGACAGCGAGGCCGCGCCGTACAGGTCGACGACCACGGCGCCGTGCCGGGACGCCAGGTCGTCGACGACCTCGAACAGCGCCTCCATGCGGGGCCGGTAGCGCTCCAGGACCGGGCCCTGGCGGCCGGGGCTGCGCATCAGCACCAGTTGCTTGCAGGACGGGGCGAGCCGCTCCACGGCCTCGGTCAGCAGCGCGCGGACCTGCCCCATGTCGCACTTGGGTCGCAGGGTGTCGTTCAGCCCACCCACCAGCGTGATCACGTCGGGTTGCATCGCCGCCGCGACGTCGACCTGCTCGTCGACTATCTGCTTGATCAGTTTGCCGCGCACCGCGAGGTTGGCGTACCGGAAACCGGGCGTGACCGCGGCCATCCGGCCGGCCAGGAGATCGGCCCAGCCGCGGTAGGAGCCGTCCGGCAACAGGTCCGACATGCCCTCGGTGAAGGAGTCGCCGACCGCGACCAGGCTGGTGTGTGTGGGATTCGTCTGCATGACGGAAGAAATGGTAACCGCTGCACATACCCGCCGGTCGGTCACCCTCGACGCCCTCGACCGCCCCTCACACCTGCCGCCCGAACAGCTCCCGCAGCACGTCCTCCATCGTCACCAGCCCCGCCAGCCGCCCGTCCTCGCCGAGCACCGCCGCCAGATGCGTCCGGCTGCGCCGCATCGCCGTGAGCACGTCGTCCAGGGGCGTGTTCTCCCGGATCCGGGCGATCGGCCGCATGTCCCGGACCGGGAACGGCACATCCCGCGGGGAGGCGTCCAGGGCGTCCTTGACGTGCAGATAGCCGACGATCCGGCGCCCCTCGTCCACCACCGGGAAACGCGAGAAGCCGGACTCGGCCGACAGCTCCTCCAACTGCTCCGGAGTGACGCCCACGCGCGCGTAGACGACCCGTTCGAGCGGCAGCACCACGTCCCGGACGGGCCGCCGGCCGAGCTCCAGAGCGTCGTGCAGCCGCTCCCGCGCCCGCTCGTCGATCAGGCCCGCCTCGCCGGAGTCCCGCACGATCCGGGCCAGCTCGGCGTCCGAGAAGGTGGCCGTGACCTCGTTCTTCGTCTCCACCCGCAGCAGCTTCAGCAGGGCGTTGGCGAACGCGTTGATCGTGAAGATCACCGGACGCAGTCCACGGGCCAGGGCCACCAGCGGCGGTCCCAGGAGCAGCGCGCTGCGCACCGGCTCCGCGAGCGCGATGTTCTTCGGGACCATCTCGCCGAGCAGCATGTGCAAATAGGTCGCAAGCGTCAGCGCGATGACGAAGGACACCGCGTGCCCCGCGCCCTCAGGTACGCCCACCGCGTGGAACACCGGCTCCAACAGATGCGCGATGGCCGGTTCCGCGACCACGCCCAGGACCAGAGTGCACAGCGTGATCCCGAGCTGCGCGGCCGCCATCAGCGCGGAGACGTGCTCAAGGCCCCACAGCACGCTCTTCGCACGCCGGTCGCCCTGATCGGCGTACGGCTCGATCTGGCTGCGGCGCACGGAGATCAGCGCGAACTCGGCGCCCACGAAGAAGGCGTTGACGACCAGGGTCGCGAGACCGATCAGCAACTGGACGGCGGTCATCGGTCGGCGCCCTCCTCCAGGAACCCGGCCCGCTGCTTCAGGAACCCGGCCCTGCCCTCCAGGAACGCGGCCGTCTCCACCCGCAGCCCGGCCCTGCCTTCCAGGAACGCGGCCGTCTCCACTCGGAACCCGGCGCTGTCCTCCCGCGACCGGACGGCGGTCATGCCCCGGCCTCCGGTTCCGGACCGTCCTCCAGGGGCGCGTGCAGCAGCACCCGCGCCGCCCGGCGGCCCTGTGCGTCCACCACGTCGAGCCGCCAGCCGGCGACGTCCACCGAGTCGCCGACGGCCGGAATCCGGCCGAGCTCCGTCGCGACCAGACCGGCCAGCGTCTCGTACGGCCCCTCGGGCGCCCGCAGCCCCACGCGCGCGAGCTGGTCCATCCGCGTCGAACCGTCGGCCCGGAAGAGCTCCCTGCCCTCGTCGTCGGTGCCCGCGGGGGCCAGGTCGGGCGTCTCGTGCGGATCGTGCTCGTCCCGCACCTCGCCGACGACCTCCTCGACGATGTCCTCCAGGGTCGCCACGCCCGCAGTACCGCCGTACTCGTCGATGACGACCGCCATGGTGCGTCTGCCGGACAGCCGGTCCAGGAGCCGGTCCACGGTGAGCGACTCGGGCACCAGGAGCGGGTCGCGCAGCAGCTCGGCGACCGAGGCCCGGGGGCGCCGCTCGGCCGGCACGGCCAGGACGTCCTTGATGTGCGCGATACCGACGACCGAGTCGAGGTTCCCGCGGTAGACCGGGAACCTCGACAGCCCCGTCGCGCGTGTCGCGTTCGCCACGTCCTCGCAGGTCGCCTGCACGTCCAGGGCGACCACCTGCACCCGTGGTGTCATCACGTTCTCCGCGGTCAGGTCGGCGAGGTTGAGCGTCCTCACGAACAGCTCCGCGGTGTCCGCCTCCAGGGCGCCCGCGCGCGCGGAATGCCGGGCCAGCGCGGCCAGCTCCTGCGGTCCGCGCGCGGAGGCCAGCTCCTCTGCGGGCTCCAGACCGAAACGGCGTACCACCCGGTTGGCGGTGTTGTTGAGATGCGTGATGAAGGGCCGGAAGGCCGCGCTGAACCAACTCTGCGCGGTCCCCACCCGCTTGGCCATCGCCAGCGGCGATGAGATCGCCCAGTTCTTGGGCACCAGCTCGCCGACCACCATCAGGAACACGGTCGACAGCCCCGTGCCGATCACCAGTGCCAGCGACCGGGAGGTGGACCGCGAGACCCCTAGCGCCTCCAGGGGCTCCGCGATCAGAGCCGCGATCGACGGCTCGGCGAGCATGCCGACGACCAGGTTGGTGACGGTGATCCCGAGCTGCGCCCCGGACAGCTGGAACGTCAGATTCCGTACGGCCTTCAGGGCGCCGGACGCACCCCGCTCACCGCGCTCCACCGCGTGCTCCAACTGCCCGCGCTCGACGGTGGTCAGCGAGAACTCCGCGGCCACGAAGGCACCGCAGGCCAGCGAGAGCAGGATCGCCACCAGCAGGAGGAGCACTTCGGTCATCGGGTCACCTCCGTCCCATGATCGGACAGGGCGGGAAGGACCGCCTGTCCTGAGCGTGCTCAGGCGGTGAAGGGTTTCACCCAGCGCCGCCAGTGTTCCTCGGGCGCATACCCAGCCGTACGCCACGTGTGCTGCGTGGTCTCGTTGCGCACCAGCACCATCGCGTACCCACGCAGTGATGAGTTTTCGCGTCCGCACTCGTCACACCTATGACGGGACACAACGAGGCGGAGGGTGACGTGATGAGTGCGGACACGCGGCTGGAGGAGCTGGGCGTGAACGGTCTGGGCGAGAAAGGGCTGGGCGAGGTCGACGAGCCGGCGTTCTCGGGGCTGGCGGAGCGGCACCGGCGGGAGCTGCACGTGCACTGCTACCGGATGCTCGGGTCGTTCGAGGACGCCGAGGACGCCGTGCAGGAAACGCTTCTCCGTGCCTGGCGGCGGCGGGAGACCTTCGAGGGGCGGTCGACGTTCCGGGCCTGGCTGTACCGGATCGCCACCAACGCCTGCCTGGACCTGCTCGCCAAGTGCCACCCGGAGCCTGCGACCGGCGGCGAGGCGCTGTGGCTGCAGCCCTACCCGGACCGGCTGCTCGACGAGCTGCCCGCGGGCGACGCGGACGAGCCGGAGAACGTCACCGTCGCGCGGGAGACGATCGAGCTGGCGTACCTGGTCGCAGTTCAGCACCTCGCGCCGCGCCCGCGGGCCGTGCTGATCCTGCGGGACGTGCTCGGCTGGCCGGCGAAGGACGTCGCAGAGGCCCTCGGGGACTCCGTCAACTCCGTGAACAGCGCGCTGCAGCGGGCCCGCGCCGGTATGCGGGAGCACCTGCCCGCCGAGCGGCAGGACTGGACCGGCGGTGAACAGGACCCAGGGACGCGCGCGCTGGTGCGCCGCTTCACCGACGCGAGCGTCGCCAAGGACGTCGACGGTCTCGCTGCCATGCTGCGGGACGACGTCCGCTGCTCGATGCCGCCCACCCCGGGCCTGTACGTCGGTCGCGACACGGTGGTGAACAACTGGGTCGAGGGCGGGTTCGAGGATCTGGGGCGCCTGCGCTGCGTCCTCACCTATGTGAACCGGCAGCCCGCCCTCGCCTTCTACCTCTGGCGGGAGCAGGAGAACGCCTACCTTCCGCTGACGGTCGACGTCCTGCGCATCACCGGCGGGGCGATCGCCGAGATCGTCATTTTCCACAACGACCAGTTCCCGCGGCTCGGGCTGCCGGAGCGCCTGCCGGCGGAGGGCACGGAGCAGTCCTCGTGAGGACACTCGCGCTGCGCGGTGGCGCGTGTCGTTGGGGTCGCGGCGGAGTGGTGCGACTCGTTCGAGGCACCGGCGTCCGCGCCCTGCGGAACCCCGGCCGTCGTACGCCGAGCGTGCGCATCGTCACCCCCAGGGCCAGGACCGTCACATGCCGGTGAACACCCCGTATGCCAGTTACCGAGTGATGGAGGAACGACATGACCAGCATGAATGACAGCGGGGGCGTCGCAGGCCCGGCAACGGACCGGACCAGCCACTCCCACCGACTCCGCGGACTCGCCGGCACCGGCCTCATGGCCACGCTCGCCGCGATGGTGGCCACCACCCTCGCCGCGGCGTTTGCCCAGGCCGTCGGCATCGACTTCGAGGTCCCCGATGGTGGCGAGGCGATCCCGTTGTCCGGGTTCGCCGTGGTGACCGGCTTCTTCTCGGTCGTCGGCATCGCCATTGCCGTCGCTCTTCTTCGGTGGAGCGCTCGGCCCGTCGAGCGATTCGTGTGGACGACGGTGTCACTGACCGCCATCTCGCTGGTCCCGCCCCTCCTCTCCGGGGCGAACACCGCCACCACCACCGCCCTCCTGGGGCTGCACCTCGTCTCAGCGACGGTGATGATCCCCACCCTGGCGCGAAGCCTGCGCACCCGGATCGATTGACGATCCCGCAACGCGCTCCAATCCGCCCGGCGACCGGGTCGAAGGTCGGCGCACCCTGCAGCCGCCAACTCCCCGGTCTGCTCGCCGTCCGGACTCGTATGGCGATTTGCCCTCATCTGGACGATCGTGACGGGGTGGTCGAATCTCGGCGGCTCACAAACATCCCCTGCGCGCCGCCGTGCTCACAGCGGCTTGACCCAGCGTCGCCAGTGGTCCTCGCGCTGGTAGCCCGTCGTGGCCCAGGTGCGGTGGGCCTGTTCGTTGGCTTCGAGGACCATGGCGTCGACGCGTCGTCCGCCCAGGGCGGTGAAGCGTTGTTCCGCGGCTGCGAGTAGGGCGGTGGCGATGCCTTGCCGTCGGTGGTCGGGGTGTACGGCGAGCCTGTAGGCGGAGCATCGCCATCCGTCGAAGCCGGCTATGACGGTTCCCGCGAGGATGCCGTCGCGCTCTGCGAGGAGCAGGGCTTCGGGGTCGCGTGTGATGAGTCGGCTCACGCCGTCGTGGTCGTCGCTGATGCTGGTTCCTTCGGCGGCGTCGCGCCAGAAGAGCAGCACGGTGTCGATGTCCGAGAGGGTGGCGTGGCGGATGTGGAGATCACTCATGGGGTGAGCCAAGCAGAGCACCGGCTCGTCCGGCGAGCGGTTTCTCCACCGGACGAGTCCCGACGGTCACCTTCCGCGCAACTCCGCCATCACCGGAGCGAACGCCTCCATGGACGCCTCCAGCACCGTCAGATACGTGAAGCCGTACCGCTCGCGCTGCGCCAGCACCTGCGCGACGATCTCATCGACCGTGCCGATCAGCATGATGGGCAGGTCAAGGGCTTGCTGGAGGGTCAGGTCCGGCACCCGGTGCAGGAAAGGCGTGGCCACGGCCTCGCGGTCGTCGGTGACGACCACCATCTGGATGAGCAGGTTCAGCTCGGCCGGCTCCTTGCGGCCCTCGGCGAGCTCCCGGTAGCGCGCGACGCGCTCGTCGAGTTGCTCGGCGGTGGTCGGAATCAGCTTGCCGGTCGTGTTGCCCGGCACCAGGGTCGCCCCGGTGAAGGCCGCGATGTCGGCGTGGTCGGCGGACAGCTTCAGCACCCGGTTGCCGATGCCGCCGATCAGCAGCGGTACCCGGGGCCGCTGGACCGGCTGCGGCACATGGTCAGGAGAGGACAGCAGCCGCTCCAACTCCTCGACCGTGTGCTGGAGATGGTCGACCCGTTCGCCCGCCGAGCCGAAGGGCAGCCCGGCCTGGTCGTGCTCGGACTGCACATAGCCGGTGCCCAGGCCGAGTTCGAGGCGGCCGCCGGTGAGGGTGTCCACCGTGGCCACCTCGCGGGCGAGCAGCGTCGGGTTCCAGAAGCCGGCGTTGAGGACGAACGTGCCCAGCCGCGGCCGCTCGGTGACCTGTGCCGCCGCGACCAGCGCGGGGAAGGGCGCGACCTTGCCGAGATGGTCGGGGACCAGGATCACGTCGTACCCGAGTTCCTCGGCCTGTCGGCACTTGCCGCGCCAGTCCTCGTCGGTGGCGGCGGCGGTCAGGTTGACGGCGAAGCGAAACGGGCGGGGCGGAACGGGGTGGGGCGAAACAGGGCCGGGCATGAACTCTCCTCAGCGGTAAGCGACTTGAGTTGTCTGCCCAGCGATTCCATCATTCGTGCGCGATCGCCGCCAGTACGTTCATGCGCGATGCACGCAACGCCGGCAGCAGTGCCGCCACGATGCCCACCACCGCCGAACCGACGACGACCGCGACGATCGTGCCCCAGGGGATCGCCAGCGCGTTCATGCCCTGCAGGGCGAGGACCTGCTGGGTGCACACGCCCCACACCAGTCCCAGCGCGAGCCCCAGGACCGCGCCGAACACCGCGATCACCACCGACTCCAGCCGGATCATCCGGCGCAGCTGACGCCGGGCGAGCCCGATGGCCCGCAGCAGCCCGATCTCCCGGGTGCGCTCCACGACCGACAGGGCAAGGGTGTTGACCACACCGAGCACCGCGATGACGATCGCGAGCCCGAGCAGTGCGTACACGAGATAGAGGAGAACCGCGATCTGGTCGTGGACCAGGTCCTTGTAGTCGGCCAGGTCGCGCACCTGGACCTGCGGATACGGGTCGAGGGTCTTCTCCAGGCCGGCCCGCAGCCGGTCGGCGCCGGTGCCGGAGGAGGCGTTGACGTACAGCGCGGAGTCCTGGCCGCCCGGCGCGAACCGCTCCAGGGTGTCGAGGCCGAAGTAGATGCCGCCCTGCGTCCCGAAGCCGTCCGCGGACTCCTGGTCGGTGAGGGCGCCCACTGTCAGTTCGGTCCGGCGCCCGCCCTGGAACTCGACGGGGAGCCTGCTGCCGGCCTTCACGTCGTGGTCGCGGGCGAAGTCCAGGTCCATGGCCAGGTGCCCGGACGCGAGCGCGGCCGCGGTGTCGCCCTGCGCGTAGGTGATGTGGGCGACCTCGTCGAGCTGTGGGTCGTACCCGGCGGCGGTCGTCTCGACCCGCTTGCCGTCCGGCAGCCGTACGGCGATGGGCGCGAACCTCGACCGTACGACGAGCCCGGCGCCCTCGGTCTTCCGGACCGCGTCCGTGACCTCCTGGGGGAAGGGCATGAAGTTGCCGTTCTGGACGACGAAGTCGGCGCCCAGCGTTTTGTCGATCTGCTCGTCGAAGGACTTGGACATGGAGGCGCTCGCCACGGACATCCCGCCGACCAGGGCGAGACCGACCATGAGGGCAGCCGCGGTGGCGCCGGTGCGGCGGGGATTGCGCAGGGCGTTGCGCTGGCTCATCCGCCCGACCGGACCGAACAGGGCCGGGAACGCCCCGCCCAGCACCCGGATCACCGGCCGCACCAGCAGCGGGCCCGCGATCACGGTGGCGAGGAGGGTGAGGACGACCCCCAGACCCAGGAGGGAGGCCGCCGAGGCCGTCTTCGAGGACGTCACGCACCCGATGAGGGCGGCGGCACCCGCCGCACCGACCAGGCCGCCGACGATCGCGCGCACCCTCAGCGGCTTGCCGATCCCGGCGATCTCCGCGTCCGCGAGGGCCGCCATGGGGGAGACACCCGCCGCCCGCCGCGCCGGGAGATAGGCCGCGACGAAGGTGACGCCCACGCCCACGACGTACGCCGCCACGGGTGTTCCCCAGCCGATGACCATCTCGCTGGTCCGGATGTTCATGCCGATGGCGTTCATCAGGGCGATGAGCCCGACGGCGAGCCCGATGCCCGTGGCCAGCCCCACCGTGGAGCCGACCAGGCCGAGGAGTGTGGCCTCGGTGAGCACCGAGCGGCGAACCTGACGCCGGTCGGCACCGAGAGCGCGCAACAGGCCCAGTTCACGGGTGCGTTGGGCGATCAGCATCGAGAAGGTGTTGACGATCAGGAAGACACCGACCAGGACGGCGATGCCCGCGAAGCCGAGCATGACGTACTTGATGACGTCGAGGAATCCGCCCAGTTGGTCCACGTCCGACTTCGCCTGCTCGTCGGCGGTCCGGTACTCGTAGGTGCCCGTGCCGAGCGCGGCGGCCACGCGCTGTTTGAGCTGGTCGTTGCTGACGCCCTCGGCGGCGTCGATCGAGATGCTGGTGGCCGCCTTCGAGGAACCGAGCAGCTTCGCCTGCGCGGTCGGCGGGTCCAGGAACAGCAGCGTGGCGCCGGGGTTGGTGGTGGTGAACGTGACGATGCCGACGATCCGGACCTCGAAGGAGCCCGGCGCCGCGATCACCTTGAGCGGGTCGCCGATGTGCAGGTCCTTGCGGTCGGCGGTCTCCGAGTCGAGCAGTGCCTCGGACGGGCCGTGCGGGGCGTGGCCCGAGGTGAGCTTCACGGGGCTGCGTGAGGTCGGGTTCCAGTCGGTGCCGATCGTGGGGGCGCCGGTGGTCGGGCCCACCGACTCGTTCTTCGAGTCGGCGACCGTGATCCCGTCGTCCTCGGCGTCGAAGCGCGCGGCGGCGACGCCGTCGACCCGGGCCACCCGGTCCGCGAGCGCGGCCGGCAGCGTGGCCGTCGTGCCGGACGGGACGGCCTCGCTCAGGTCCTCTTTGGGGCTGACGGTGAGGTCGGGCGCGGTCGAGGCGAAGAGCCGGTCGAAGGTATGGCTCACGGTGTCGGAGAAGATCAGGCTGCCCGCGACGAAGGCCACGGACAGGACCACGGCCAGGGCGGAGAGCAGCAGCCGTCCCTTGTGGGCGAGGAAACTCCGGAGCGTCGCCTTCAGCACGGGTTCAGTCCTTGTCGAGGGTCATGTCGCCGGAGCGGCCGCCGTCCGCGGAGTCCGGGGAGCCTTCGAACTGGCCGCGGATCCCGTCGAACCGCTTCATCCGCTCCAGCACCGCCTCCGCCGTGGGGCGCTCCATCTCGTCCACGATCCGCCCGTCCCCCAGGAAGAGCACCAGATCGGAGTGGGCGGCGGCGCCCGGATCGTGGGTGACCATGACCACGGTCTGTCCGAGCTGGTCCACGGCCTCCCGCAGGAACCCGAGGACCTCCAGGCCCGCGCGTGAGTCGAGGTTGCCGGTGGGCTCGTCCGCGAAGATCAGCTCGGGCCGGGAGGCCAGCGCCCGGGCGCACGCGACCCGCTGCTGCTGACCGCCGGAGAGCTGGGAGGGCCGGTGCTTGAGCCGGTCCCTGAGCCCCAGAGTGTCGATGACCTGGTCCAGCCACTTCTCGTCGGGCTTCTTGCCCGCGATGTCCATGGGCAGGGTGATGTTCTCGGCCGCGTTCAGCGTCGGGATCAGGTTGAACGACTGGAACATGAACCCGATCCGGTCCCGCCGCAGCCGGGTCAGCTCGCGCTCCTTCAGCCCCGTGATCTCGGTGTCGCCGAGCCACACCTGACCGGCCGACACGGTGTCGAGCCCCGCCAGGCAGTGCATCAGCGTGGACTTCCCGGAGCCCGAGGGCCCCATGACCGCGGTGAAACGGCCGCGCGCGATGTCCACGTCCACCGAGTCCAGGGCGAGCACGGCCGTCTCGCCCGAGCCGTACGCCTTGGTCAGACCGCGGGCGCGGGCCGCGATCCCATGGGCCGGCGCGATGTCCGGGGCGTCCTCCGCAGCAGTAGCCATGAGGCCGAGGGTAATGTGATCCGGCCCACACTCGATATCCCTCTTGGGAGCGAGGCGACCTCCACCCCAGGTCGGACCCTGATACCCGTGTAAGGGGCATGCGCTCCTCCTCGAAGCTCCCCTTGCCGACGCTAGCGTTACGGCGCTAGCTTCGAGGTATGGCGAAGACTCAGTTGAACGTGCGGGTGGACGAGGGCACCGCCCGCGCCGCCCGTGAACGTGCCCTCGCCCGAGGCGTGAGCGTGAACCGCTACATCGAGGAACTGGTCATGAAGGACACCGGCGAGGCGGGTCAGGCCTTTGTGGAGGCCGCGGCCGATTTCATGAAGCAGTACGAATCCGTCTTCGCGGAGGAGTTCGGCAAGGAAAGCAAGGAAGACGAGGGTCGTTGAGCGATCTGCACATCGATCTCGCCTGGCTCCTGATGCTCGCAGAGCAGAAGACCCCGGGCGACCCCCAGGTCACCGACTGGGGCGCCCTGGTCGCCGCTGTGGCACGGCACCAGGCCGAGATCTTCGACATCCCCGTCTACGACAGCCCGCACATGCGTGCCGCCGCGCTGCTGCAACTCCTCATCCACGTCCCGGCGTTGGAGCGCACCAACGCGCTCTTCGCCTGCGCCGTCGCGTACGCCTATCTCGTCGCGAGCGGCCTCAGAGTGGTCACCTCGCCGGAACTCGTCCGAGACCTCGCCAAGGTGGCCAAGAAGGGCGAGGCCTCGGTGCACGACATCGCGCGCGAGCTGCGGAAGTGGACGCTGTGATCAGCGCGCGGGAGTGGGTGTGTGATCAGAGCACGGAAGTGGCCCGTGATCAGAGCGCGGAAGTGGGCCCGTGATCAGCGCTCCTCCGTCGGCGGCCGCCAGGCGGTGCCCAGCACACAGAAGGACGGGGGCAGCGTCGGCCCCTTCTCCGGCATCAACACCCGCCGATAGGGGCCCAGCTCGAATCCGGCGTCCCGCAGCGCCCCGACCGGGTCCCGGGCCAGATGGCAGCCGCCGTTCAGTGGGGGCCACACCGTGCGGTCCAGGGCGCGCTGGGTGAAGCGCATCGCCGGGCCGCCGCCCCTGCCGTGCTCGAAGAACCGCACGACCCCGCCGGGCCGCAGCACCCGCCGCACCTCGCCGAGCGCGCGCGGCACATCGCGCACACTGCACAGCACCAGCGAGATCACCACCGCGTCGAAGGCCTCGCTCTTGACCGGCAGCGCCTCCGCCGCCCCGGGCGCCACGTCGACCGGCACCTCGCAGCGCAGGGCGGCCTCCACCGCCAACTGCCGCAGCCGGCGCTCCGGTTCGATCGCCACGACCTCGGAGACCGAGCCCGGATAGTGCGAGAAGTTCAGACCGTTGCCCGCGCCGATCTCGATCACCCGCCCGGACAGCCCGGCGAGCAGCCGCTCACGCACACCGGCCATGCCCATCCTGGTCTCGGCGGCGACACTGACCCGGGCGTAGTACCGGGCGAACAGCGGATGGTGGACGGGATCCCGGGACACCTTGCCGGTGTCGGCGGACCGTAGCGGCATGACAGCCTCCCTCACAGGACTGGTCCTACCGCCATTGTCCCCCGCGGGACCCCGTCCCACCCCGCTGACGCCTACTGCACGAAGTCGCGCACCTGTTCGTAGACGCCGTAGGTGTTGTTCATGTCGGTGTGCGAGACGCACCCGACCTCGACATTGGTCGCGCCGTTCAGGATCGCCGTGGTGTCCGGGGTGAGCGCGTCGTCGCAGTTGGACCAGTAGCTGGCGTACGCGACGCTGCCCGGGGTCTCGTCGCCGGAGTTGAGAGCGGTGAGGAAGGAACTGCCGGTGTACATCTCGGCGCACGAGGTGTACAGCCACGAGCACCAAGAGGCAGTCGTCGTACCGTGGTTGACGCCCGCGGCGGAGACGAAGTCGTCCACGTACGCCGTACCGCCGAGGTTCTTGAGGTAGTAGCGGGAGCTCAGCGCGCCCATCGAATGGACGACCAGGTCGACCTTCGAGGCGCCGGTCGCCTTGAGCACCCGCTGGACCTCGGTGGCCAGCTGCCGGGCGGTGGTCACGTTCGACTGCGACCAGCTGTACGTCCAGGCGTCGAGCTCGGACGCGGTGTAGCCGTCCGCCTTGAAGTCGGCGATCCAGTCGTCCCAGCTGCTCGCGTCACTGCTGAGGCCGTGCACGAACACGATCGGGTTGTGGGTCGCCGCGTGAGCGGGGACCGCGGCGAAGGAGAGTGACAGAAGGAGAGAAGTGACCACGGCCGTGGCGGCCGCGGCGATGCGACGCCCGAAGCGCTGCATGATGCCTCCTGAAACGGGTGGGGTTGTCAGGAGTGTCGAGCGGGGTCTACGCGCGCCGCATCGGCGAAGTCGCCGGTCTTTACGGGTCAATTAACTCGCCAGTAACGTAAGTGGCGTGGTGACTCCGGTGAACCCTCCGCCTCTTGACCGCACTTCGCCACCGCGGCGCGTGATCTCGGCGCTTCCCGAGGGCGTCAGGGTGCGGCTGCTGCATTCCGTTTACGGAGATCCGCGCGCCGCCGATGAGCTCGTGACCCTGTTGACCGGCCGTCAGTCGGCCGGCCTGGACCCGCTTCCGACCGAACCAGTCGACCTCGCCCCCGGACTGCTGCGCGCACTCCGTGCGGAGATCCGGGCCCTGCCCGACGACACCCGCCTCCTGCTGCTCCTCGCGGCGGCCGACCAGTACCCGGTGGCCACCCACGCCTTCCTCCGGGCCGTCACCGCCGCTCGCCTCGACACCCGCCCGCTGGAGACGGCCGAGTCGGTCGGGGTGGCCCACTCGGGGGCCGGCGGGGTCGTCTTCCGGGACGCCTGGACGAGGATCGCCGCCTACGAGTCCGGCTCCCCGGCCGACCGCCGTGACGTCCACCGACTGCTCGCCCGTGTGCTGCACGGCGACGGCGAGACGCCTCGCCGGTCCTGGCACCGGGGCGCGGGCGCCCTCGGCCCGAGCGGACGGCTCGCGGCGGAACTGCGCGACTCCGCGGACAAGGCCCGCAGCACCGGCCAACTCGCCCTGGCGCGAACCCTGCTGGAGCGCGCTGCCGCGCTCTGTCCGGATCCGCCGGAACGCTCCCGCCTGGTGACACGTGCCGCCGCGGACGCCTGGCAGGCCGGCGACGGTGACCGAGCCCGCCGTCTCGCGGCCGACGGCACGGCCGACGACGCCCTCTCGGGTCTGTTCGCGCTGCGCGCGGGCAACGCCACGGAGGCGTTCGACGCACTCCTGGGAGCGGCGGCGCAACGCGCGAGACCCAGGAGACGGAACGGTTCTCCAGACGCAGTCGGCACACCGGGTGACGGTGAGGTGTCCTTCGACCCCGCCACCCATCTCCTCGCCCGCGCCACCGAGGCCGCGATCTACACCGGCGACCTGCGCCGCTGCCGGGAAGCCGCCCGGGTCGCCGGGCGGACCGGCATCGACCCTCCCGGCACGCTCGGCGGACTCGCGGCCGCCTTCGAGGGGCGGTACGAGGACGCGCGCGACCTCCTCCGGGCCGAGGCCGGCCGCTGCGGCGCCGGCGGCGACCCCACTCTCCTCGTCCACTCCGGGATCGCCGCGCTGATGCTCGGCGACCACACCCGTGCGGCCACGGCGACCCTCCGCGCCGCCTCCTCGGCCCGCGCCCGGGGTGCGACGGCCGTCATGGCACAGGCGATGGAGTTCCGGGCCTACGCCGACTTCTGGACCGGCCGCCCGCAGGCCGGACAGGCCGCCGCGACCGAGGCCCTGCACCTGGCGTACGCCACCGGCCAGGACAACGGGGCCTGCCACCTCCAGGCCGCCCTCGCCATGTTCGCGGCGATCACCGGCGACGCCGACACCTGCCGCGAACGCGCCGCCGCCGCACGCTCGTACGCTCTGGCCCGGGGCCTCGGCCTGCCCGCCGCCCTCGCCCAATGGGCGCTCGCCTTCCTCGACCTCACCGACGGCCGCTTCGCGGGCGCCGCGGCCCGACTGCGCGCCCTCGCCGGATTCGGCCCGGGTCACGGCCACCGGGCCATCCGGCACCTGGCCACCCCGCACTACGTCGAGGCCGCCGTCCGCACCGACGACACCAGGATCGCCCGCGGCGCCCACGCCGACTACCACCGCTGGGCCACGGCCGTGCGCAGCCCCGACGACCTCGCCCTCAGCGCCCGCTGCAGTGCCCTGCTGGCACCCGGCGAGGAAGCCGTCGAGCACTACCGCGCCGCCCTCGACCTTCATGCCCGCGGCACCCGCGACTTCGAACGCGCGCGCACGGAACTGCTGTTCGGCAGTGCCCTGCGCCGACTGCGCCACCGCTCGGAGGCCCGCGACCGCCTCCACAGCGCGCTGGAGGCCTTCGACCAGTTCGGCGCCCCGCACTGCGCGGCCCAGGCCCGCGCCGAACTCCGTGCCCTGGGCGCCCCCGCCGCCCCGACGCACGCCCCGGACCCCGCCGCACGCCTCACCGCCCAGCAGTTGCTGGTGGCCCGCATGGTCGCCGAGGGCGCCACCAACCGGGAGATCGCCGCCCGCCTGGCCCTCAGCCCCCGCACCATCGACCACCATCTGCGGGGCGTCTTCACCCGCTTGGGCATCCGCTCCCGCATCGAACTGGTGCGGCTGATCGCGGACAGCGAGGTTCCCTAGCGGCTTCTCAGGGCGCCTCGCGCACCCCGAACCCCTCCGCGTCCCATGTTCCGTCCAGCCGCCGTGCCAGCCAACCCGGCGCCGCCGCACGGAAGTCGGCCGGGCGAAGCCCACCGGCGCCGGTCGGCAGGGCGCCGAGCAGCGGAGCGCCGGACACGTCCGGCAGATCCGCGAGGTTGCAACGCGAGGCGAGATCGGGGGAGTCGGGCCAGCTGCCGATCACCACGCCCGCCAAGTCCAGCTCGCGACGGCGCAGTTCACGGGCCGTCAGTTCCGTGGTGTTCAGCGTGCCGAGACCCGCCGACGCCACGACCAGGACCGGCGCCCGCAGCAGCTGTGCCGCGTCGGCCAGCGTCCCGCCCTCGTCGTCGAAGCGGACGAGCAGCCCGCCCGCCCCCTCCACCAGCACCAGATCGTGCTCGGTGGCCAGTTTGGCGGCGGCCTCGGCGATCTCGTGAGGACGCACCGGCTTGAGACCGGCCCGCCGCGCGGCCGTTGCCGGGGCCAACGGCTCGGGGAAGCGGGCGAGTTCGGCCTTCGTCACCGCGCCCGCGAGCCGCGCCACCTCGTCGGCGTCCCCGGGTTCGTCCGGTCGTACGCCGGTCTGCGCGGCCTTGAGGACGGCGACCGTCCGCCCGGCGGCGAGCGCCGCGGCGGCGACGGCGGCCGTGGTGACCGTCTTGCCGACCTCCGTGCCCGTCCCCGTGACTACCAGTACCGGCATGTCATCCCTCCCGCGCGGCGGCAGACACCGCACGCGTGATCCGCGCCAGATCCTCGTCGTCCGTGACGTATGGCGGCATCGTGTAGACGAGGTCGCGGAACGGCCGCAGCCACACGCCCTCGCGTACGGCGGCCTCCGTCGCGGCCTTCATGTCGACCTCGTGGTCCAGCTGTACGACCCCGATCGCGCCCAGCACCCGCACGTCCCGCACACCGGGCAGCTCCCGCGCCGGAGCCAGCCCCTCCCGCAGCCCCGCCTCGATCCGCTTGACCTCGGTGAGCCAGTCCTGCCCGAGGAGCAGCCCGATCGAGGCGCAGGCCACCGACGCGGCCAGCGGGTTGCCCATGAAGGTGGGGCCGTGGGCCAGCACCGGGACCTCGCCCCGCGAGATGCCGTCGGCCACCCGAGGCGTGCACAGTGTCGCCGCCATCGTCATATAGCCGCCGGTCAGAGCCTTGCCCACGCACATCACGTCCGGCGTCACCGCCGCGTGCTCCGCGGCGAACAGCGCACCCGTGCGGCCGAACCCGGTCGCGATCTCGTCGAACACCAGCAGCACGTCGTGCGCGTCGCACGCCTCGCGCAGCACCCGCAGATACGCGGGGGAGTGGAACCGCATGCCGCCCGCGCCCTGCACCACCGGCTCCACGATCAGCGCGGCCAGCTCGTCCGCGTGCCGCTCGATCGCCGTGCGCAGCCGATCGGCGTACGACTCCTCGTACTCGGCCGGAGGCGCGTCCACGAACACCTGGCGGGGCAGGACCCCGGTCCACAGCTCGTGCATCCCGCCCTCGGGATCGCACACCGACATCGGCTGCCAGGTGTCACCGTGGTATCCACCGCGCCAGGTCAGCAGGCGCTGTTTCGCGGGTCTGCCGAGCGAACGCCAGTACTGCAGGCACATCTTCACCGCGACCTCGACCGACACCGACCCCGAGTCGGCGAGGAACACATGCTCCAGGCCCTCGGGAGACATGTCGACAAGGAGCTTCGCGAGCCGGACGGCGGGCTCGTGGGTGAGCCCGCCGAACATCACATGGCTCATCCGCCCGAGCTGCTGGCGCGCGGCCTCGTCCAGCACCGGGTGGCGGTAGCCGTGGATGGCCGACCACCACGAGGACATGCCGTCGACCAGTTCCGAACCGTCGGCGAGCCGCAACCGCACCCCGCTCGCCGACTCCACCACAAGCGGCTCCACCCGGCCGGGCATCGGGCCGTACGGATGCCACACGTGCCGCCGGTCGAGCGCCAGCAGCTCCGTCACAGGCAGGACGGGCAGGTCAGGCATTGGGCGCGAGATCCGTTCCGGCACCTCGACGGCGTACGGCGACGAGATCGGTCCGCGCCTCGTTGGCCGGCGCGGACGGGGCCGTCGTACCGCAGACCCCGCCGCCCTCGTGCGATCCGCAGCCCGCGGATTCATGGGACCCGCATCCGGCCGTCGCCCGGTGCTCGGGCAGCGTCACCTGATCCGCGCCCTCCACCTCGAAGCCGGCGTCGGCGATCATCTCCAGGTCGGCCTGGCCGGCCTGGCCCTCGGTGGTGAGGTAGTCGCCGAGGAAGATCGAGTTGGCCAGGTTCAGGGCGAGAGGCTGCATGGTGCGCAGATGGACCTCGCGGCCGCCCGCGATGCGGACCTCGACGTCCGGGCAGACGAAGCGGACCATGGCCAGGATGCGCAGACAGCGCTGCGGGGTGAGATTCCACTCCTTGGCCAGCGGGGTGCCCTCGACCGGGATCAGGAAGTTGACCGGGACCGAGTCGGGGTCGAGCTCGCGCAGCGAGTAGACGACGTCGACCAGGTCCTCGTCGCTCTCGCCCATGCCGGCGATCAGGCCCGAGCAGGCGGACAGGCCGGCCGCGTGCGCCTTGGTCACGGTGTCGACCCGGTCGGCGTACGTGTGGGTGGTCGTGATGTCGCCGTAGGTCGACTCGGACGTGTTGAGGTTGTGGTTGTAGGCGTCCGCGCCCGCCTCGCGCAGCCGCTCGGCCTGGCCGTCGGAGAGCAGACCGAGACAGGCGCACACCTCGACGCCCTCGTTCTGGTCCTTGATCGCCTTGATGGTGCCGGCGACCCGGTCCACGTCACGGTCGGTCGGACCGCGACCGGACGCCACCAGACAGACCCGCTTGGCGCCTCCCGCGAGACCGGCCGCCGCGGCCTTGGAGGCCTCGTCCGGCTTCAGCCAGGTGTACTTCAGGATGCCGGTCGTGGAGCCGAGCCGCTGGGAGCAGTAGGAGCAGTCCTCGGGGCACAGCCCGGACTTCAGGTTGACGAGATAGTTGAGTTTCACCCGCCGCCCGAACCAGTGGCGGCGCACCTTCCCGGCCGCGGCCACCACATCGAGCAGGTCGTCGTCGGACGTGGCCAGCACGGCCAGCGCCTCCTCGCGGGTCGGCAGCTCGCGCCGAAGCCCCTTGTCCACCAGCGTGTTCAGCAGGTCCATGAGAGCCGATCCTGTCCTACGGACCCGCTTCGGGCCAAGGTAGGGATCACACAACAGACCCGGAACGACGTGTGGGTATTGCCACACCGTGGGTAGCGTTTGCTGCCGCTAGGGTCTGTCCGTTGTCTACAAAGGCCCCGGAGGACCCATGGCGTTCGGCTGGATCGACGAACAGGCGGAGGCACGCCGCCGGGCCGGACTCGTACGGACCCTGCGGCCCCGCCCGTCAGACTCGCCGTTGCTCGATCTCGCGAGCAACGACTACCTGGGTCTCGCCCGTCATCCCGAGGTCGTGGCGGGGGCCGAGGCGGCCGCGCGGACCTGGGGCGGTGGCGCCACCGGGTCCCGGCTCGTCACCGGCACCACCGAGCTGCACACCGAACTCGAACGCGAGCTGGCGGACTTCTGCGGCTTCGAGGCGGCGCTCGTCTTCTCGTCCGGGTACGCGGCCAACCTCGCCGCCGTGACCGCGCTCGCGCCGCACGGCTCGCTGATCGTCTCCGACGCGGGCAACCACGCCTCGCTCATCGACGGCTGCCGGCTGGCCCGCGGCACGACGCAGGTGGTCGCGCACGCCGACCCGGACGCGGTGCGCAAGGCGCTCGGCACCCACGAAGGGCGCGCGGTCGCCGTGTCCGACACGGTCTTCTCGGTCGACGGCGACGCGGCACCGCTCTCCGGCCTCGCCGAGGCATGCAGGGAGCACGGCGCGGGCCTGGTCGTCGACGACGCCCACGGCCTGGGTGTGCTCGGCGCCGGCGGACGCGGGGCCCCGCAGGCGGCGGGACTAGCGGGCGCCGACGACGTGGTCGTCACGGTCACGCTGTCCAAGTCGCTCGGCAGCCAGGGCGGTGCCGTGCTCGGCCCCGCACGGGTGATCGAGCACCTGGTCAACGCGGCACGGACGTTCATCTTCGACACCGGTCTGGCCCCGGCGTCGGCGGGAGCCGCCCTCGCGGCACTTCGGTTGCTCGGCCGTGAGCCCGAGCGAGCAGCACGCGCGCGTGAGGTGGCGACCGGACTGTACGCACGCCTGACCGCCGCGGGTCTGGAAGCCGTACGTCCGGACGCCGCGGTGGTCTCGGTGCGCGCACCCTCCCCGGAGGAGGCTGTGCGATGGGCGGCCGACTGCCGTGCCGCCGGGCTCTTCGTGGGCTGTTTCCGGCCCCCTTCCGTGCCCGACGGCATCTCCCGGCTCAGGCTGACCGCCCGCGCGGACCTCTCCGGGGAACAGATCGAGCGCGCTGTACGTGTGATCTGCGGAACACGACCATGAGTCGGCGTGACACGGCCGTACGCCGGACGGACTGAAGCGGTCAGAACGCGCGGGTGAAGCCCGCCCAGCTCTCGAGGGAGAAGAGCAGCGCGGGTCCGTCCGGGTCCTTGGAGTCGCGTACGGCGAGCAGCCCGGCCCATGGCCCGGCCGACGGCCTCGCCGTCTCGACGCAGTTGTTCGCTCCGGTGCTGTAACTGCTGCGCAGCCACCGCACTTCACACAGTTCGGTACTGGAAGGAAGGTTCCGAGGCAGTGCAGACATGGTGCCTCCTTACGCGCCGTCACCTATACCGGCGATGTAAGCCAACGAGTCCTCGGGCGAAAGGGCTCGCATCTGAAGGGTGTTGAAGGCCTCGGTGTAGGCCTCCAGGTCTTCTTTCCGTTCGAGGTAGAGGCTACTCGTCAAGTGGTCGAGAACAACCACGTCCAGATCAGAAGTGTGCGAAAATGAGAAGATTACGAAAGGGCCGGTGATGCCCACATGCGCCCCGGCCGTGAACGGCAGTACCTGTAGCCGCACTTGGGGCAACTGTGCCGCTTCCAGGAGTCTCCTCAGCTGCCGGGCCATCACCTCGGGGCCGCCCACCTCCCGCCGCAGCACCGCCTCGTCCAGGACGGCGCTCAGCCCCAGCGGCGGATCGGCGCGCAGAACGTCCTGCCGGGCCAGTCGCACCTCGACCAGCGCGTCCAACCGCTCGTCGTCGAGGCCGTCCACCGAGGCCCGGGTCACCGCGCGGGCGTACTCGGGCGTCTGGAGCAGCCCGGGCACGACCGAGGTCTCCAGTGTGCGCATCGCGCTCGCCTGGGACTCCAGACTGATGAAGTCCCGGTATGTCGGCGGCAGGACACCCCGGTACGCATGCCACCAGTGGTGCCGGCCGCTGCCGCCCCCGTCGGAGCCCGCCAGTACCAGCAGCAGCTCCCGCAGATCCGTGTCCGTCACACCGTAGGTGTCGAGGAGTAAGCGCACATCGGCCGGCTTCACCCCGCTGGCACCGGTCTCGATGCGGCTCACCTTCGACTGGTGCCAGCCCACGAGCCGGGCCGTCTCACCGCTGGTGAGCGCCGCACTCGCGCGCAGCGCACGCAGTTCGGCACCCAGTTTCCGGCGGCGCACCGCGGGACCGTGCTGCATGGCGCTACTCCTTACTCCCTACGAGCCGCCCAAATACGGTCTCGCGTCGCAGAGTTCACCGCTTTGAGCGACAGATATATGCACATCTTGGTGGATCGGCACCTGTCGCCGCCTTGGTAATGGCACTCTGGCGATGAACCACCAGTCCGGGACCGTACTCGAACCATCCGCACCGTGTCGGACTCCGGTCCCGTGGGAAAGGGACGACGTCGCCATGGCAGACCACCTGGAAGCATCCGTCACTCTGCCGAGCGAACCCGCCTCGGTCTCCGCGGCCCGCACCTATGTACTGAGCACACTCGCGGAGTGGGGACTGCCGCCCACCACGGACGCCGCCGAGACCGTCCGGCTCATCGTCTCCGAACTCACCACCAACGCCGTACAGCACACCTTCGGGCTGTCACCCACCTTCACGGTGGACATCGAGCTGGACCGTGACGAACAGCTGCGCATCGGGGTCACCGACAGCCACCCCCGCTTCCCCAAGCGTCTCCCGGCCGCGGTCCAGCAGGACAACGGACGGGGGATGGTGATCATCCGCTGGCTCGCCGCGGAGTGCGGCGGCAAGCTGAGAGTCAGGCCCACGAGGGAAGGCGGCAAGACCGTCTCCATCGAACTCCCGTGGGCGGTACCGGCGGAGCCGGTCACGGCGGCGGGACAGCAGGAGCCGTAACCGATGTCGGACACGGGACGGCAGGAACTTCGGGAGCCGACGTCATACCGGCCGCGCGCGGCCGAACGCCCCCCGCAGCAGCGCCCGGAAGGCGTCCGCGGCGGGTGCCGACTCGCCGGTCCGGTGAACGACCGAGATCGTACGGCGCAACGCGCCACCCTCCAGCAGCCGCGTCCCCACCGGAGTGGCCGCCGTCCGCGCCACCATCTCCGGCACCACCCCGACCCCGAGCCCCGCGCTGGCCAGCGCGCACACCAGGGCGTATCCCGGCGTCGCCACCAGCACCGACGGCGTGGCCCCGGCCCGGGCCAGTACCGCCTCCACCTCGCGCCGGGCCGGGTGGTCCGGCAGCATGCTGATCAACGGCTCACCTGCGAGCTCGGTCAGCGGCAGCCGCGTCGAACCATCGGCGAGGGCGTGGCCAGGGGCCGTCACCAGGACCAACTCCTCCGTCAACAACGGCTCCGCGCTCACGGTGGCCGGGAGGGGAGACGGCTCGGCCGGCTCATAGGTGTGCGTCAGCGAGAGGTCGATCTCGCCGGCCGCCACCGCGGCGACCCCGGCCGGGGGTTCGTAGAAGGCAACCGACAACTCCACGTCCGGGTGCGCCCGGCGGAACGCACTCAGCGCCGGGGGCAGCAGCTGGATGCCCGCCGTCGGGAAGGCGCCGAGTCTGAGCGTGCCGCCTGACAGGCCCGTCAACTGGGCGAGTTCATGCCGGGCCCGGTCCAGTTCGTCGAGCACCCGGCGGGCCCGCGCCACCAGCAACTCGCCCGCGCCGGTGAGCCGCGCGCCGCGGTGATGTCGTACGAGAAGAGCCGTGCCCGCCTCCCGTTCCAGCTTGGCCAGCTGCTGGGAGAGCGCGGGCGGGGTGTAGCCGAGACGTTCGGCGGCCCGGGTGATCGAGCCCGCCTCCGCGACGGCGACCAGGGCGGCGAGCCGGGTGGGGTCGTACATGCCGGGCCTGCCTAAAGAAGTGCTTAAGGGAAACCCAGGATATTCGACATACCTGCTGAAGGCTGACTGACGGCAGGCTGGACCGCATGGACGGACAGATCGTCGCCTTCACCGGGGTCGCCGCCGGCATGGTCGCCATGCCGGGCGCCGACTTCACCGTCGTCGTGCGCAACGCCCTGATCTCCCGCCGGGCCGGGATCGCCTGCGCCCTCGGCATCACGGGCGGGCTGCTGCTGCACACGGCGCTCGCGGTGGCCGGGATCGCCGCGGTACTCACGGCCGTGCCCGCGCTGTTCGGCGCGCTTCAACTGCTGGGCGGAGGTTATGTGTTGTTCCTCGGGTTGCGGACCTTGCTGGAGCTTCGGAGGGCGGGGACACAGACGCCCCACGACCCCGGGTTCGCACCAGGGTCCGCCGACCGTCCGCTGCGGCAGGGGTTCGTCACCAACGCGCTCAATCCCAAGGCCCCCATCACCTTCCTCAGCCTGCTGCCGCAGTTCGTGCCGGCCGGCGACTCCGCGATGCCCCGAACGGCGCTGCTCGCCCTGATCGTGGTGGTGCTCGCGCTGGTGTGGTTCCCGGCGGTCGCCGTGCTCGTGGACCGGCTGGGGCGGTGGCTGCGGCGGCCGCGGGCCGCGCGGGCCATCGTCGGGGTCACCGGAGGTGCGTTGACGGTTCTCGGGGTTCTGCTGCTGGTCGAGCCG
>NZ_JBJDQL010000029.1:41965-125569 GCF_044903305.1 Streptomyces sp. NPDC019531 | reverse complement strand
AAGAGGGTGTAAGCGGCCGGAGCCAGGCTCATCGCCGTACCCGGATGGCCGTTACCGACCTTCTGTACGGCGTCGGCGGCCAGGACGCGAGCGGTATCCACCGCCCGCTGGTCCAACTCGGTCCACTCGAAGGCGGCGACGGAGGCGGGGCGGGATGCGTCCACGGGCGGGGACGGGTTCACGGACTGACTCCAAAGTATGCGAAGGAGAGAAGGAACGGCGAGACGGGAGAGGGCATGCGACGGCGGCCCCCTCCGGCAGAGGCGGGCGCGACCGGGCCCTTCCCGCTCGCGCGAGCGGGAAGGGCGGCCTGTGGTCGGCTCGGGGCGGCCGGGTTACTTCCCCCAGACCTTGCGGTACGCCTCGCGGTACCCGCTGGGGTCCCAGGCCGACTTGCTGCCGCTGTTGTCGACCGTGGTGATGTGGGCCGGAGCGACATAGCCGCTGGCGGGCTTGCCGGCGAAGGCGCGGTTGAACTCGTCGACGATCTGCCAGCCCTGCTCGGACAGCGGCTCGGGAACCGTCGCCGTCTGGAACTGCTTGCTGTTGATGCGCTGGAAAGCGGACGGGTCGCCGTCACCCGCGCCGATGTTGAAGGGAGCCGAGTTGCCCTGCCTGCCCGCCGCGCGCAGCGCCGGGGCGGCGTCGGCGAAGTAGAGGTCGTTGATGGCCACCGAGTTGGTCCACTTCGTGCCGAAGCGGGACAGCAGGGCGGACACCTCCTGGGGGGTGCGGCTGCTGGCGTCGGCGATGGGGATGTTCGACGTGGTCAGGACCTTGACGTCGGAGCAGGTGGCGAGTTCCTTCTCGATCAGGTCAGACTTGCCCTTGGCGAAGGGAATCGAGGCGTCGGTGAAGACCACCACGCCCGCCCTGCCGTTGGACTGGCTGATGATCCAGTCGGCGCTGATCTTGGCGACGTCCTGCACCTTGGTGGTGATGTTGCTGAAGAGCTTGGGGGCCGTGCTGGGGCCGGGGGCGTCCACGGCGTGCCAGCCGATCAGCGGGATGCCGGCGGCGTTGGCCTGGGCGACCTGCTGCGCGGTCGACTTGGGGTCGAAGCCGGACAGCACGATCCCGTCGGGCTTGACGGCGACGGCCTGGCTGAGCGCGGCCTGGATGCCGGCCGGGGTGCCCTGGCCGTCGATGATCCGTACGTTCCAGCCGATGGCCTTGGCGGCCTCCTTGACTCCCTCGGCGGCTCCGGCGACTCCCGGGTTGGTCATGCTCTGGGCGACGTAGACGATGGTCTTGCCGGCGACGGCCTTGGGGCCGGTGGTGGGGCCGTCCCAGGGGGCGTTGACGTCCTCGGCGGCCTTGACCGCCGCCTTGGCCTTGGCGAGGGCGGTGGGGCAGCCGGCCTTCGTGCCGGCGGCGGCGGTGGCGGTACCGGCTTCCGAACCGCGGGTGCAGCCCGCGGCGAAGGCGGTGACGACAGCGAGTGCGGCCACAGCTCTCAGCGGTGCCATGCGGGTGTGGTGGTACGACACGGACGGGCTCCTTGCTGACGTACGGGGAGGGTTGGTGAGGTGAAGGGGCGGGAGGGCCCCCGCACCGGGCTTTCTCAGGCCTGGTCCGCGGACGCGGCCGGGGTGCTCGGCGCGGGCTCGGACAGCGACTTGCGGGTGGCGTTGGCGCCGGCGCGCAGCCTGCGGCGGGCGGAGTAGCCGGCCAGGCCGACGGCGAGGAGGAGGGTGCCGCCGTTGAACAGGGAGGTGGCCCAGAACTCGGCTCCGAGCTGCTGAATGCCGGCGAGGCCGATGGCGAGGATGGCGACCGCAACGACCGTGCCGGCGGCGTTGGCGCGGCCGGGCTTGATGGCGGTGGAGCCGAGGAGGGCGCCGACGAAGGCGGGCAGCAGGTAGTCCATGCCGACGCTGGGGTTGCCGATCTGCTGCTGGGCGGCGAGCAGGACGCCGGCGACACCCACCACGAGTCCGGAGCCGGCGAAGGCGTAGATGCCGTAGCGGCGGGTGGGGATGCCGACCAGGTCGGCGGCGCGGGCGTTGGAGCCGATGACGTACAGGTAGCGGCCGAGCGGCAGCCGTTCCAGCAGCAGCCACAGCACGACGGCGAGGCCCAGGACGTAGAAGGCGGGTACGGGAAGGCCGAGGAACTTGGAGTCGTACAGGTCCGTGAAGGCCGGGGGCAGTCCCTGAGGGCCGGGGACGATGCGGGCGCCGTCGGTGATCCAGCCGGTGAGGGCGTAGAGCACGCTGCCGGTGCCGAGGGTGGCGATGAACGAGTCGATCCGGGCGAACTCGACCAGCAGCCCGTTGAAGACGCCGACGAGGCCGCCGCCGACGATGACGACGAGGCAGGCCATCGGCCAGGGCCAGCCGTTGTTCACGATGAGCTGCATCGCCAGCACGTGGGCGAAGCCGAGGCCGTAGCCGACGGACAGGTCGAACTTGCCGGTGACGATGGGGATCATCGCGCCGAGGGCGAGCATGGCCGGGATCGACTGGTTGGACAGGATCGAGGAGATGTTGTCCAGGGTCGGGAAGGTGTCCGGCAGGGCGAGGGAGAAGACCAGGAAGAGCAGGACGGTGAGGGTGAGCAGACCGTAGGTGCCGATCAGGTGGCCGCGCACCCGGCTGCCGCCGGACCGTCCGGTGGCGGAGCCGCCGTCCGTGCGCGCGCTCCCGGCTGATTCGGTGGCGTCGCCGGTCGTGGTCCCCTGATCGCGGCGGGAGGATGTGGTCTCGGTGGCCATCAGTGGTTGCCCGTTCCGGTCAGCGCCGGCATGGCCGACGCGGCGTGGGTGAGTTCGGTGACGGTGAGGTCCTCGCCGGACAGTTCCGCCGTGACGCTGCCCCGGACGAAGACCAGGGCGCGCTGGCAGACGGCGGCGACTTCCTCGAAGTCGGTGGAGATGAGCAGGACGGCGAGGCCTTCGGCGAGGGCGTCGTCGAGGAGCCGGTAGATCTCGGCCTTGGCGCCGACATCGACTCCGGCGGTCGGTTCCTCGAGGATCACCACGCGGCGGCTCAGGCGCAGCCAGCGGCCGATCATGACCTTCTGCTGGTTGCCGCCGGAGAGGGTGGCGATGGGTACCTCGGAGTCGGCGGGGCGTACCCCGAACCGCTCGACGAGCGACCGGGCCTGCGCGCGTTCCCGTCCGGGGCTGATCCAGCGCCAGGGGGAGCGGGCGTCCGCGCGGGGGTTGGCCAGGAAGTTCTCACGGATGGTGAGTTCGAGGGCGCAGCCCTCCTCCTGGCGGTTGCTGGTGACGAAGCCGATGCCCGCGTCGACGGCGGCGGAGACCGAGCCGGGGCGGTAGGGCCTGCCGTCGAGTTGCGCCTCGCCGCCGGTGAGGGGCCGGGACCCGGCGAGGGCGCGACCGAGGTCCATGTGTCCGGCGCCGGTGAGTCCGACCATGCCGAGGACTTCCCCGGCGCGTACTTCGAGATCGACGGGGCCGGCGCCTTCGGTGCTGGCGCCGGTCAGACGCAGCACGGTGGCGGCGCCCGTGGTGCGAGGGGCGGCGGGCCGGTGGCTCTCCGGCTCGTGACCGACGATGTCGCGCACGATCCGCTCGGGGCCGTGGTCGGCGAGGAGACCCTGGCTGATGAGGTGGCCGTCGCGCAGGACGGCGTAGCGGTCGGCTACCTGGTACACCTCGTCGAGACGGTGGCTGACGTAGACGATGGCGTGGCCCCGGTCGCGCAGGGTGTGCAGGACGTCGAAGAGCCGGGCGCAGTCGGCGGCGGGGAGGCTGGCGGTGGGTTCGTCGAGGACGATGAGGCGGGCTCGGGTGGCCAGCGCACGGGCGATGACGACGAGGGAACGCTCGGCGCGCGTGAGGTCGGCGACGGCCGCGTCCGGGTCTAGGTGGCCGGCGACTATCTCCAGGGCTTCGGTGCAGCGTCGGCGCACCTGCCGCCAGGAGACGAGGCCGGCACGGCGGGGGTAGCCGGTGCCCAGCGCGACGTTCTCGGCCACCGTCATCCACTCCACCAGACCCAGGTCCTGGTGGATGAAGGACATCTCGGCGCTCGCGGCGGAGGAACCGAGAGGGTGGCCGGCGACGTTGATCTGGCCTTCGTCGGCGCGGTAGACACCGGCGAGGATCTTGATAAGTGTGGATTTTCCTGCGCCATTGTGCCCCAATAGGGCGAGGACACTGCCTGCCTGGATGTCGAGGTCCACATCGGCGAGGGCGAGGGTGCCGCCGAACCGCTTGCGCAGACCGCGGATCGTCACCAGCGGTCGGGAGGCCGGGTGCCCCTCGGGCGGCGGAGAACTGGGGGCTGTGTCGTCGGGAGCGTCGTTCACGGACTTCTCCGGGAGATACAGGCCGAGGACCAATCCATCGGCTCGACCAGCATCCTGATCTCTTCACAGCATTCTGGTCAATACTCTCGTCGGCATTTGTTGCCCCAAAGTTGCCCCAACATGACGGCGGCCGTACGGAAGAGTTCCGTACGGCCGCCGTCGCAACGATCATCCCGCGGGTCGGCGGGACGCCCTCACCTCATCACCCTCCCGCCGACGCCCCCTGCGGGAGCATCGGGTTCTCCAGCCCCGCCGCGATGGTGCGCAGGTCCTTCAGGAGCGCCTCCCGGAACTCGTCGTCGAGTCGCGCCTTGAGCACGGTGACACTGATCGCGAAGGGGGCCGAGTCGGTACGGAAGCCGGCGACCGGCACGGACAGACACAGGACACCCGCCGTCGCCTCCTCGTCGTCGACGGCGTAACCCCGCTCCCGGGCCTCGGCCAGATCCTTGAGCAGCGCGGGCACCGAGGTGATGGACCGCTCGCTCAGCGCGGGCAGGGTACGACCGCGCAGCCGGTCCTCCGCCACCGCCGGATCCAGCGTGGAGAGGATGGCCTTGCCGGTCGCCGTGCAGTTCGCGGGGAAGCGGTCGCCGATGTTGGCGGTGAGCCTGAGCGGCTGGGTGCCGTCGTACCTGGCCAGGTAGAGCACGTCCAGGCCGTCCAGGACGGCCACCCGGGCCGTCTCCCGCGAGATGTGCGCGCTGCGCCTGCACAACTCGTAGAAGTCGCGCAACTGGTCCACCGTGGACAGATAGCGGCCACCGAGTTCCACCAGTTTGCGCCCCAGCCCGAAGCCCGCACCGTTGCGCGTGATCATGCCCGCCGCCTCCAGGGAGGCGCAGAGATTGCCCGTCGAGGACTTCGGCAGGTCCAGGGCACGCGCGATCTCACTGACCGACAACGGGCGGCCTTCCGCCTCGCCGAGCACGTCGAGGATCGCCACCGCTCGGGTCACCGCCGGGACGAGGCTTCCCGGGTCGCTTGCGCTCACCGTCGATTCCACCCATCATTCTGTTCGTCGTTCAGCATGTTGTTATTGTCTCTCGTCTGTCGCCGAACGACAATGCCGTCGCCGTGTGCTTTGTCATCGGGATTCGCCGAGTCCTGTGACCGTAGCGTGCCTTCCGGGCCGGCCGGCGACACCCTCCGAGCCTTGGAGCGCTGAGCACCTCATGACCAGCAGCCCATCCGATTCCCCGCCTCCCCCTCTTCCCGACAACGGTCCCCGGCTGTCGCGCGAGGAGTTCGACTCCCTCTTCGACGCCCTGCGGACCTGGGGCAGTTGGACCCCCGCCGACCGCGGCGCGTGGAACCGGGTCACCCCGGCCCACGTCCAGCGTGCCACCGCCCTGGTCCGCAGCGGCACCACCGTTCCGATGGCCCTGCCCTGGAACACGGTGGCCGGCCCTGACAACGGCAAGCCCGCGCTGCACTACATGTCCGACCTCGGCGACGTCGAGGCCCCGGAACCGTCCTGCCACAAGGACTTCATCGCCGTGGACTACCACGGCAAGGGCGTCAGCCACCTGGACGCCCTCTCCCACATCGCCTATCGGGGGCAGCTCTACGACGGCCGTACCGCCCGCGAGGTGGTCGACGCCGCCGGCGCCCACTTCGGCACCGTCTCCGCACTGGGCCCCCTCGTCACCCGGGGCGTCCTGCTCGACCTGCCCGCCGTTCTGGGCACCGACTGGCTGGAGCCCGGCACCGCCGTGCACGCCGAGGACGTCGCCGCCGCCGAGAAGTCGCTGGGTGTGACGATCGGCGAGGGCGACGCGGTGCTGCTGCGCTCCGGCCACTTCCGGCGCCGCGCCGAACTCGGCGCCTGGAACCCGGACAACCTGAGCGCAGGCTTCCACGTGGACGCCGTACCGCTGCTGGCCGAGCGCGGGATCTCCCTGCTCGGCGGGGACGGAGACAGCGACGTACGGCCCTCTCCCGTCGAGGGGCTGCACTCCCCCGTGCACGCCCTCGCCATCACCGCGATGGGCGTACCGCTCCTGGACAACCTCGACCTGGAGGCGCTGTCCGCCGCCTGTGCGGCGGAGGGCCGCTACGAGTTCCTGCTCGTGGTGGCACCGCTGAACGTCCCCGGCGGCACGGGCTCGCCCGTCAACCCGGTGGCGGTGCTGTGATGGCGGGTCACCGACCGGCCGACGGCCGGTTCTCCGTCGGGGTCAGCCGCGACTTCCTGGACACGGACGGGCGCAACGTGTGGGGTGACATCCGCCTCGGGGACCTGGACGCCGCCGGGGTCGACTGGCACTACCTGCCGCGGGACACCGACGAGCTCCTCGCCCCGGACATCGACGGCCTCGACGCCGTCCTGTTCGCGGGCCCCGCCGTCACCGCCCGCACCTTCACCGGCGTCACCAGACCCCCGCTCCTGTTCGCCCGCTTCGGCGTCGGCTACGACGCCGTCGACCTCGACGCCTGCACACGGCACGGCGCCCTGGTGACCATCACCCCGGACGGTGCCAGGCGGCCCGTCGCCACCGCCGCCCTCACCATGCTGCTGGCGGTCCTGCACAACGTCACCGCCAAGGACAGGCTGGTACGCGAGGGACGCTGGTCCGAGCGGGAGCAGTGGATGGGGCTCGGGCTCACCGGCCGCCGCATCGGCCTGCTCGGGCTCGGCAACACCGCCCGCGACCTGGTCGGACTGCTCCGGCCGTTCGACACCGAAGTCATCGCCTACGACCCCTACTGCCCGCCGGAGACCGCCCGGGAACTCGGCGTACGTCTCGCCGACGCCGACACCGTGATGGCCGAGGCGGACGCGGTGATCGTGATGTGCGTCCTGACCGAGGAGACCAAACACCTCGTGGACGCCCGGCGACTGTCCCTGATGAAGCCCTCGGCCGTCCTTCTCAACGTCGCCCGCGGCCCGATCGTCGACGAGCCGGCGCTGATCGACGCACTGCGGGCGGGCCGCATCAGAGGCGCCGGACTGGACGTCTTCGAGACCGAGCCGCCCGATCCGGGCAACCCGCTGCTGAGCATGGACAACGTCGTCCTCAGTCCGCACAGTCTGGCCTGGACCGACGAGATGTCCGACGGCAACGGCGGCAGCGCGGTCCGGGCGGTGCTGGACGTGGCGACCGGCCGGCTGCCGCGCTTCGTCGTCAACCGGGATGTCCTCGGTCACGCGTACCTCTCCGAACGGCTGGGCGCGCTCGCGGCGGACACCGGGGAGCACGCACCGGCGGGGGCTCGCCCGTGAACTCCCCGTCCGCCCCGTCCGCCCGCTCCGAGACGGTCGGTTTCGTCGGGCTCGGCGCGATGGGTCTTCCCATGGCCGCCAACCTCGCCAAGGCCGGCTTCGACGTCCTGGCCTGGAACCGCGGCGGCGCGCCACTCGACGCGGCGGTCGCCGACGGCTGCCGTGCCGCGGGCAGTCCGGCCGAGGTGGCGGCGGGTGCCCGGACGGTCGTGACCATGCTGCCCGACCTGCCCCAGGTCCGGGATGTGTGGGCCGGCCAGGACGGACTGCTCGCGGGCCTGGACCCGGCCGCGGCGGGCCGGACGATGGACACCCTCGTCGTGATGGGGACGGTCTCCCCCGTCGCCGTACGCGCCCTCGCCGAGGAGCTGCGTCCGCACGGCGTCCTCGTCGTCGACGCTCCCGTCAGCGGTGGGGTGACCGGCGCCCGTGACGCCACTCTGTCGATCATGGCGGGTGGAACGGAGGACGCCGTCGAACGCGTCCGCCCGTATCTGGCCGCCATGGGCTCGACCGTACGCCGCATGGGCGACACCGGAGCGGGATCGCTCGCCAAGGCGTGCAACCAACTCGTCGTCGCCGGAACCCTGGTGGCCCTCGCCGAGGCCGTCGTGCTCGGCGAGCGCGGCGGACTCGACGCGGCGGCTCTCCTGGAGGTGCTGGCCGGTGGCCTCGCCTCCTCGGAGGTGCTCACACAGAAGCGCCGCCACCTCGCCGACAGCGACTTCACGCCGTCCGGACCCGCCCGCTACCTCCTCAAGGACCTCGGCTTCGTCCTGGACAGCGCCAACGACGCAGGCGTCGAGCTGCCGTTGTCCGCCACCGTCGCCCGCCTCTACGCGGCCGTCGACGACCGAGGGCTCGGCGACCTGGACAACAGCGTCGTCCTGCGGCTGCTGCGTGAGGACAACGGCTCCTCCACCGAGCAGCACACCTCGAAGACCCCATCCGCACCACCCCTCTAAGGACTGAGCAATGCAGACAGGAATAGTCGGCCTCGGACGCATGGGCGGCAACATGGCGGCCCGCTGGCGGGACCGCGGCCACGAGGTGATCGGCTACAGCCGCACCTCCCCGGACCGTGACGTGAACTCGCTTGAGGAACTGGTCGGCAAGCTCGCCGCCCCGCGCGTGGTCTGGCTCATGCTCCCGGCCGGGGACCCCACCCGCCAGGCGATCCGTCAGCTGGCCGGCCTGCTGTCCCCGGGCGACGTGGTCGTCGAGGGCGGCAACTCCCGCTTCAGCGACGACACCGAGCACGCCCGGATGCTCGCCGAGCACGGCGTCGGTTACGTCGACTGCGGTGTCAGCGGCGGCGTCTGGGGCCGGGAGAACGGCTACGCGGTGATGTGCGGCGGCTCGGACGAGCACGTGCGCCGGGTGTGGCCCCTCCTGGAGGCACTCGCCCCGGAGGAGGACGGCATCTGCCACGCCGGTCCGGTGGGCGCCGGCCACTACACCAAGATGGTCCACAACGGCATCGAGTACGGCATGATGCAGGCCCTCGCCGAGGGCTACGAGTTGCTGGAGGCCAGCGAGTACGTGCCCGACGTGCCGAAGGTGCTGGCCTCCTGGCGGCACGGCACGGTCGTACGGTCCTGGCTGCTCGACCTTCTCGTCCGCGCTCAGGAGCAGGACTCCGGTCTCGCCGGTCTGTCCGGCCGGGTCGACGACTCCGGCGAGGGCCGCTGGACGGTCGAGGAGGCGGTACGGCTGGCGGTGTCCGCCCCCGCGATGACCGCAGCGCTCTTCGCCCGCTTCGCCTCCCGCAAGCCGGACGCCGCCCAGCTCAGGGCGCTGGCGGCGATGCGGCAGCAGTTCGGCGGGCACGCGGTGCACGCGGCGCAGGGGCCCTCGGCCGACAACGGCTGACACATCCTGTCAGGCCGGGGACACAGGACCCGGCCATCCCTCCGACATCCGCCGCGGCAGAGACATGCCGCGGCGGACCGTGACATGCGCCGCCGAAGAGATCCCGGCCCACGCGACCGAGCTGTGGCAGCGGTCCGACCCGAGCGGTCCGCCGCCGTGACGAGCGAAGGACGGCACACACATGGAAGACGAACACAGCAGACCGGAACGACCCGTAAAACCCCTCACCCGCCGGGTGCTCCTCGCCTCGACCGCCGCCGCCGCCGCAGGCATGCTGATCGCGGTCGGCGAGCACGCCACAGCGGAAGGAACCGCTGAAGCCGGTGCTCAGGTGGACCCCGCGGCAGCCGGCGCTCAGATGGCGCCGGTAGCGGTGGAGCGTCCGGCCGACGACCACGCCCACGACGGACGGGGCGTGGTCGAGGCGGCCGCTGACGCGCCCGGGCACAAGGTCCTCACCCCCTACCTCGACCCCCTGCGCATTCCCCCGCCCCTCAAGAAGACCCGCGCCGACGGAGTTTCGTACGCCACCGTCCGGATGCGGGCCGCGACGGTGCGCCTGCACTCACAGCTTCCGCCCACCCCCGTGTGGACCTACGACGGGCACGTACCGGGACCCACGATCGAGGTCCGCCGGGGCGAGCGGCTCCGCGTCACCTGGACCAACAGCCTCTCCGGCGCCTTGCCGCTCACCGCGGTCGAGGTCCCCAACGTCACGCAGACACCGCCGATCTGGGACCAGCCGGGCCGGAGCGGGTACCCGGCGCGCGAGGATGTCGCAGAGCTACGGCCGTGGACCGTCGTACACCTGCACGGGGCCCTCACGGGAAGCGGCAACGACGGCTGGCCGGAGAACGGGCTGCAGCCGGGCGCGTCGCAGCTGTCGGAGTACCCCAACGACCAGCCCGCGGCTGCGCTGTTCTACCACGACCACGCCATGAACATCACCCGGTGGAACGTGATGGCCGGACTGTCGGGGATGTATCTGATACGCGACGAGGAGGAGGACGGTCTCGGCCTCCCGAGCGGTGCCCACGAGGTGCCCCTGCTCATCTCCGACCGCAATCTGGAGACCGACGACGCCGGCCTGCTGACCGGACGCCTCCTGCACAAGACGGTCGTCATCCACAGCGAACCGCTGCTGCAGATGCGGGCGTTCACCGGACCGTACACCCTGGTCAACGGGGTCATATGGCCTCACCTCGAGGTGCAGCCCCGGTGGTACCGCTTCCGTCTGGTCAACGGTGCCAACACCCGTCAGTACGAACTCCGGCTGACCGACGAGGACGGCCGCGCCGTGCCGGCCGGCACCGTCCACCAGATCGGCACCGACCACGGGCTGCTGGACGAGCCCGTGCCGGTGCACGACGGTCTGACGCTGGCGTCCGCCGAGCGCGCGGACCTGCTGGTCGACTTCTCGGCGTTCCGAGGCCGCCGCCTGCGGCTGGTGAACACCAACGCCAACCCGGATCCGGGACCCTGGCCGCAGGTGATGGAGTTCCGAGTGGCGCGGCAGCCGGTCCGCGACCCGTTCGTCATGCCGCAGCGGCTGCGCGGCGCCCGCGGGGACACGAGGCCTGCCAGGCCCGGCACGGAGAGACTGGTCGTGCTGACGCCCATGGGCCCCGGGCAGGCCCTGTGCTGGGAGATGGAGAAGACCGGCGCCCCCTCCGGTGAGCTGCCTGTCGACGGCATCGTGCAGATCAAGGAGGCGGACGGGAGCGTCACCACGTACCGGCGCAGGGCGGCCGACTTCCACGATCCGGTGCGCTTCTTCGTGCGTACGCGGAGCTGGGAGAGGTGGCGCTTCCTGCATGCCGCACCCAGCGGCTGGCCGCATCCCATGCACATCCACGCGACCAGCTTCCGGGTGGTGAGCCGGGAGACGTACGACGTCGGCGGGTTCACGTCGTTCCCGATGCCCGATGGAGGCATCGGCTGCGGCAGCGGCACCCCGCTGAAGTGGACCGGAGCCGGTGCGGTGCCGCCCGGGGAGCAGGGCTGGAAGGACACGGTCCGGGTCGGGGCCGGCGAACTGGTCACGGTGGACGGCTACTTCGGCGACTCCTCGGGACAGTTCGTCTACCACTGCCACATGCTCGAACACGAGGACATGGGCATGATGCGCCGGTTCGTGGTCCAGCCGGAGCAGATACAGGACATCGGCGACATGAGCATGAGCATGGACACGGGCTCGGGCATGTCGGATTCGGAGCAGGACGCGGAGACGCACGGATGAACACGCGGGGCGGCCGGAGAGACGACGGCAGGGGCTTGGCGCTGCTGGTGGCCGGGGCGTTCTTCATGGAGAACCTGGACGGCACGATCATCTCCACGGCCGCCCCCGACATGGCCGCATCCCTCGGGGTGCGGCCGGTGGACATCGGTCTCGCCATCACGGCGTACCTGGTCGCTCTCGCGGTGTTCATTCCGGCGAGTGGCTGGGCCGCCGACCGCTACGGCGCCCGGCGTGTCTTCGCCGCGGCCGTCACGGTGTTCACCGCCGCCTCGGCGCTGTGCGCCGCTGCTCCAGGGCTCCCGGAGCTGGTGGCGATGCGGGTGGTGCAGGGAATCGGCGGGGCGATGATGGTGCCCGTCGGCAGACTGGTGGTGCTGCGCGGCACACGTAAGACCGACCTGCTGCGGGCCATCGCCTATCTGACCTGGCCGGGACTGCTTGCCCCCGTCGCCGCACCCGCGCTCGGGGGTCTGTTCACCCAGTACGCGTCATGGCACTGGATCTTCCTGGTCAATGTCCCGCTCGGAGTGGCGGCGCTGGTGCCGGCCCTGCGGATGGTGCCCGACCTCAGGGAGGCCGAGCCGCCCCGTCTCGACTGGGCGGGCTTCGTGCTCGGCGGGGCGGGGCTGGCGGCGACGGTGTACGGGCTGGAGTTGTTCGGCGGACCGCCGGGAGTGTGGGGCGGCGCCACGGCATGGGCAGGCGCGGGCACGCTCGTCTGCATTCTGACGGTCGTTCATTTCCTGCGCGCACGGCACCCGTTGCTCGATCCGACGCTTCTGCGGGTGCGCACGTTCCGGGTGTCCAACGTCGGCGGGGCGCTGTTCCGCGCCGCGATCAGCGCCGTGCCGTTCCTGCTGCCGCTGATGTTCCAGGACGCCTTCGGCTGGAACGCGGCCCGGGCCGGGCTCGTCCTGGTCGCGGTCTTCGCCGGCAATGTCGCCGTGAAGCCCCTCACCACCCCGCTCCTGCGCCGCTTCGGTTTCCGCACCGTGCTCCTGGCGAACGGGGCCGCCACCGCGGGGACGTTCCTGCTCTGCGGGTCACTCGGCCCCCGCACGCCTGTGTTCGTGGTGCTGACCGTGCTGTTCGCCAGTGGTGTGTGCCGGTCCGTCTCCCTCAGCGCCTATGCCTCGATCGGCTTCGCCGACATCGAACCGGACCGGACCAGCTCCGCCAACACGCTCTCCAGCACGATGCAGCAGCTCGCCGCGGGGCTCGGCGTCGTCTTCGGTGCCGTGGCCCTGCGCGCGGCCGGCGCATTCGCCGCGCCGCTCGGCCTGGACGGGCCGACGGCGCCGTACCGACTGGCGTTCGGGCTGCTGGCGCTGCTCCCGCTCCTTTCCGTCGCGGAGGCGGCGCGCCTGCGGCCCGACGTCGGAGCGGTCGTCACCGGCGCCGGGCGGTTCCGCGACCGGACGGCAGGACGGCCCGTCCGGTGAACTGCCGCCGGGAGAGGTCAGTACGTCTCGCGCAGCAGCCGGTACAGCCGCTCGGTGCGGGGCCGGGCGTCCGCCATCCGCCGGGCCGCGAGGGGGTCGGGGGCCACCGTGCGGTGCGGGCGAGCCTGAACCGGGGCGAGGGGGGTGGCGGCCAGGGACGGAAGGTCGCCGAGGGCGCGCCGGCCGAGCAGGGCGGCGCCGAAGCCGGAGCCCGCCGCGTCGTCGGTGATCTCCAACGGCATGTCGAGTGCGGCGGCCACGATCTCCGCCCACAGCCTGGAGCGCAGAGCTCCGCCGGTCGCCCGTACGGTGGTGATCGGTGCGCCGGCCTCGCACAACGAGTCGCGCACCAGGGCGAGTTGCTGGCCGACGCCCTCGATCATGGCGCGTGCCATGTGTGCCCTGCCGTGTCCGCGCCGCAGGCCGATCAGGGCACCGCGTGCGTCCGGGTCCCACCACGGGGCCCGTTCGCCGAGCAGATGGGGCAGCGCGAGCAGCCCCTCCGCCCCGGGCTCGACCGCGGCCGCCTCCTTCAGCAGATCGGCGACGTCGATGTCGCCGAAGGACTCGGCGGCCCACTGGGCGACGACCCCGGCGTTGCTGACCGCGCCGCCGAGCACCCACAGCCCGTCGGCGAGGTAGTAGCAGAACACCCGGCACCGTTCGTCCACGCCCGGGCGGTCGCGTACGACGCGGAGGGCTCCGCTGGTGCCCAGGGACAGGGCGGCGGTCGCGGGCGCGGTGGCGCCGACCGCCAGGTTGGCGAGCGGCCCGTCTCCGGCTCCGGTGACCACGGGCAGGCCGGCGGGCAGACCAAGAGCGGAGGCGGGTTCGGGGAGCAGCGCGAACACCTCGGTGGGCGGGACGAGTTCGGGCAGCCGCTCGGAGCTCACTCCGGCGGCCTCCAGTGCCGGCGGGTGCCATCGGGTGGTGCGCATGTCCATCAGGCCGGTGGCCGACGCGCAGGAGAGGTCGGTCACCAGGCGGCCGGTCAGCCGGGACAGGACGAAGTCCTTCAGACCGCACCAGGCGACCGCACGCCTCATCAGCGCGGGTTCGTGCGCGGTGTACCAGGCGAGTTTGGCCAGCGGCGCCATGGGGTGGACGGGGGTACCGGTGGCCCGGTGCAGCTCCGCGCTCCCGTCGGCCGCGCGCAGGCTCCGGGCGACGTCGGCCGCGCGGGTGTCGGCCCAGCTCAGCGCGGGGGTCAGCGGGGTTCCGGAGGCGTCGAGGGCGAGCAGGGTGTGCAGGGCCGCGCTGAAGGACAGGCCACCGACGGCAAGCCCCTGTCGTGTGCACGCGTCGGTGCTCTCGCGCACCGCCTCGATCACCCCGGCCAGCACCGCCTCGGGGTCGTGCACGGCTTCACCGTCGCGTGCGGTGCGCATCGGGGCAGGGCGCTCGACGGTCGACACCAGCCGGTGGTCGCCGTCCACCGCGACCACTTTGGTGGCGGTGGTGCCCAGGTCGATGCCGAGCACCACCTCGCCGACGTCGTTCATCACGTTCTCCGTTTCGGCTTGGCTCCGGGCACGCCCTTCGGGGTCGGCTCGGCAGAGGAATCGGGTTGGGTGCCCGCCCGGCGCCCAGGCAGCGGGGATCAGAGGCGCGGGGCGGGCGGCTCAGGGGCCGGAGAACCAGCGAGCGTCGGCGGGATCGGTGAGAGCCCCGCCGGGCGTCTCCGGCGTGACCGTAACAGCATATGGAGTCGAAGCCAACATGCTGGACGAGCACCCTACAAAGTTGCAGACCGAGGCGGCATCCTCACCTCTTTCCTCAGTCTTGCGTACAGGATATTGTTCATCAAACAGTATTTGGTTCAGGAGGTCAGGTGCCAGGACATATGGAGGTGGGTGTCGCCGGGCTCGGAGTCATGGGCTCCGCCATCGCCCGTCGGCTGCTCGCACGCGAACGCGCGGTGCGCGTCTACGACATCCGGCCGGAGGCCGTCGCCGGCCTCGCCCGGGACGGGGCCGCGACGGCGCAATCGCCCGCCCTGCTCGCCACGTCGGGTGTGGTGGTCCTCTCCCTCAACACCGCCGACATCGTGGAGCAGGTGGCCTTCGGGCCGGGCGGGGTGCTGACTTCCGCACCGGAGGGCGTGCTCGTGATCGACATGTCGAGCATCGACCCGGAACGCACCCGCGAGTTCGCCGAGCGTGCCGCGAAGCTGGGCGCCGGCTGGGTCGACGCCCCGCTGTCGGGCGGTGTCCCGGGTGCCGAGCGCGGTGAGCTGACTCTGATGCTCGGCGGCGAGGAGGAGCATGTCGAACGCGCACTGCCCGTTCTCGGTGCCCTGGCCTCCCGGCTGACGCACCTCGGCCCGCCCGGCGCCGGTCAGTTGGTGAAGTCCGTCAACCAGGTGCTGGTCGGCTGCGGATTCGCCGCCCTCGCCGAGGCGGCCGCCCTGGTGCGGGCGGCGGGACTGCCACCCCGGAAGGTGCTCACCGCACTCAGTGGAGGCAGGGCCGATTCAGCGCTGCTGCAGGAGTTCTTCGTCAAGTTCGCCGAGGCGGACCTCTCCCCCACCGGACGGGTCAGCAACATGGTCAAGGACCTGGAGGCCGCCCGCGACTACGCGCGCTCGGCCGGTGTGCCGCTGCCGGTCACCACCGCCGTCGCGGAACTGCACCGCTGGCTCAGTGCAGCCGGGCACGGAGACGCCGACAACGCGGCCCTGATGCACTACTACACCCCTTTGGAGGTACGGCCGTGAAGACGTCCGCCCTGTTCGACCTCAGCGGCCGCCGCGCCCTGATCACCGGCTCCAGCAAAGGCATCGGAGCAGCCCTCGCCGCCGGCCTGGCCGAGGCAGGCGCCGAACTCGTCCTCAACGGCCGCGACACCGCGGCGCTGGAGCAGGCACGGGACGACCTGGCCGAACGCACCGGGGCGAAGGTGCACACGGCGGCCTTCGACGTCACCGACGAGACGGCCGTACGACGAGCGGTCCAGGAGATCGAGGACGGCATCGGCCCGTTGGACATCCTCGTCAACAACACCGGTGTGCAGCACCGTGAGCCGATGCTGGAGGTCTCCGCGGCGACCTTCGAACGGGTCCTGCACACCAACCTCACCAGCGCCTTCCTGGTGGGCCGCACGGTCGCCGCCGGGATGGTCACCCGCGGCCACGGGAAGATCGTCAACATCTGCTCCGTCCAGACCTGGCTGGCCCGGCCCGGCATCGCGGCCTACGCGGCGTCCAAGGGCGGCCTCGCCATGCTGACCCGCAGCATGTGCGCGGAATGGGCCGGATCGGGGCTCACCGTCAACGCGCTCGCCCCCGGCTACGTGGTCACCGAGCTGACCCGCCCGCTGGTGGAGGACCCCGCCTTCGACTCATGGATCCGGGGCCGTACCCCGGCCGGACGCTGGGCCTCGGTCGAGGACCTGGTCGGCACGCTGGTGTGGCTCGCGGCACCGGCGTCGGACTTCGTCAACGGCCAGGTGATCGCCGTCGACGGCGGACTGACCGCGGTCGTCTGACCCATCGTCATTCAGCACACGCAACCAATCGAAGCAGCCGAAGCGTTCGGCGGAGAGCGGGACGAGAACATGGACTCAGCGACGATGCGGGCCGTGGTGGCGCACGGCGCGGGCGACCTTCGTCTGGAGGAGCGGCCGGTACCGGTGCCCGGTCCGGGGGAGGTCGCGGTCGACATCCGGTACGGCGGCATCTGCGGCTCCGACCTGCACTACTGGCGCCACGGCGCGGTCGGCGAGTTCCGGCTCCGCGAGCCGCTGGTGCTCGGCCACGAGATCGTGGGCCAGGTGCGCGAGGCGGGCCCCGGCACCCAGGCGCCGCCGCCGGGGACACCGGTGGCCGTGCACCCGCTGGCCTCCTGCGGCAGTTGCCGACAGTGTCTCGCCGGGCGGCGCAACACCTGCCTGGACACCGGCTACCTGGGCAGCGCCGCCCGCAACCCCCATGTGCAGGGCGGCTTCGCCGACGTCATCGTCGTACCCGCCGAGCGGGTGCTCGCGCTGCCCGACGGTCTGGACCCGCGGCTCGCCGCGGTCGCCGAGCCGGCCGCGGTCGCCTGGCATGCCGTACGACAGGCCGGCGACGTACGCGGCAAGCGGGTGCTGGTCACCGGAGCGGGCCCCATCGGCTGCCTCGTGGTGGCGGCACTCCGGGCCGCCGGCGCCGGCGAGATCACCGTGACCGATGTGCACGAGGCCCCGCTGGCCGTCGCCAGGCAAGTGGGCGCCACCTCGACCGTACGGGTCGGCGCCGACGCCGACGGGCTCGACGAACTCGCCGCGGACCTCGCGATCGAGTCCTCCGGCAGCCCGGCGGGACTGCGCACGTGTGTGTACGGAGTCGACCGCGGCGGCCTCGTCGTGGGCCTCGGCCTGCTCCCGCCCGGGGACACCCCGGTGGCCGCCAACGCGCTGATCACCAGGGAACTGCGGCTCGTCGGCTCCTTCCGCTTCGACGACGAGCTCGCCGACGTCCTCCGGGCACTCGCCGACGGCAGCCTCCCCGTGGACCCGGTGGTCACCTCCGTAGTACCCGTGGCCGACGCACAGAAGGCGTTCGAGCTCGCGGCCGACCCCGCCCGCTCGTGCAAGGTGCTGCTGGACTTCGAGGAGCAGCCGACGGCCTGACACGAGACCGCGCGCCCCGATCCCCCTCGCCTGCAACGGAGTTGAACATGTCCGGCACACCTTCCCACCGCCCCCGAGTGGCGGTCGCCCGCACCGGCCTTCCGGGAGACGGCGTCAGACGCCTCGCCACCCGCTTCGACGTCACCGCCTGGCCGGGAAGCGCACCGCCCGCCCCGGCCGAGCTGGGCGAGCTGGCCCGGGACTGCGAGGGGCTGCTGGTCCTCGGCAGCGACCGCGTCGACACCGCGCTGCTCGACGCGGCGGGACCCGGCCTGCGGGTCGTCGCGCTCGCCTCGATGGGCTACGACGGTATCGACGTGGCAGCCGCCGAGGAGCGCGGTGTCGTCGTCACCCACACCCCCGATGTGCTCGCGGACACCACCGCCGACGTGGCGATGGCTCTGATCCTCATGGCTCGGCGCCGCCTGCCCGCAAGCGTGGACACGCTGCGCCGCGGCGGTTGGGGCGCCTTCCGGATGGACGCGTTCCTCGGGCTCGACGTGCACGGCGCGACACTCGGGCTGATCGGCTACGGCCAGATCGCGCGCGCCGTGGCCCGCCGAGCCGCCGGTTTCGGTATGCGCGTGCAACACCACCACCCACGACGCAAGGAGGACGACGAACTGTCCCGCTGGGTGCCGTTCGAAGAACTCCTGCGGACCAGCGACGTGGTGTCCGTGCACACTCCGCTGACGGAGGAGACCAGGGGCCTGATCGGTGCCACCGAACTCGCCCTGATGAGACCGACCACGACCCTGGTCAACACCGGACGCGGTGGAGTGGTGGACGAGGACGCCCTGCTGGGGGCGCTGCGCCGCGGCGAACTGCACTCGGCGGGGCTGGACGTGATGACCGGCGAGCCGCGCACGGACCCTTCCGACCCGCTGTTCGCCGAGCCGCACCTGGTGGTGCTGCCGCACGTCGGCTCGGCGACGGAGGCGACCCGCGCGGCCATGGTGAGCCTCGCCGCCCGCAACATCGAGGCGGTCCTGGACGGGCAGGCCGCCCCCACCCCGATCCCGGGCACACCGGACCGGCCCGGCACTCCCCCCACGTAAGCCGCCTCGTCAGCCCGGGGCCAGGTCGGAGTACACGATGTGGTGGTCCGAGTACGGGCTCGGCTGCACATGGTGTTCGAGCGGGACGATGCCGCGCAGGAAGACGTAGTCGAACTTGCTCTGCCAGTCGGTGGTCGGCTCGCAGATGCCGGTGGACAAGGGACGGCACTGCGGGTCCATGTCCGTGGCCAGTGGCCACATCTCGCTGAGCTCGGGGGCGTCCGGCACCGCGTTGAAGTCGCCGATGACGATGGCGCGGTCGTACCGGGCGACCTCCGCGGCGAGGACGCCGACCTGCTCCGCCCGGACCGTCTCCTGGCGGCGTTCGGCGAGGTGGGTGTTGAAGACCCGGACCGGCCGGCCGCCCACCATGGTGGTGACCGCCATGTACCCGCGGTCCTCGGATCCTCCGTCGGGATACTCCACGGCGACGTGGTCGGTCATCGGTGCCGCCGAGAGAATGGCTTCGCCGTAGCCTCCCGGATTCCACGGCGCTCCCCCGCAGCGGCCCCAACTACGCAGAACCGACCCGTACTCGACGTGGTAGTCGAGCCCGTAGAGGCTCTCCAGATAGTCCCGGATCCGCTCGACGTCACCCACGCACGCCTCTTGCAGCCCGATGACCTGCGGCGCGAACGTGGCGATCTCCGCCGCCCGGTCGACGGCGCCGCTCTCGCAGGGGTTGCATATGTTCCAGGTCATGACCCGGTTCGGTACGACGTCCCGGTCGGCCGCGACGGGCAGTGACCCGTCGGAGGAGGCACCGCTCGGTGCACTGGGGCCGACGAGCACCATCCAGACCGCGGTCATGGCACCCGCGAGCAACCGCGTGCCCCTTCCCAGCACCATCGCCTCCTCCACATGGACACACAGGGCGGCAGGAATCAGGCTGACCGGCCGCGGGCCGTGCCCGGAACATCGTAGAAGGCGGTGCCGGGACGGCCTGTCGCCCCGACACCGCGCCCCTGTCACTCCTCGTCGCGCAGCCGGGCCGCCAAGGAGGCCAACGGCTCGGTCTCCTCGGTGTGGCCCAGGGCGGTCAGGCGGGAGACCGCCGCGTCGAGGCGGGTGAGGGCGGGGGCGGGGCGTTCCAGGTAGAGGCCCTCCACGGCGCCCGCGAGGCGGACGCACTCCGCCCACTCGCCCGCGCGGTCGTCGTCCTGTCCCGGTTCGCCGAGCAGGGTGAGGGCCCGGTCCAGGTGGACCAGCGCGTCCTCGTACTCACCCGCGTAGGCGTTGACCCTGCCGTGTTCGTAGGCCAGGGCCGTGTCCAGGGAGCGCCCGCGGGCCTCGTACCCGGCGGCACGCGCCTCGTCGGCGACCTTGCCGGCGTCGGTGAGGAAGGCGAGGGCGTCCGCCAGGCCCTCCGGACCCTGCCGCTGGGCCTGGAGGCGGGCGAGTTCGCGCAGGCAGTTGCTGAGCTGCTCGAAACGCGGAGCCTGGGCATGGGCGGCGATCGCCTGGTCCGCGGCTTCGCGCGCCCGGCCGAACTCGCCGGACTCACCGAGGAGTACAGCCGTCTCCGCGGCGATCATGGCGTGGCTCCCAGGGTCGTCGGCCCAGCCCGCCGACTCGGCCGCGAGGGTGACGAACTCCGCCGTGGCGGCCTTGAGGTCCTCACCGGCGTGCAGTGCGCGGGCACGGGTCAGGCGCAGTTGGGCGGCCAGCCGGTCGTCCAGTTCCCCGGCGACGACGTCCGGTTCGGCCAGCAGGGAGTCGAGCAGCGCGATGCAGTCCTCGATGCGTCCCAGGTCGAGGCTGAGCTGGGCCGCGTTGCTGTAGGTGCAGAACGCGTCGATCCTGCTGCCGAGGCGAAGGTCGGCCTCCGCCGAACGCGTCAGGTGCCGCAGTGCCTCCTCGGGGCGGCCCAGATGCATACAGGCCTCGGCCAGATCGCCGTGGATACGGGTGATCTCGACCGTGCCGTCCGGCCAGTCGGCCGCCAGCCGCAGGCCTTCGGTGAGGTCCGTGTACGCGCTCTGCGCGTCCCTGAGGCCCAACTGGAGCCTGCCGCGCAGTGCGAGTGTGCGGGGCAGGTGCCAGGCCGGGCCCTGTGACCTCAGCCGGTCCAGGAGGGCGTCGATCTCGGAGACCGCGGCGGGCAGATCGCCGGAGAGGGCGTATGTGCTGGCCCGCAGCAGCAGGCCGCCGGAGATCTGCGCGGCGACGTCGTGCCGGGTGGCGAAGTCGTGCAGCAGGTCCACCTCGGCGAAGACCGGCGCGATGTGCTCCTCGCTCCTCGTCGTCTGGAGGCGCAGGCCGAGCGCGGTCGCCCGCAGCCGCAACAGCCGGGCCTCCTGGTACGGGGCGAGACCGGGCGTCTCCTCGCACAGCCGGACCATTGCGGCGTGGGCGGCGGCCAGCGCGGCGGCCTTCGCCTCGACACCGCCGACCCTGTCCGCGGACTCGGAGCCGACGGCACCCTCCGCGGACTCGCCACCGACGGCCACCCCCACAGACCCGGCACCACCGGCACCCTCCACGAAATCGGAACCGCCGGAGCTGTCCGAGGACTCGGAGCCGACAGCACCCTGCACGGACTCGCCACCGACGGCCACCCCCACGGGCCCGGCACCACCGGCACCCTCCGCGGAATCAAGGCCGTCGGCGTCCCTCGCGGAGCCTGCGTTGTCGGCACCCTTCGCGGACCCGGCACCTTCCGTGCTTTCCTCGGGCTCCGCCTCCTCCTTGCCCTCCGCCGGAATCTCGGCCGCGGCGAGCAGCGCGCAGGCGTGCGCGAGGGCCGCGTGGGCCGGCAGGCCGGCGGCGTCGTACAGGGCCGCGGCCTCCTCGTGGAGGTCGGCGGCCTCGCTGTACTCGTCCTTCTCGCCCGCCCGGCTCGCCTCGTCGGCCAGCAGGTCCGCGCGCAGTCGTACGAGCGGGCCGACGGCCGGGTCGTCGGGGTGGGCGTAGTCGCGGGCGGCGACGAGCGTGCGCAGCCGTGCCCAGCAGGCCTGTGCGTCCGGGTGCCCCTCCTCGTCCAACTCCCGTGCGCGGAGGATGAGTTCGGGCAGCGAGTCGGGGACTGCGGTCACCGTACGGGCGGCCGGCGCGGCGACCGTGGTGGCCGGGGCCACGTCGTCGAGGGCGCGGGTGCGCAGGGTGAGTTCCAGTGCGTCCAGGAGCGGGGCACGGTCGAGACGGGCCCGGCGGCGGTCGGCGTGGGTCGTGGTGCCGTTACGGGCGTCGAAGCGGGCGGCGAGGTCGTCGGCGCAGTCCCGCACCTCGGCGTGGAGACCGGACACCGTCCAGATGCGGCCCGCGTATCCGGCGGCGGGCAGTTGTCCATGACCGAGGAGCTCGATCCGCTGGAGCAGGACCTCCACGCCGGTCAGGAAGTCGAGCTGCTCCAGCGGTGAGTCGACCTCGTCGAACAGGCCGCGGTTCTCGGCGAGCAGTTCCAGGCCGCGTGCCTCGTTGCCGGTCAGCGCGCAGAACTCCAGGTGCCGGCCGACCTCCCCGGACATCGAGGGGTTGCGGCGGCAGCCGCGGTAGCCGGTCAGGTGCAGTTCGCGGGCCCGGTCGGTACGGCCGGTGCGCAGCAGGGGCAGCAGCGCGTGCGACACGGAGCGGGCCGGCTCCTCCTGGCAGGACTCCTTCCCCGCCAGGACGGGCTCCCAGGCGCTCAGGGCCCGCTCGTCGTCGCCCGCCGCGAGATGGAACAGGGCCCGTTCACAGATCTCGCAGGCCTCGCAGTCGCTGAGCCGGGTACGGGTACGGCCCGCCCACAACTCGTAGGCGGGGACGGTGTCCTGACCGGTGTGGGCGGCGAGCTGGTACGCCTGCCCGTAGTAGGGCTGAAGGGCGAGGCCGGCCTTCTCGTACCGGTCACGCATCTCCGTCAGCCACTGCCGCAGGCTGGCCAGCGGTATCTCGGGCAGTTGACGCAGGGCATGGGCCACCCACTTGAACCGCCAGAACAGCATGTGGCGCAGACGCTCGTCGAAGAGGTCGGGCTGCTCGTCGAAGAGGGTGAGCAGCCGGGCGAAGACGACGGGCGACTTGCGGGGTTCGGAGCCGTAGGTGTACGCCTCCTGGAGTTCGAGGAGGGCGTGGACGAGCGCGACGGGCTCCTCGAACTGCTCGGCGGCGTCGACGAGTTCCTCGGCGGTGACGGTGCGGGGGCGGCCGTACGGACGCCCGTCGTTCTCCTGGAGCGCCCGGTACAGCTCTTCGGTGGTCTGGGGTGTGGTGGGCATCGTCAGCTGTCCTTGCGGAGGGCGTGGGCGAGGAGGTCGAGGAAGGAGCGGTTGATGAGGCTCGACTCGGCGGGCCTGAGCGGGCGCCGGGACAGCATCGCCGCCTGCCCGTAGAGGGCCTCGGCGCTGGTGCGGGCCAGTTCGGGTTCGTCGATGGTGACGGCGGTGCGCACCAGCGGGTTGAGCTGGTTGAGGATCAGCTGGGCCCGCGGGGCCTCCTGGCGCAGATGGCCGAGGATGTCGCCCCACAGGCCGCCGTCCTGCTCACGGGCGAGCTGGGAGCGGGTGCGCTCGTGCCTGGCCTCGCGGCTGTCGACGAGGAGGGCGGGGGCGGAGGCGGGCTGGAAGGTGCGCAGCGCGACGTCGCAGTCGAAGACGGCGAGGGCGTCACGGGCCTGGGCGAGGTAGGCCGCGGCGGCGAGTTCCGTCTCCCGGTCGACGGGGTCGAGGTGGGCGGTGAGGGTCGCCGGGTCGAGGTCGGCGACGGTGGCCTCGGGCCTGATCTCGGGGAGCCGGTGGACCAGTTCACGGTCGTAGGTGTAGCCGCCGTTGACGACGCCGAGGCCGGCGGCGGAGGCGATCGCCGCGACCTGTCGGAACTCCTCCACGCTCGATGTCACGAGGACCGTGCGGTGGCGGCGCGCGAACTCGTCGAGGGTGGTGTGCCCGTCGGTGGTCTCGAACGGCAGCCAGGGCAGCAGCATCCGCAGGATCTCGTCGTCGTGCACCGCGAGCGACTTCACGGCCAGGTGGTGGGCCTGAAGGAAGCGGCCAAGGAGCTCCGGGTCGCTGGCGGCGGCCCGGGCGATCCACGCGCGCAGCCGCTCGGCGAGGGCGTCGCGGACGGCGGCGAGGGTGTCGTCCTCGTACAGGGACTCGCGCGAGGCCGTCGGGCGCAGGCTCTCGGCGTCGACGACGCAGCGGACGAAGAACGCCCAGTCGGGCAGGATCTCCTCGGCCTGCTCGGACAGCAGCATGCCCTTGACGTGCACGCGGTGGCCGTGGCGGCGCCCGGCCGGCACCGCCTCGGGCAGCACGCAGGCGATGCCCTTCAGGCCCACGGCGGGCAGGTCCAGCTCGATGGTGTCCAGCGGCGTGAACCCGAAGACCTCCTCGCCGTACGCGGCCAGCGCGCGGGAACGGGCTCCTGGTGTGGGGTAGGTACGCGCCCAGGGTGCCGGCTCGGGGTTGACGGCCGCTCCAGGGTCGCCCTGGCCTCCTGTGCCGTCATCGAAGGTCACCGGGTGGCGGAGCAGGGAACCGAAGTGGCGGGCCAGCGCGTGGACTTGGGCCGGGCTGGTCCATTCGGCCGCGTCGGCGCGCGGGGTCAGAGTGACGGTGGTGCCGGGCCGGGGGCGGGCGGAGGCGGGCAGGGTGCGGACGGTGTAGCTGCCGTCGCCGCGTCCGCGCCACTCGACGGCGGGTGCGTCGGGGGTGCGGGCGGAGCGGCTCACGACGTGGATCTCGTCCGCGACCAGGAAACAGGAGAGCAGACCGATGCCGAACTGGCCGATGAAGTCGGCGCGTTGCTCGGCTATCCGCTCTGCGCGTTTGCTGCTGCGGCCGATCGTGGCGAGGAACGTGTGCACGTCGGCCTCGGTGAGACCGACGCCGTCGTCCTCGACTCGCACCACCGAGCCGTCGGCGTACAGGCGGATGCCGAAGGCGGCGTCGGCGCGGCCGGACGGTTCGAGGGCGTGCCGGGCGGTCAGCGCGTCCACCGCGTTCTGCAGGAGCTCGCGCAGATAGACGCGGGGGCTTGAGTACAGGTGGTGGGAGAGGAGATCGACGAGGCCGCGCAGGTCCACCTGGAAGGTGCGGTCGGCGCGGGCCGGGCTCGAAGGGGTGTCGGGCAGAGTCATCGGGCAGTCCGGGGTGAGGTCGTCGACGAGCGGCGGGCGGGGGCGGGCTCAGGCACGGCGCCGGAAGCGGGCGTACGTCTTCTCCGGCTGTGCCATGTACGTCCAGGGCCACGTGGTGCAGGCGCCGTCCAGCTCGTGGAAGACACGCGGGGCCACGATGCTCTCGGTGGACAGGCCCAGGGCCATGGCGAAGATGTTGAAGTCCTCCTGCCAGCCGAGGGGCCGCTCGTAGGCGGGGTGGAGAATGCTGCGCCGGGCCGCCTCCCTCAACTCCTCCTGGACCTGGGTGGTGTCGAGATGGTCCTTGCTGTCCGACTCCACCCACTCCTCGATGTGGGCCATGGCGATCACACAGCCGAGGCGGTGCCCGTCGGGCGCGCCGGCGAAGGCTCCGCGGGCGAACTCCAGGGCCTGGCCGGGCTCACCGCCCCACCTGGGCTGCAGCTGCGACACCCACTCGATGTGGGTCTCCAGGTCCAGCGGGTCGCGCCGCAGCGCGGCGTCACGCCGGGTCTCGTTGATGGCGGGGCCCAGCGACATGCCGCGCCCGGAGGTGAGCAGACGCCGCCACGGAGTGATCCACTCCGGCCGCAACTCGGCGGCTTCCAGGAGCTGTTCCTCGGCGATGTGGAGCCGCTCGTGGAAGGTCCGCCACTGCTCCTGCGTGACGTTCACGGCGCGCGCGGAGGTGCGGGCCTCCCAGCCCCAGCTGATGTGACGCGTGCCGGAAATCAGCAGGGCGGTGGCCCGGTGTTCCTTGTCCTCCTCGACGGCCCGGCCGATCCAGTCCTGCAGACCGTCCAGTTCGGCGAGTTCGGCGAGGACCTGGTGGTCGCGGCCGAGGTCGAAGGGGGCCAGGGCCGCCTTGACGGCCTCCCAGTCACCGGCGTCGGCCGCTTCCACCAGCGCGAGCACCCGGGTGTCCCCGAGGGCACGCAGGGCGTACGTCCCGTTCCTCTGTCTGCGCGGAACGGGCAGGGCGTGCGGATCCGCCGGTCTCTCCGCATCCCTGCCGAACAGCTTGCCGAACATGCCGCGCCCTCCCCTGGTACCGCGTGATCGTCCGGTGCAGCATAAGCGGCACCACTGACAGCGCTTCCACCGGGTTTTCACACGCGCTCGACCGGGTTGTCACACATCGAGGGACCGGCGGGCCGAGGAAGCGACGTGCGCCGAAGTCCCCGACCGGGCGGCCTACCTGGCGTGGCCGTCGGACCGGCGGCGGTGCAGTGTGAACGTCTCGAAGACCGACAGGTCGCCGTTCGGCTTGTTCACGTTGTAGTAGGTCACGTGCATGCGGGTGGTGTCGCCGGCGTGCCGGCCGGGGTCGACCGTGAAGGCGGCGAAGCCGTAGGGGTGGTCGATGTCCCGGACCCCCGTTCAGACCGCCTCTTCCTTGGTGTAGGTGGAGGTGCGCTTGCCGTTGGCGCCCGCGGTCGCCGACACCGCGGTGATCACCTTGGCGCTGCCGTCCTTGAAGAAGTTCTGGTTCGTGGTACCCGAGACGCCTCCGCCGCCGAGGATCATGTGCACGGTGCCGAGGCCGGTGTCGATGGAGTCCGTGGCCCCGGACACCGGGTTGGGGGTCAGTGTCTCGCTGCCGGTGACGACTCCGCGGACGGCCAGCGAGCGCTCGTAGTTGTGCTCGTGGCCGCACAGCACCAGGTCCACGCCGTACTTGTCGAACAGGGGGCCGTACTTCTGGCGCAGTCCGAGGTCGGCGCCGTTGGCGTCGGAGGAGCTGATCATGACCTGGTGCATCGCGACGACCACCCAGTCGACGTCACGGGAGGACCGCGCCGCCTTGAGTTCCTTTTCCAGGAAGGCGAGTTGGCGCCCTCCGGAGTAGCCGTTGATGTAGATGTCGCCGCCGTCCTGGAGGCAGTTGTCGTCGTTCTGCAGCACGATCACGCGGACCGAGCCGACCGTGAACGCGTACCAGAGACCGGCGAGTTCGGCGTCCGTCTCGGTGGAGGGGAGGTCGAAGTAGGTCTGGTAGCCGCCGAGTCCGAGCGCGCCGTTGGCCTTCTCGATCTCGTGGTTGCCGGCCGCCGGCATCCAGGGGCGGAAGCGTGCCGAACGGGTGTTGTTGGTGAAGAAGTTGTTCCAGGTGCGGACCCGGTCGACATCGAGGTTCGCGTAGCACTCCCGCGTCTGCATCGGCCGCTCCCGAGACATGCGCCGGCAGTGGTGCGGCATGGAGTCGCGCGGCAACAGGATCAAGGCGGCGGCGTACCGGGCCCGCAAGAAGACCCCCTCGGCGTGCAGGACCCCGGGAGCGGCTGACCCGCCTCGACGGGGCATTGCCTCAGCCGGAGCCGTCTGATGATCAGCGATCGTCATCCCATGACCGGTGTTGACCCCTTCGCATAAGGTTCCGCCATGAGCAGCTACGGCACCGAGTCCGCAGGCACGTCCGGTGGCGGTGTGCAGTCCGTCGACCGGGCTGTCACCGTGCTGGAGATTCTTGCCCAGCGCGGCGAGGCAGGCGTCAGTGAAGTGGCCGAGTTGATCGACGTCCACAAGTCCACCGCGTTCCGGCTCCTCGGAGCGCTGGAGGCGCACGGGATGGTCGAGCAGGAGGGCGAGCGCGGGAAGTACCGGCTCGGCTTCGGCATCGTGCGGCTGGCCGGCGCGGTCACCGGGCGCATCGACGTGACCAAGCACGGGCGCGGCATCTGCGAGCGCCTCGCCGACGCGCTGGGCGAGACGATGAACATCGCGGTGCTGGAATCGCATCACGTGATCAACCTCGACCAGGTGCGCGGCCAGTCCGCCATCACCGCGCAGAACTGGGTCGGCCGGCTCACGCCGATGCACTGCACGTCGAGCGGCAAGGTCCTGCTCGCCCATGTCACGGAGAAGCGCCGGGACGAGCTCGTCGCCGCGGCCGGGCTGGACCGGATGACGGCACGCACGGTGACCTCCCGGCAGAAGCTGGAGGAGGAGCTGGTCCGGGTCCGTGAGCAGGGCTACGCCATGACGGTCGAGGAGTACGAGGAGGGACTCAACGCCATGGCCGCGCCCGTGCGTTCCCGCGACGGAGAGGTCGTCGCCGCGCTCACCGCCTCGGGGCCCGCCTTCCGCCTCACCGAGGAGCGGATGCACGAGCTGGCACCGGTACTGATCCGGGGAGCCGACGAACTCAGCCGTCGGCTCGGCCACCTGGGCTGATGTCCGGCCCTCAGGACGTCCACTCCATGGCCGCGTCCAGCAGCCAGTCCGTGAGGTAACCGGCGAAGGACGAGCGGACCAGTACCCAGAACCCGGCACTCGGTTCTTCGCGCGCGACCAGCACCACCTGGGCGCGGCCCAGGGTGGTCTGCGCGCAGCGCCCCGCCCCGAAGTGGCGCGGGTGCAGATCCAGCGAACAGCCGTGGGCCAACAGGTCGCGGGCGCGGGGTCCCGCGACGAGCAGCGTGGTGCGCTGCGCGGACACGTCGACGACGGACACCGGCTCGTCCCCCGACGCCTCGCGGATACGGCTTTCCACGTCCCGTCGCCCCGGCGGCCCCACCACGAGCCACTCGTCGGGGCCGAGCCACAGCGCGGTCAGGTCCCCCGCCCGTACGACGGTGTCGGGCTCGACGGGCAAGTGGAGCCCCAGGGCCGACCCGACGCCGTCGGCCGCCGCCCCCTTGGGGTCGAGGCGGACATTGATCTGGGTCAGGAAGGGAAGTTCCGCCAGCCGGACCGCGCCCCCGGAGGTACGGGTCGCGGCGGCCAGGCGTTCGGCGGCATGCGACAGGGGGCTGCGGAGCGGGGCGGTAAGGGCGGTGTCAGCCATCGCGGCGGGCTCCCTCGGGGTCGTAGAGGACGGGGCTTGCCACGGTCACCGGGACCAGCCGGTCGCCGACGGGGGCGTAGAGCCGCTCGCCGATGCGCTCGCGGCCGCCCTTGACCAGGGCGAGGGCGAAGGTCCGGCCCAGGGCCGCGCTGCGGTAGCTGGAGGTGACGTGGCCGAGCATCGGGACCGGCGGGGCGGGCAGCACACTGTCGGCGACCAGGTGGGTGCCCTCGGGGAGGAAGGTGCCGGGGTCCTCGGGGAGCAGGCCGACGAGGTGTTTGCGGTCGGGGCGTACGGTGTCGGCGCGGGCGTGGGAACGCTTGCCGATGAAGTCGGGCTTCTTCTTGGACACGGCCCAGCTCATGCCGAGGTCCTGCGGGGTGACCGTGCCGTCGGTGTCCTGGCCGATGATCGGGTAGCCCTTCTCGGCACGCAGGACGTGCATGGTCTCGGTGCCGTACGGGGTGATGCCGTACGGGGTGCCGGCCTCGTACAGCGCCTCCCAGAGGGCGAGGGCCTCCCAGGGGGACACGTTGATCTCGTAGGCGAGTTCGCCGGAGAAGCTGATCCGGCAGACCCGGGCCTCGATGCCCGCGACGGTCGTCTCGCGCCAGGCCATGAACGGGAAGTCGTCGTTGGACACCGCCAGCCGGGGCGCGAGCGAGCCGAGGACCGCACGGGACTTCGGGCCCACGAGGGCGACGGTTGCCCACTGTTCGGTCACGGAGGTGCAGTGCACCTTGAGCTCCGGCCACTCCGTCTGGAGCCACTCCTCCATCCAGTCCAGTACGGCGGCCGCGTTGCCCGTGGTCGTCGTGACCAGGAAGCGGTCCTGGGCGAGGCGGATGACGGTGCCGTCGTCGAAGACCATGCCGTCGAGGCGGCACATCACGCCGTAGCGGATCATGCCGACCTTCAGAGTGGACATCATGTTGGTGTAGAGCCGGTCGAGGAGGACGGCGGCGTCCGGGCCCTGTACGTCGATCTTGCCGAGGGTGGAGGCGTCCATGAAGGCGACTCCGTCACGGGCGGCGGCGCACTCGCGCAGGACGGCCGCCTCCATGTCCTCGCCGGCCCGCGGGTAGTACCAGGGTCGCTTCCACTGGCCGACGTTCTCGAAGCGGGCTCCGTGCTCAACGTGCCATGCGTGGAGGGCGGTTGTGCGGATCGGGTCGTGCAGCGCGCCCCGGTCGCGGCCAGCGAGGGTGGCGAAGGAGACGGGCGTGTACGGCGGCCGGAAGGTCGTGGTGCCGAGCGCCGAGATGTCCACGCCCAGCAGTTCGGCGACGACACCGCTCGCGAGGACGCCGGAGGTCTTGCCCTGGTCGTTGGCGGTACCGGCGGTCGTGTAGCGCTTGGTGTGCTCGACCGAGCGCATTCCGGCGCCGGTGGCGCGGCTCAAGTCGTCGACGGTGACGTCCCGTTGGAGGTCGACGAAACGCGGGGCGCCGTCCCGGCCGGGGACGGTGAAGACCTGCATGGGCGGTGTCGGTCGCGGCTGCGGGGGCGGTTGCGGGAGGCGTGGCGTCGCGGCGGTGTAGCCCTCGGCCTCGATAGCGCGGGCGCCGGCGGCCGCGCCCTGGGCGAGGACGCCGGGCAGGTCGAACACGCCGTTCGCGCTGCCCGCGACCTCGACGGCCTGACGGCAGGAGTCCGGGACGAAGGTGCCGAGTGTCTCGTCGTGTCGGAGTTTTCCGCCCGCCTGGCTGAACAGGTGGGCCACCGGGTTCCAGCCGCCGGAGACCAGGAGCAGGTCGGCGGCGAACTCCCGCTGCCCGACGGTCCGTCCGTACGGGGCGACGGTCACCGCGGTCAGCCGCGCCTCGCCCTCGGTGCCGGAGACGGCGTGGCCCGCGAGCACCTCGATGCCGGCCGCACGGGCGCGGTCCGCCCACTCCCCCGGTTCCGGGCGCGTGTCGACGATCGCCGCGACGGCGACGCCCGCCGCGGCGAGGTCCAGCGCGGCCGGGTAGGCGCTGTCGTTGGTGGTGAACACGACCGCGTGCCGGCCGGGCAGCACGCCATGGCGGTTGACGTACATGCGGGCCGAGGCCGCCAGCATCACACCCGGGCGGTCGTTGTCCGCGAAGGCGAGGGAGCGCTCGTGGGCGCCGGTGGCCAGGACGACCCGGCGGGCGCGGATGCGGTGGACGCGTTCGCGGGAGACGTTGTCGGGGGCCTCGGCGCCGAGATGGTTGGTGCGGCGCTCGACGGCGAGGAGGTGGTTGTCGTCGTAGTAGCCGAACACGGTGGTGCGGCGCAGGACGCGGACCTCGGGGGCGGTGTCGAGACGCGTGCCCAACTCGGCGGCCCAGTCCAGGAGTTCACCGGTGCCGAGCAGGCCGCCGCCGAGTTCGGGGCGGTCGTCGGCGAGGATCACGCGGGCGCCGGTGCCGGCGGCGGCCGCGGCGGCCGCGAGACCTGCCGGGCCCGCGCCGATGATCAGCAGGTCGCAGTGGGCGTGTACGGCGTCGTAGCGAGCCGGGTCCGGTTCGGTCGCGAGGCGTCCCCGGCCGGGGAGGCTGCTCGCGACCAGGCCGTCGTGGAGCTCCACGGTCGTTGCGGGGAGCATCGGCTCCGGGAAGGGTTTCTCGACCTGGACGACCGCGTTGGGTTCTTCGACGCCGGCGGAGAAGATGCCTCGGGGGCGGCCGAGTTTGATGCTGGTGCCGGTCTGGATGACGCCGTTCGCGAGGAGGGCGGAGGCGAGGGTGTCTCCCTCTGCGCCCTGGTACTCGATGCCGTCGAAGGTGAAGGTGATCCGGAGGGTGCCGCGCCGTTCCGGGGGCTTCGCCCCCGCACCCCCGATCGGCCCTGAAGGGGCCTCGCCCTCAGACGCCGGACGGGCTGGAGACAACGAACGTGGCTCGATCGTCGCCGGACGCTCCTCCCCCGTCTTGTACACCGCCAGGATCTCGTTCGTCCCCGTGTCCCGTACCGCGTTGAACCACCGTCGGCAGCCCGCCCCGTGGCTCCAGCGCTCCGCGAACGGGCCCTTCGGGTTGGCGCGGAAGAACAGGTAGCGCGCCCACTCCTCGTCGGTGAGGTCGGCCGGGGTCTGCGGATACGGGACATGGGCCTGGCCGCCGTAGTGGAACTCGGACTCGTCGCGGGGCCCGCACCACGGGCAGGGGATCAGCAGCATGTCGTTCGGCTCCCTTGAGGGTCCCTAGTGGGCCACCGCGGCCGCGCCGTGCTCGTCGACGAGCGCGCCGGTGTGGAAGCGGTCGAGCGAGAAGGGCGCGGCCAGGGGGTGGGGCGTGTCGTGGGCGATCGTGTGGGCGTAGACCCAGCCGACGCCCGGCGTCGCCTTGAAACCGCCGGTGCCCCAGCCGCAGTTGAGGTAGAGGTTGTCGACCGGGGAGAGGCCGACGATCGGCGAGGCGTCGGGGCTGACGTCGACGATGCCGCCCCAGGTGCGCAGGACGTGGGCGCGGGCGAAGACCGGGAAGAGCTCCAGGGCCGCCGCCATCTGTTCCTCGATGATGTGGAACGCGCCGCGCTGCGTGTAGGAGTTGTACGAGTCGATGCCCGCGCCCATCACCAACTCGCCCTTGTGCGCCTGGCTGACGTAGACATGGACGGCGTTGGACATGACCACCGTGGGGTGGACCGGCTCCAACAACTCCGACACCAGCGCCTGCAACGGGTGGCTCTGGAGGGGGAGTTCGATGCCGGCCATGGCGGCGAGGACCGAGGTGTGGCCCGCCGAGCACAGGGCCACCTTGCCCGCCGCGATCGGGCCGAGTGTGGTCCGGACGCCGATCACCCGGCCGCCGACGACTTCGATCCCCGTGACCTCGCAGTTCTGGATGATGTCGACGCCTGCCGCGTCCGCCGAGCGGGCCAGGCCCCATGCCACGTGGTCGTGCTTGGCGATGCCGGCGCGCGGCTGGTAGGTGCCGCCGAGGACCGGATAGCGCACGTCCGGGCTGGTGTTGACGATCGGGCAGACCTCCCGCACTCCGTCCGCGTCGAGCCACTCCGCGTCCACGCCGTTGAGTCGGTTCGCCTCCACCCGGCGCACGCTGTCGCGGACGTCCTGGAGACCGTGGGCCAGGTTCAGCACACCGCGCTGGGAGAAGAGGATCGGGTAGTCGAGCTCCTCCGCCAGGCCCTCCCAGAGTTTGAGGGCGTGCTCGTAGATGGCGGCGCTCTCGTCCCACAGGTAGTTGGAGCGGATGATCGTGGTGTTGCGGGCCATGTTGCCGCCCGCGAGCCAGCCCTTCTCCAGCACGGCGACATTGGTGATGCCGTGGTTCCTCGCCAGGTAGTGGGCGGTGGCCAGGCCGTGTCCGCCGCCGCCGACGACGATGACGTCGTACGACCGCTTCGGCTCGGGTGTGCGCCACAGCCAGTCGGGGTGTTCGGGGAGTTCGGCGCCGGGGGTGCGGGGGCTCATCGGGCGTCTCCCTCGCCGTTGAGGTGCGCGTAGAGGGGGTGTTTCGCCGCCAGGGCCGCCGTGCGGGCGCGCAGGCCGGCGATGTCGGGCTCCGGCTGGAGCGCCCGCGCGATCACGTCGGCGACCTCCGTGAAGTCCTCCTCGGTGAAGCCGCGGGTCGCGAGGGCCGGGGTGCCGATGCGCAGGCCCGAGGTGACCATCGGGGGGCGCGGGTCGAAGGGGACGGTGTTGCGGTTGACGGTGATGCCGATCTCGTGGAGGAGGTCCTCGGCCTGGCGGCCGTCCAGCACGGAGTCCCGCAGGTCGACCAGGACGAGGTGCACGTCCGTGCCTCCGGTCAGGACCTTCACCCCGGCGGCGGAGGCGTCCTCGCGGGTCAGGCGTTCGGCGAGGATGCGGGCGCCGGCCAGGGTGCGGGCCTGGCGTTCGGTGAACTCGGGGGTCGCGGCGACCTTGAAGGAGACCGCCTTCGCGGCGATGACGTGCTCCAGCGGGCCGCCCTGCATCCCGGGGAACACCGCCGAGTTGATCTTCTTGGCGAGGTCGGCCTCATTGGTGAGGATGACTCCGCCGCGCGGTCCGCCGAGGGTCTTGTGGGTCGTGGTGGTCACCACGTGGGCGTGTGGGACTGGGCTCGGGTGCAGGCCCGCCGCGACCAGTCCGGCGAAGTGCGCCATGTCGACCATCAGCAGCGCGCCCACCTCGTCGGCGATCCGGCGAAAGGCCGCGAAGTCCAGCTGCCTGGGGTACGCCGACCAGCCCGCGATGATCATCTTGGGCCGGTGTTCCTTGGCGAGCCGCTCCACCTCGTCCAGGTCGACCAGGTTGTCGGCCTCGGACACGTGGTAGGGCACGACGTTCAGCATCTTGCCGCTGTAGTTGATGCGCATGCCGTGGGTGAGGTGGCCGCCGTGCGCGAGGTCGAGGCCGAGGATGGTGTCGCCGGGCTGCAACAGGGCGAAGAAGACAGCCGTGTTGGCCTGGGCGCCCGAGTGCGGCTGGACGTTCGCGAAGCCCGCCCCGAAGAGGGACTTGACGCGCTCGATCGCCAACCGCTCGGTGACGTCGACGTGTTCGCAGCCGCCGTAGTAGCGACGGCCCGGGTAGCCCTCGGCGTACTTGTTGGTCGCGACCGAGCCCTGGGCCTCCATCACGGCGGTGGGCGCGAAGTTCTCGGAGGCGATCATCTCCAACGTGGACTGCTGCCGGTGGAGTTCGGCGGCGAGGGCTGCGTGGACCTCGGGGTCCAGCTCCGCCAGGGGGGTGTTCAGCGCGTTCATGGGGTGTTCGCTCTCCCTGCTCAGCCGCGAAGGCGGGACATCGTCGGGTCGAACAGCGGCTCCTCGGCGACGATCGCCTCGACGCGCTGGTCGAAGTAGCCGATGTGCACGGTGGTGCCGGGGGTGGCGAGCTCCGTGGGCAGCCAGGCGTAGGCGATGCCCTTGCCGATCGTGTAGCCGTAGGAGGCGCTGGTGACGTACCCGACGGCGCGCTCGCCGTCGTAGACGGGCTCCTTGCCCATGACGACCGACCGCGGGTCGTCGATGGTGAGGCAGGTCAGCTTCCGGCGGACGTCGGCCCTGCGCCGCTCCAGTGCCGCCTTGCCGATGAAGTCCTCCTTGTCGGCCTTGACGGCGAAGCCGACGCCGGCCTCGTAGGGGTCGTGATCGTAGGTCATGTCGGTGCCGAAGGAGCGGTAACCCTTCTCCAAACGCAGGCTGTTGAAGGCGCCCCGGCCGGCCGCGATGCCGCCCAGCGGCCGTGCCGCCCGCCACAGGGTGTCCCACAGCTTCTGGCCGAGGTCGGCGGTGGTGTACAGCTCCCAGCCGAGTTCACCGACGTACGACAGTCGCATGGCCGTCACCGGGACGGACCCGATGTGGGCGCGCCGGGCGCGGAAGTACTTCAGGCCGGTCGCCGAGAAGTCGTCGTCCGTGAGCGGCTGGAGGACATCGCGGGCGAGCGGTCCCCACAGGCCGACGCAGCAGGTGCCGGGGGTGATGTCGCGGACCTGGACCGTGCCGTCGGCGGGCAGGTGGCGGGTGAACCAGTCGAGGTCGAGGTTGCCGTTGGCGCCGACCTGGAAGAGGTCCGGGGCCAGGCGGGCCACGGTGATGTCGCTGCGGATACCGCCGTCGTGGTCGAGGAGCAGGGTGTACGTCACCGAGCCGACGGACTTGGCCACCTTGCCGGTGCACAGCCGCTCCAGGAAGTCGGCGGCTCCCCGCCCGCTCACCTCAAGGCGCTTGAGGGCCGTCATGTCGTACATCGCGACCGTCTCGCGGGTGGTCTGGGCCTCGGCACCGACGATCGGCGACCAGTACCGGGCGGCCCAGTCGTTGGGGGTGGCGATCGAACGGCCTTCCACCAGGCCCGCGTTGGCCTCGTACCATTGCGGCCGCTCCCAGCCGTTCGCCTCCAGGAACACCGCGCCCAGCTCCTGTTGGCGAGAATGGAAAGGGCTGGTGCGGATCGGACGCGGGTCACCGGACGGCTGCAACGGATGCAGGATGTCGTAGACCTCGACGAAGTTGCGGCAGTCGCGGGCCAGTACGTACTCCGGGGAGAGCTGGTGCGGCTCGAAGCGGTTGACGTCGCACTCGTGCAGGTCGAAGGAGGAGCAGTGGCCGTCGACCAGCCATTCGGCGACGGCCCGGCCGACTCCGGCGGAGTGGGTGACCCAGACGGCCTCGGCGACCCAGAAGCCCTTGACGTCCGGGGACTCTCCGAGGAGGGGAAGGCCGTCGGTGGTGAAGGAGAACAGGCCGTTGATGCCCTCCTCGATCTTGGCGTCCTTCGTCGCGGGGAGCAGTGAGCGGGTCTCGGTCCAGGCGTCCGCGAAGTCGTCCTCGGTGAACTTCAGGACGGACGGCATCGCGTCGGCCTCGTCGAAGGGGAGGATCTCGTCGGCGGTGATGGGCATGGGGCGGTGGCCGTAGGAGCCGATGCCGAGGGTGTCGAAGCGGTCGCGGTAGTAGAGGTCGGCGTCCTGGTGGCGCAGGATCGGGCGGACCGCCTCCTCGGTCTGGCCCGCGAGTGCCGGGACCGGTCCGGTCCAGGCGAGTTGGTGGGCGAGCGGGGTCAGCGGGAGGTTCATGCCGACCATGCGGGCGATCCGCGGGCCCCAGATGCCGGCGCAGCACACCACGATGTCGGCTTCCAGGTCGCCGTGGTCGGTGCGGACGCCGGTCACCTCGCCGTCGGCCCGGAGCACGTCCAGGACCTCGTGGCGGGCCAGGAACGTCACACCGCGCTCGGTGGCCCGGCGGATCTGCGCCTCGACGGCGAGGACGGCCTTGGCGAGACCGTCGGTCGGGATGAGGAGGCCGGCGAGGACCCGGTCGCGGTTGACCAGGGGATGCTTCTCGACGCACTCGTCGGCCGTGAGAATGCGTGACTCGACCCCCCAGGCGGTGAGCCAGCCCTGGCGGCGGTGGAGTTCGGCGACGCGCTCGGGCGTGGTCGCGACTTCGAGGCCGCCGACCTGGAGGAAGCAGGGCTGTCCGTCCACATCGAGGGAGCAGAGCTTCTCGACGGTGTAGCGGGCCAGTTCGGTCATCGTCTTGGACGGGTTGGCCTGGAAGACCAGGCCCGGGGCGTGCGAGGACGAGCCCCCGGTGGCGGGCAGCGGGCCCTGGTCGACGACGGTCACCTCGGTCCAGCCTCGCGCGGAGATCTCGTCGGCGAGCGCCGCGCCGACGACGCCCGCTCCGATGATGACCACTCGGGGTCCCGCCATCGCCGCACCTCCGGTTCAGTTGCTTTCTACGCAACATGATTCAGGTTGCGCAACTCAATGTGCCTGGCGCCCGGATGGGTGTCAAGAGGCCGTATGACGTCGCGGAACAGGCCGGAAACGGCGACGCCCGGTGAGCGGCGCGCGGGAGTGCGCACCGCCCACCGGGCGTCCATGAGCGGGTTACTTGATCCAGGCGTCGACCTTGTCGCGGTTGGCCTCGACCCACTTCTTCGCCGCCGCGTCGGCCGTCATCTTGTCCACGGCGATGTACTTGGCCACGGTGTTCTGGTCGTCGTTCGTCCAGTTGAACTTCTTCACCAGGTCGTAGGCCGGGCTGCCCGACTTGGCGAACTTGGCGCTGACTATCTTGTCGAGGTCGTAGACGGGGTAGTCGCAGGCGATCTTCTCCGTATCGGCGTCGCAGCCCGTCTTGTAAGCGGGCAGGTCGACCTTGACCAGCGGCACCTCGGAGAGGAACCACTGCGGCTCGTAGAAGTAGCCGATCACCCATTCCTTGTTCTTCTCGGCGTTGCGGTACGCCTGGATGAGTGCGGTCTCGCTGCCCGCGTACACCACCTTGAAGTCCAGCTTCAGGTTCTTCACCAGCGCCTCGTCGTTGGTGACGTACGACGGGTCGCCGTCCAGGAGCTGGCCCTTGCCGCCGGACTCCGAGGTCTTGAACTCGGCGGCGTACTTGTTGAGGTTCTCCCAGTTCGTGATGTCCGGGTGGGCCTTGGCCAGCCACGGCGGCACGTACCAGCCGATGATGCCCTTGTTGCCGGTCGAGCCGGCCTCCACGGCGGTCTTCTGCTGGGTGATGTACTTCTTCTTCAGGTCGTCGTGGCCCCAGTTCTCCAGTACGGCGTCGACCTCGCCGGTCCCGAAGCCCTGCCAGGCGATCTCCTCCTTGAGGTCCTTCTTGGTGACCTTGCAGCCGAGGTCGTGCTCGGCGACGTACGCGACGACCGCCGCGTCCGCCTCGTAGCCCACCCACGGGTTGACCGCGAGGTTGAAGGTGCCGCACTTGCCGGAGCTGCCCGAATCGCCGGCCTCCGAGGAGTCGCCGACCTTCGCGCCACCGCAGGCGGTGAGAGTGAGGCCGAGGACGGCCATGCCGACCGCGCCGGTCCGCCAGTGTCTTGCCATCGTGTGGTGCTCCTCAATCGCTGGTGCGGCGAGCCGCTGCCTGAGTGATCCGGTCGAACATGACGCCGAGCAGGACGATGGCGAGCCCGGCCGCCAGGCCCTTGCCGTAGAGCTGTCCCTGCGAGAAGCCGGCGACCACGTCGTAGCCCAGGGCTCCGGCGCCGACCAGGCCGCCCACGACGACCATCGCCAGCACGTAGATCAGGCCCTGGTTGGTCGCGAGCGTGAGCGCGCTGCGGGACATGGGCAGTTGGACCTTGGTGATGATTTGCCAGGTGTTGCACCCGGTGGAGGTGGCCGCCTCGACGGTGGCCGCGGGCACGGTCCGCACCCCGTCGGCGATGATCTTGATGGCGACCGGTGCCGCGTAGACGATCGCGGCGACGATGGCCGTGAACCGGGTCGCGCCGAACAGCGCGAGGAACGGCACGAGATAGACGAACGGCGGCATGACCTGGGCCGCGTCGAGGGTGGGCCGCACCAGCCGGTCCACCAGCTCGCTGCGCCCCATCCACACCCCGAAGACCACGCCCATCAGCATCACCAGCACGGTCGCCACGACGGTCGACGCGAGCGTGGTCATGCCGTCCGACCACACACCGGTTGCGACCAGCAGGCCCACGCACACGGCGGTGGTGATCCCGGTGCGCCACCCGCCGAGGACCACGGCGATCCCGATCAGGGCGGCGCCGACGAGCCACCACGGGGAGTCGGTGAGCAGGGTCTGGAACGGGTTGAGCAGACCGTTGGTGATGGCGTCACGGAAGCCGTTGGTCAGCCCGGACAGGTGGTCCTGCGCCCAGGTGGTCACGTCGTCGGCGGCCTTGGCGATGTTGCCGCCGGTGCTGCCGTCACCGGGGAACTCGGCCGCCCATACGTAGGTGTGCGAGAGATACACGAGTACGGCAGCCACCGCGGCGCCCGCTCCCAGCAGGGGCCGCCGCCACTTCGCCCGAGCGTTCTCGGAGCGCCGGGCGGCCTCCGCGCGTCCGCTCGCCGCGGTGGTGACCCGGTCCAGGACGATCGCCATGACGACGATGGCGAGGCCCGCGTTGAAGGCCGTACCGACGTCGAGGGACTGCAGGGCCTGCACGACGGTCTTGCCGAGGCCGGGAGCGTCGATCAGGGCCGCGATGGTCACCATGGCGAGGGCGCACATGATGGTCTGGTTGACGCCCATCACCACGGTCCGCTTGGACATCGGCAGCAGGACCTTCAGCAGCGACTGCCGTCGGGTGGCGCCCATGGAGGCGGCCGCCTCGACCGACGCGGCGGCCACGGAACGGATGGCGTGCGCGGTGATGCGGATGGCGGGCGGTGCCGCGTAGATGACGGTGGCGATGGTGGCGGAGGCGCCGCCGATGAGGAAGAACAGGGTCAGGGGCGCCAGGTAGACGAGGGTCGGCATCGTCTGCATGAAGTCCAGGAACGGCGTGACGATCCGGTTGACCCGTTCGGACAGCCCCGCCCACACACCGAGCGGCAGCGCGAACAGCAGCGCCACGAGGACCGCGGAGAGGGTGAGGGCCAGGGTGTCCATGCTCTCCTGCCACAGCCCCTGGAGCCCGAGGAAGGTGAAGCCGGCCACGGCCAGCAGCGCTACCCGCCAGTTGGCGACCGCCCAGGAGACATAGCCGACGAGGCCGACGACCCCGAGCCAGCCGATCTGCGGGACCGGACGGCTGCCGGACGGCTGGGAGATCAGGTCCTGCACGAAGGTCACCAGGTTGTCGATGACCAGCCGGATCTCGTTGAAGAAGTACAGGAAGAGCGGGTTGGAGTTGCGGTCGGCGCCGATGGAGTCGTTGACGTCGTTGAGCCAGCGGTGCAGATCGGTGAGGTCGGCCGCGGCCAGGGACAGGGTCTGCTTCCCGCGCAGTACGAAGAAGAGGACGAGCCAGCCGACGAGGATCGCGCCGACCACCATGGACCGGCTGATCCTGCGCACGGGGGCTGGGGGCGGGGGCGGCGGTGCCTGTTGTGTCTCCCCGGATGTCCCGGGTTTCTCCATGGCGACGGTCATCACGCGTCGCCTTCCTGCCCGGCGACCACCGCGAGGATCTCCTCGTCGCCGACGATGCCGAGCAGTTCGCCGTTCTCGACGACCTTGACGGGCTTCTCGGCCGCGAGCACCGCCCGGGTGGCCTCCTTCACCACGACATGCGGGCCCAACTCCGGTCCGTCCAGGGGGTCTTCGGGGGTGACCGGGCGCATGATCCAGCGCAGGGTCAGGACATCGCCGCGCGGCACGTCCTTCACGAAGTCGCGTACGTAGTCGTCGGCCGGGGCGCCGACGAGTTCGTCGCCGGTGCCGCACTGGACCGTCCTGCCGTCGCGCATGATGAGGATGCGGTCGCCGAGCTTCAGCGCCTCGGAGAGGTCGTGGGTGATGAACACCATGGTCTTGCCGACCTCGTGGTGCAGCCGGATGACCTCGTTCTGCATGTCGCGGCGGATCAGCGGGTCGAGCGCGGAGAACGGTTCGTCGAAGAGGAGTACGTCCGGGTCACCGGCCAACGCCCTTGCCAGGCCCACGCGTTGCTGCATACCGCCGGAGAGCTGGTCGGGGTAGGAGTTCTCGTACCCGGAGAGCCCGACGAGTTCGACGACCTCCAGCGCCCGCCTGGTGCGCTCGGCCCTGCCCATGCCGCGGATCTCCAACCCGAACGCCACGTTCTCGACGACGCGGCGATGGGGAAGCAGTCCGAAGTGCTGGAAGACCATGGAGAACTTGTTGCGCCGCAGTTCGCGCAGCCGCCGCTCGTCGGCGTCCCGGATGTTCTCGCCCTCGAAGACGATCTCGCCGGCGGTGGGCTCGATCAGCCGGGTCAGACAGCGCACCAGGGTGGACTTGCCGGAGCCGGACAGGCCCATGACGACGAAGACCTCGCCGGGCGCGACGTCGAAGTCCACGTCGCGCACGGCGGCGGTGCAGCCGGTGCGCTCCATGAGTTCGCGGCGGCTGAGCCCGCACAACTCCTCGGAGCCCGGTACCTGTTCCGCCTTGGGCCCGAACACCTTCCACAGCCCGCGCACGGATATGACCGGTGTCGGGGCCGCGTCCTCGGGTGTGCCGCGCCGCGGCGGCACCTCGGTCTTGGTGGGGGTCATGGTCGACCTCTTCTCGGCGTTCAGCCGCGGAACCAGTGCTGCGGCCGGGGTTGGATGTTCTGCCAGATGTGCTTGGGCTCGCGGTACTCGTCGAGGCCGGTCGGTCCCAGTTCCCGGCCCACACCGGAGTGGCCGAAGCCACCCCACTCGGCCTGCGGCACATAGGGGTGGTAGTCGTTGATCCACACCGTGCCGTGCCGCAGCCGACGGGCGACGCGCTGGGCCTTCCCGGCGTCCTCGGTCCACACGGCCCCGGCGAGCCCGTACTCGGTGTCGTTGGCGATACGTACGGCGTCGTCCTCGTCGGTGAAACGCTCCACGGTGAGCACGGGCCCGAAGGACTCCTCGTGCACCACCCGCATGTCCTGGCGGCACTCGTCGAGCACGGTGGGCGGGTAGTAGTGGCCGCTCACGAGGGCGGGGTCGTCGGGCCGCTCGCCGCCGCAGCGCACAACGGCGCCCTCGGCCACGCCGGCCGCGACATACGCCTCGACCTTCGCCAGATGCTGCGCCGAGATCAGTGCCCCGGTCTCGGCCTCGGGGTCGAAGGGGCCGCCGAGGCGGATCCGCCGGGCGCGCCGGACGATCTCGTCGACGAGGCGGTCGTGCAGGGAGTCCTCGACGATCAGCCGGGCGCCGGCCGAGCAGACCTGCCCGGAGTGCAGGAAGACGGCCGTGAGCGCGAAGTCCACGGCCGTCTCGAAGTCGGCGTCGGCGAAGACGACGTTGGGGTTCTTGCCGCCGAGTTCCAGCGCGACCTTCTTCACGGTCGCGGCGGCCGTCGCCATGATCCGTTTGCCGGTCTCCAGGCCGCCGGTGAAGGAGACCATGTCGACGCGGGGATCCTCGGAGAGCGGCGCACCGACCTCGGGCCCGGCACCGAGGACCAGGTTGGCGGCGCCGGCCGGCACCCCCGCCTCCTCCAGGGCCTTCATCAGGAGGACCGAGGTGGAGGGGGTGAGCTCGCTCGGTTTGAGGACGATCGTGTTTCCGGCGAGGAGGGCCGGGGCGACCTTCCAACTCGCTTGCAGCAGGGGGTAGTTCCACGGGGTGATCAGTCCGCACACCCCGACCGGCTCGTACACCACGCGGCTCACGGCGTCGTCCCTGCCGGTGTCGATCGCGCGGCCGGCGTCGGTGCCGCCGAGCCCGCCGTAGTAGCGGAGGCAGGAGACGACGTCGGCGATGTCGTACTCGCTCTCCACCAGCCGTTTGCCGGTGTCCAGCGACTCGGCGCGGGCGAACTCCTTGGCGTCGCGCTCGATCAGGTCGGCGGTGCGCAGCAGCAGGGCGCCGCGCTCACGCTCGGGGGTGTGCGGCCAGGGACCCTCGTCGAAGGCCCGGCGGGCGGCGGCGACGGCCGCCTCGGTATCGGGGCGGGTCCCTTCGGACACGGTCGCGGAGAGCGTACCGTCGGCGGGACATCGGATCTCGCGGCGACCTCCGGCCACCGGCTCCCGCCATTCGCCGTCCACGTACAGGTCTGCCACGTCGGGAGCCCTTCGAGCGGTTCGTTGCGCATGACGCATCGTATTGCTTGTGGTGGAACACTCTGCGGAATGCGGCAACCCCCGTCAAGGGGTAGGGGGACGCCTGGTGAAAACTCTGCGTTACCGATTCAACCGGTCGAGCACTGCGCGGCGCCACCGCTCGGTGTCGGCGATCTGGTGAAGGTGAGGAGATGCAGACCGGCAACTCCCGCTGTGGTCGGGGTGAGTTCCCCGGACGAGCATGCGCTCAAACGGGTCGAATCCCCCATCTCGATCCTCGTCGCCATGGCGAGCAACTTCGCCCGCCGTGCGGGTCCCGCGACGCCCCGGCGGCGGATGCGGGCGACCCGGTCGGCGAGCACGCGCGGGCCGAGGCCCGGGGTTGCTGACGACGTACGTGGCGTGCGCCCGCCCGGGACAGCCGGTGCCGCCGACCCGGGCGAAGAGGTCGCCCAGTTCGCCCAGCCTGCGCAGGAGCGCCAGGGCGCCGTCGTGGACCCCGGCCGGCGGATCGGCGTCGCCCACTGGTACGAAGACGTCGTCGACGTCCGCCGCACACAGCCGGTCGACGCCGTCACGGTGACGACGACGTCGCGCGGCACATGGGCGAGGACCTTGTCCTCGGTCACCTTCGCGCGCGCCCCCTCGCCGCCCACCGCCTATCCCGCCTGCGTATGGGCGTCGCGGTGCCGGTAGTACACGGCCTTGGAGGGCGCGAGCGGCTCCTTGCCGAGGATGAGGTCGGCAGCCTTCTCCGCGATCATCATCACCGGTGCGTAGATGTTGCCGTTCGTTACATAGGGCATCACCGACGCGTCGACGACTCGCAGCCCTTCCACGCCGTGCACGCGCATGCTTGCGGGGTCCACGACGGCCATCTCGTCGGTGCCCATCTTGCAGGTGCAGGACGGATGCAGGGCGGTCTCGCCGTCCTTGGCGACCCAGGCGAGGATCTCCTCGTCGGTCTCGACGGAGGGTCCGGGCGAGACCTCTCCGTCGTTGTAGGCGGCCAGCGCGGGCTGGTTGAGCAGGTTGCGGGCGACCCGGACCGCCTCGACCCACTCGCGGCGGTCCTGCTCGGTGGAGAGGTAGTTGAAGCGCAGCGCCGGGTGCTCGTCCGGGTCCTTGCTCTTGATCTTCACCGAGCCGATGGCGTCGGAGTACATCGGCCCGACGTGCACCTGGTAGCCGTGTCCGCCGGCGGGCACGGAGCCGTCGTAGCGGACCGCGATGGGCAGGAAGTGGAACATCAGGTTGGGGTAGTCCACGTCGTCGTTGCTGCGCGCGAAGCCGCCCGCCTCGAAGTGGTTGGTGGCGGCGGGGCCCTTGCGGAAGAGCCATTGCAGGCCGATGAAGGGGGCCCGCCATTTCGCGAGATACGGCTGCATGGAGACGGGCTGCTTGCAGGCGTACTGGATGTACACCTCCAGATGGTCCTGCATGTTCTCGCCGACGCCCGGCAGGTCGTGGACGACGTCGATGCCGAGCGCGCGCAACTCCTCGGCGTTGCCTACGCCGGACAGCTGCAGCAGCTGCGGGGAGTTGATCGCGCCGCCGCAAAGGATGACCTCCCGCGCCCGGACCTGCTGGAGCGCCCCCTTGCCGCGCCGGTACTCGACGCCGACGGCCCGCCTGCCCTCGAACAGCACGCGGGTGACGAGAGCGCGGGTCCGGACCGTGAGGTTGGGGCGTTTGCGGGCGGGCTTCAGATAGGCCTTCGAGGCCGACAGGCGGCGCCCGCGGTGGACGTTGCGGTCGAACTTGGCGAAGCCTTCCTGCCGGTAGCCGTTGACGTCGTCCGTGGGCGCGTACCCGGCCTCCTCGGTGGCCTTCTGGAAGGCGGTGAAGAGCGGGTTGGTGGCGGGACCACGCTCCAGGACGAGCGGACCGTCGTGGCCGCGGAACTCGTCGTCGGGGTCGGCCGCGAGGCAGTTCTCCATGCGCTTGAAGTACGGCAGACAGTGCGCGTAGTCCCAGCTCTCCATGCCGGGATCGGCGGCCCAGCGCTCGTAGTCCATGGGGTTGCCGCGCTGGAAGATCATGCCGTTGATGCTGCTGGAGCCGCCCAGCACCTTGCCGCGTGCGTGGTAGACGCGCCGGCCGCCCATGTGGGGCTCGGGCTCGGACTCGTACTTCCAGTCGTAGAAACGGCTGCCGATCGGGTAGGTCAGCGCCGCGGGCATGTGAATGAAGACGTCCCACGGGTAGTCGGGCCGGCCGGCCTCCAGGACCAGCACCCGGTTGCCCGGGTCGGCGGAGAGCCGGTTGGCCAGTGCGCTGCCGGCCGATCCACCACCGACGATGACGAAGTCATACTGCTGAGGAGCCATGGTGCCTCGTCTCGCTCGCGCCGTCGATACGCGCGGCATGCTAGTACGGGTACCGCTATACGCACCAGGTTGCGTGGCGCGCAACTTGCCGGACCCATGGCCCCTCAGGGAGACACAACGCGGCGACTCAGGAAGAGAAAACGCGGCGGCCGGTCACCCTCGCGCGGCTGTGCCCGTCGGTGCCAGCACTCGCGCCGCCGCCGCTGTGGCCGCCACCGTCGCCGCGACCAGCAGAGGGTGTCCGACCAGCCAGGTCTGCGCGCTCTCGAACGGATCGGAGGACGTCAGCGTCGAGCGCTCCAGCATCCAGGACACCGAGAACACGAGGCCCACCAGCGCCAGCCCGATCCGGAACGCCGGGTACACCGCCGTCCGGGCCAGGACCAGCAGCGAGGGCATCACGAGCGCCACGACCAGAAGCTGGGTCAGCTCGATTCCCAGGTTGAAGCCGAGCAGGGTCGTCACCAACGAGCCTCGGTCCAGGCCGAGTTCGCCGATGAGCGAGGCGAACGCCAGTCCGTGGACCAGCCCGAACCCGGCGGCGATCAGCACTTCGCCGCGCGCCACCAGGGGCCGTAGCGCATGCACCGCCGAGACGGCGATCGACAGCCCGATCAGCGTCTCGACCGGGCGGGACGGCAGGTCGATCACCCCGCAGGCCGCGAGGGCCAGGGTGAGCGAGTGGCCCAGGGCGAAGGCGGAGACGACGTGGAGGACGCGCAGCACACTGCGCCTCGGCGAGGAGTCCCCCGTCCGCCATCGGCCGCCCGCCGCCGCCAGCGGTGCCGGGACGAGCAGCATCAACAGGAACAGCAGGTGGTCGGCGCCCTCACCGACGTGCCGCATGCCGAGGGCCGCGGTGGCCGTGAGGCCGCGCAGCCAACTCCCCTCACCGGCGGGCACCTTGAGGGTGTGCGTGTCCCAGTCGAACACCCCGAGCGTCTCGGCGTCGTCGGTCTTCAGGATTCCACGGTCGAAGTCGTGGCGGACGGTGGCGATGACCTGGTGGGTCAGGAGTTCCTCGACGATGACGTCGTAGCGCAGCCGGAAGTCCGTGACGTCCTCTCCGGCGGGCGGGTGGATCGTCAGCGGGTAGACGAGATGCGCGGTCGCGTCGATCGTACGGACGGCGGGTGTGCCGAGTCCGACGGTCCAGGGGGTGCCGTCGGCGCCGGACGCGCTGACGTGCTGGGTGACGTACGACATGAGGAACGCTTTGTCGGCGCCCAGGACGCTCCCGGCGGTCAGGTCTCGGTGGACGGCGATCGCCAGCCGGTCGACGGGCAGTTGGATCTCGCCCTCGACCCGGTCCGCGCCGATGTCGAGGAGGACGGCGGAGGTGCTCATCGGGTGGGCGCCGGCCGGCGGCACGGGGCCGCCGACCAGCATCACAACCGTGAGCAGCAGAAGGGGCAGGAAACGGCGCACGGCTTCTTCTCCGTCATTCCCAGCCGTAGTCGGCGGTCTCGTCCCGGAAGATCGTGTGCTGGTGGATCCCGTCGGTCGAGGCGCCGGGCTGGTTGGAGAACTCGACCCATGCCGACGGCCCGTCGAGGCGCACATAGGTCTGGGAGTTGTCCAGGGTGGTCCCGCCGCTCCAGCCGATGTACGTCTCGTCGTACTCGGAGACGTACTTGGCCAGCAGCCGGGCCGCCGCCTTCTCGTCCAGGTCGTCCACCCAGGCCTTCAGCATCGCGGTGACCTTGGCCCGCTGCTTCTTGGTGAGGCTGCTGACGAGGACGCCTTCGGGCTGGGTGGGGAAGGGGCCGTCGTGGCCGGGGCCGAGGTAGAGGTCGTCGAAGCTGCCGTCGATCTCGGCTGCGGCCAACTGGTCGGTGGTCAGGGCCTGTACGGCACCGATGCTGGCGGTCCGCTTGTCCTCCAGCGGGGCGTAGTACAGGTTCTCCCAGTCGAACTCCATCGGTTCCACGGCGGTGAGGGTCGGGGAGATGCTGACGTTGCCGCCCGCGTAGGTGAGGTTGTAGGCGGCGTGATGGCCGCCGTACTGGACGGTGAACTCGCCCTTCTTGCTGGGCTGTCCGAAGAAGGAGATGTAGTACCACTCCGAGCCGAAGTTGGCTCCGCCGCCACCGCCACCGCCCGGAGGACGGCCGCCGCCGGTGGGCGTCGCGGTCGGGGTGCCGGTGGGGACCGTGGTCGGGGTCCCGGAGGGGGCGCCGCCGCCGGGGCCGCCCGTGTCCGGCAGCGCGGCCAGATAGTCGTCGGCCTTGCGGATCTCGACGAGTTCCTCGTACCCCTTCTTGCTGAGCGCGGCCTCCATGACCTTGAGGGCGGCGGCCTCCTGCTCGTCGGTGAGGTCGCCCAGCTTCAGGCCGTTGCGCTCGACGACGGGCGTCGGGAAGTTCGACCAGCCGGTCTTCTTCGCCGGGTCGTCGAAGTCGTAGAGGGCGGTGTCCTTCTGCTCGTCGGACAGCGTCGCGAGGAAGGCGTTCGCCGCGGCCACCACCTGCGCGGTGTTCGCCCCGCCGGCGCCGGTGCGGTGTGCGGACGCGGGGACGGCGTGGACCGCCGGGAGCGACACCGCGGCGGAGGAGGAGGCCGAGTCGAGGGCAGCGCAGCCGGTGACGCCGAGGCTCACGCTCACGGCGAGAACGACGGCGGACCGGACGAGTTTCGCGGACGACGGCAGGGGACGCATGGTTCTCCTGTGGTGGGGGGTGGGTGGAGGTGCTGCTTCCGGCCTGCCATCGTGGGCGGGCGGTCTCAGAGCCCGGCGGGAGTTGTTCGGGAGCCGGGTAAGAAGGTGAGCTTGGAGGAGCATTGGTGAACGCATCCGGGGGACGTGTCCTCGTCGTCGACGACGACCGGGCCGTCCGCGAAGCCCTGGAACGCGCACTGGAGTTGGCCGGGTACGAGGTCGTCACCGCCGCCGACGGGGTGCAGGCGCTGACCAGGGCCCGCGAGAGTTCCTTCCACGCCCTGGTGGTGGACGTGATGATGCCCCACGTCGACGGTGTGGCCGTCTGCCGTGTTCTGCGCGCCGGCGGCGACCACACTCCCCTGCTGCTGCTCACCGCGCGCTCCGCGCCCCCGGACCGGATCACCGGCCTGGACGCGGGCGCCGACGACTACCTGTCCAAGCCCTTCGAGATACCCGAACTGCTCGCGCGGTTACGGGCGTTGCGGCGTCGTACGGACTGGTCCGCGGAGGGGGTCGTGGTGCGGCCGGTCTCTCCTCGCGACGAGGTGCTGCGTGTCGCGTCCCTCCGCATCGCCCCGGCAGCCCGGCGTGCTTGGTGGGCGGAGGAGGAACTGCCGCTGTCCAAGAGGGAGTTCGACCTGCTGGAGTTACTGGTCCGCAACGAAGGACTCGTCCTCGACCACGCCAAGCTGTACGCGCGGGTGTGGGGTCCCGAGGCGGGCCTGGACACCAAGAACCTTGCCGGGTACGTGGGTTACCTGCGGCGCAAGCTCGCCGACGCCGGTGCGCCCGACCTCATCCACACCATCCGCGGGGTCGGCTACGCGGTGCGTCGCCCATGAGTCTCCAGCTGCGATTCGCCCTCGCCTTCGCCGCCGTCGGGGCCGTCGTCGCGGTGGCGGTCGGTCTGCTCAGCTACCGCGCCGCCTCCGACCGCGTCCTCGCCGAGATCGACCGCACGCTGCGCAGCGCCACCGTGGACTTCGCACAGGCCGCGGATCATGCGCGGGCGGTGTCCGACGCGGCGGCCGGGGGCTCCGGCCTCTATCCGGGGCCGGACCTGCCCGGGCCCGGCGACGAGGGCGTACGGCCGACGGTCGTCCAGTCCCTCGCGCCGGACGGCACGGTCATCCGGCTCGGCGGGGAGGCGGTGGACCTGCCGGTGACGGACACGGCCCGTGCGTTGGCCGCCACGGGAGAGCCCGGCGATTACGACATCGCAGAGATCGAGGTGGCGGGCCGCGCCTACCGCCGCCTCACCACCGCCCTCGGCCCCGACCGGGGCGCCCTCCAGGTGGCCGTGCGGGTCGACCAGACGCACTACGTCCTGGGCGGCATGGCCCGCGAGATCGCGGGCGCCAGCGTGACCGTCATGCTCGTGGCGGCCGGCACGGGCCGCCTGCTGGCGGGCCGCATCACGCGCCGCCTGGAACGGCTTGCCCGGGTGGCGGAGGAGGTCAGCGCGACGGGACGGGCGGAGGGGTGGGAGTCCGGGCTCGGGGAGTCGACCGGTCGTGGGAAGTGGTTCCGGCGCGGGAAGTCGACCCGTCTGAAGGAGTCGACCGGTCTGAGGGAGCCGACCGGTCTGAGGGAGCCACCCGATCTCAAGAAGTCTCCCACCGCCACGTCCGCCGCCCAGGCCTCGGTCACCCGTGACGAAGTCACGCGTCTGTCGGCGTCGTTCGGCCGAATGCTGAACCGTCTCGCCGTCGCCCGGGAGGCACAGGAACGCATGGTCCAGGATGTCGCCCATGAGTTGCGCACCCCGCTGACAAGCCTCCTCACCAACGCCGGCGTACTCCGCCACCTCGGCGAGCTCTCCCCCGACGCCCGTGACCGGCTCCTCACCGATGTCGAGGGTGAGAGCCGCGAGCTCGGTCGCCTCGTCGACGAACTCGTCGAGCTGGCCCTCGTACAGGGGCGTGACGAGCCCGAGGAGCCGGTCCGGCTGGCCGAGGTGGCCCGCCGTGCCGCACAGCGCGTGTACCGGCGCACCGGACGGCTCGTGCGTCTCGACGCGGACGACACCGTGGTCCGCGGTCGCCGTCACGCGCTGGAGCGTGCTGTCGGCAACCTGGTGGAGAACGCCGTCAAGTTCGATCCCGGCGACAGCCCGGTCGAAGTGCGGGTCCGCCGTTGCGAGGTCACCGTGTCCGACCGCGGCCCTGGCATCGCCGCCACCGATGCCGACCGCGTCTTCGAGCGCTTCTACCGGGCCGACACCGCCCGTGCCCTGCCCGGCTCGGGGCTCGGCCTCGCCATCGTCCGCGATGTCGCCGAGACCCACGGCGGCACGGCCTTCGCGGGCCCGCGAGCGGGCGGCGGGGCGACGGTCGGCTTCACCGTGAGCCCGACGCGCCTCATGCCGCCTCCGTGACTTCGTCGCACCGCTGCCGTGCACAACACGTGCACAGTTCGCGGAACCTCCCGCGAACCCGCAGGTGGAGACGCGAAACGCTCCAATGCGCACATCGGCCCATACCAAACGAAAGGACCTGGTCAGAGTCCCGCTCGCAAACAGCTCGTTCCGTAGCGCCCGTATAGTTGCGTTGTGAGCAACTACAACCCGGACAACGAAACGACAGGGTCGTCGAGCGGCGGGGTGCAGTCCGTCGACCGGGCCATTCACGTGATGGAGATCCTGGCCCAGCGCGGCGAGGCCGGCGTCAGCGAGGTCGCCGCCGAGATCGACGTCCACAAGTCCACGGCGTTCCGGCTGCTCGGCGCGTTGGAAGCGCGCGGCCTGGTGGAACAGGCCGGTGAGCGCGGAAAGTACCGCCTCGGTTTCGGGCTCGTGCGCCTCGCCGGCGCGGTGACCGGGCGCATCGACATCACCCAGCAGAGCCGCCCGGTCTGCGAGGACCTGGCCGAGGAGATCGGTGAGACCGTGAATCTCGCCGTGCTGCAGGAGCGCTACGCGGTCAACCTCTACCAGGTGCGCGGCCCGGGTGCTGTCACCGCGCAGAACTGGGTCGGCCAGCTGACTCCGTTGCACGCCACGTCGAGCGGCAAGATCCTGCTGGCCCACCTGCCCCCCGCGGACCGGGCCGCGCTGTTGACCGAGACCGGTCTGAAGAAGGTCACCGCGCGCACCATCACCGCGAAGACAAAGCTGGAGAGGAACCTCGCCGAGGCCCGGGAGCGCGGCTACGCCTGGGCCCTGGAGGAGCTGGAGCTCGGCCTGCACGCCATGGCCGCGCCGGTCCGCGACCGGGACGGAGAGGTCATCGCGGCTCTCAGCGCCTCCGGGCCCGCGTACCGGCTCTCCGAGGAGCGCCTTCACGAGCTCGCTCCGGTGCTGGTCAAGGGCGCCGACGAGATCAGCCACCGTATGGGTTATCTGGGTTGAGCCCCCAGCCGGGTCCGGACCCAGTCGTGGAACTCGCCGATGTGGTGCTCACTCGGCACCAGGACGCCACCCTTGGTGTACAGCCGTGAGCTCATCCCTGGCTGACAGCGCTCGCACGCGTCGAAGTCCTGCCGGTTCACCCGGTCGAACAGCTCCACCGACCGGCTGACGTCCTTGCCGCTCTCCACGACATGCGGAAGGTACAGCCAGTCGCACTCGACGATCGTGCGGTCGGCGGCGACCGGGTACATCCGGTGGAAGATCACATGGTCGGGCACGAGGTTGATGAACACCTGCGGCCGCACGGTGATCGCGTAGTAGCGGCGGTCCTGGTCCTCGGAGACTCCGGGAATCCGGTCCAGCCCCTCCGAGCCGTCGACGGTGAAGCCCCTGACGTCCTCACCGAATTCCGCGCCGTGGCCCACGTAGTACTGGGCCGCATATCCGTCGGCGAACTCCGGTAGCACTTCGGTGAGTTCGGGGTGGATCGTCGCGCAGTGGTAGCACTCCATGAAGTTCTCGACGACGAGTTTCCAGTTCGCCTTCACGTCATAGACGATCCGCCGGCCGACCTCCAGCCCCCCGATGTCGTAGTGCTCGATCGACTCGGTGTCGCCGAGGCGCGTGATCACATCCTCGACGACCTCGGCGAAGGGCGGCGGGTCCTCCGCGAGACACACCCACACATAGCCGAGCCACTCACGCACGGCCACGCTCGCCAGCCCGTACTCGGTACGGCCCACGTCCGGCATCTTCGTCAGGTTCGGCGCCGCGACGAGCTTGCCCGTCAGGTCGTACGTCCACGCGTGGTACGGGCACTGGAACGCACGCTTGACCTCCCCGGACTCCTCGGTGCACAACTTCGCCCCGCGATGCCGGCAGACGTTGAAGTAGGCCCGTATCGAGTCGTCCCGCGCCCGCGTGACGAGAATGCTCTCGCGGCCCACCTCAACGGTCTTGAAGGCACCGGGTTTTGGCAGTTCGGAGGCGCGGACGGCACAGAACCACATCGCTTCGAAGATGTGCTCCTGCTCCTGGGCGAAGATCCCGGGGTCCGTGTAGGCGGTACCGGGGAGGGTGGCGATCAGACTGTCCGGCAGGCTGGTCGAGGTCACAGTGCACTCCTCGGGGAACGTCGTGGTGGTGATGCACGCCGGGAAGAGCGGACGGCGTTCTGGACGGAGCGACAGCTGCGGTGCTGTCAGGCCGCGGCGGCGAGTTGCTTGCGCCAGCGCGTGAACAGCCGCGGCTGGTTCATCCCGAGCACGGCGACCGGCTGCCCGGAACGCCGGTACACGGCCAGGACGTTGCGGTCGTCCCGGGCGCCTTCCTCGATCGTCACACTGTCGGCACCGGCCGCGTGACCGGCGAACTGGATCTTCACGCCGTACTGGTCCGACCAGAAGTACGGCGGCCTCGGCGCGGTCGGTTCCACCGCGCCGCCCGCCAGCAGCGCGGTCACGGCCGCGTCGGGCCGCTCCCGGGCGCCGGTCCAGTGCTCGACGCGGCGGTGCAGGCCCGCGCGCGGGTCGTACCAGGAGGCGCAGTCACCGACCGCGACGACACCGGCCAGACCGGTGCGGCCGTCGGCGCCGCAGATGACGCCGTCGGCGAGCTCGATGCCCGATCCCACCAGCCACTCGACGCACGGGCGGGCGCCGACCCCGACGACCACGATGTCGGCGGGCAGGCTGCGGCCGTCCTCCAGCAGGACGGCGCCGACGCGGCTCTCGCCGCTCAGCCCCTTGACGGCCACCCCGCACAACAGCCGTACGCCGTGGTCCGCGTGGAGGGCGGAGACGATCCCGCCCATGGTCTCGCCGAGCGGTCCGGCCAACGGGGTCGGGGCCGCCTCCACGACGGTCACGTCGAGCCCGAGGGCGTACGCGGTGGAGGCGACCTCGGCGCCGATGAAGCCGCCGCCGATCACCACCAGCCGTCCCCCCAGGGCCAGTTCGTCGCGCAGGGCGCGCGCGTCGTCCAGGGTGCGCAGGGTGTGCACCCCGGCCAGTCCGTCGGTGCCGGGCAGCGTCCGGGCGGCGGCGCCGGTCGCGATGACGACGCCGTCCGCCCGGACCTCGCTGCCGTCGGCGAGCCGTACGGCGCGCTGCGGGCCGTCGAGGGCGACGGCGCGAACACCGAGCAGCCACTCGACCCGCAGGTCCTCGTCGACGGGCTCCAGGGCGAGGTCCGCCTCACCCAGGGAGCCGGCCAGGAACTCCTTCGACAACGGGGGCCTGTCGTACGGGCGGTGGGGCTCTTCGCCGATGACGACGAGCCGTCCGTCGTAGCCCTGTCTGCGCAGGGAGCGTGCCGCCGACAGACCGGCCAGCGAGGCGCCGACCACGGCCACCGTCCTCACGCGGGTCCCCCAGCGAGCCTGGCCGCGACGCAGGGCGGCAGGTTCGGGGCGTCCATGGACAGCTGGACGTAGATCATGCCGTTCTCGACACGGACCTCGTGCGTGCGGACCGGACGCTTGGCCGGCGGGGCGTCGACGGCGCCCGTCCGCAGATCGAACTTCGAGGCGTGCAGCGGGCATTCGACCTCGCAGCCCTCCAGCCAGCCGTCGGCGAGCGAGGCGTCCTGATGGGTGCAGGTGTCGTCGATGGCGAAGACCTCGCCGTCGTCGGTGTGGAACACCGAGACCGGCGGATCGATGTCGAGCCGGTAGGCCTCGCCTCGGGGGAGGTCCACGAGACGGCACACGGGAATCATCATGACACCTCGGTGCGTATAGCGAAACGGATTGCGGTGAACGCAACGTCAGTGTGGAGGCGCCCGCAAACCCTTGTCAAGGCGTCCAGAGGGCCGGCCCAGCCCCTGTTCGGCGTTTCTTTTGGCGCAACTTGATGCGCAGTAATCAACAGAAAGCTCGACGACCACGTCGGCGCCGAAGCCGCCGGTCAGTTCGCGGATCGCCTCGACCGGGCCCAGGTCCTTCGAGTTCACGGCGTGGGTGGCACCCCTCCCGCGGCCGACGGCGCCGGTGTTCACGGCCGCACCGAAGCCCGCCATGACACCGCAGCCGAGCAGTCCGGCGGCGGCCGCCGGGGCCGCCGGGTCCACCTTGGTGCACTGTCCCGCGGCGACCAGGGTCCCCTCCGCGAAGGCGCCGATACCGAGGGCGGGCGCGACCGGGGTGCCGTCGAGCAGGGTCATCGGCTGGGCCGAGTTAAGGGTGGCGAAGCAGTACCAGGACTCGCCCTTGGCGCACGCCTCGATCTTCACCAGCGCGTCGCCGGGGCCCGGGTCGGGGACGACGATCGTCTCGACGGAGACGGGGCGCCCTTCGCCCGGGCGACGACAGCACGAACCTCCTGAGCCATGGGTCACTCCTCCGACGGACCTGCCGGTTGCCTCATTCGATACGTGCATCACCATGCGCAACCGAGCATCGGGGAGGGTGAGCCATGGGTCAAGAGGTCGGTTCCAGCCGTGTCGCGGCGACGGACGACACCCCGTCACACCCCCACGTACGCCCCCAGGTGCTCCGCCGTCACCGTCGCCCGCGCGGCGACCAGCTCCGCCGGTGTCCCCTCGAAGACGATCCGGCCGCCGTCGTGGCCCGCGCCAGGCCCGAGGTCGATGATCCAGTCGGCATGGGCCATGACCGCCTGGTGGTGTTCGACGACGATGACCGACTTGCCGGAGTCCACCAACCGGTCGAGCAGGCCCAGGAGTTGCTCCACATCGGCGAGGTGGAGGCCGGTCGTCGGCTCGTCGAGGATGTAGACACCGCCCTTGTCGCCCATGTGGGTCGCCAGCTTCAGCCGCTGCCGCTCGCCGCTGGACAGCGTGGTGAGCGGCTGGCCGAGGGTGAGGTAGCCGAGCCCGACGTCCGAGAGGCGCTCCAGGATGCGGTGCGCGGCCGGCGTACGCGCTTCACCGGCGCCGAAGAACTCCTCGGCCTCGGTCACCGGCATCGCGAGCACCTCGCTGATGTCCCGCCCGCCGAGGTGGTACTCAAGGACGGAGGCCTGGAACCGCTTCCCCTCGCACTCCTCACAGGTCGTGGCGACCCCCGCCATCATCGCGAGGTCCATGTAGACGACCCCGGCACCGTTGCAGGTGGGGCACGCCCCCTCGGAGTTGGCGCTGAACAGCGCCGGCTTCACACCGTTGACCTTCGCGAACGCCTTGCGGATCGGTTCGAGGAGTCCGGTGTACGTCGCCGGGTTGCTGCGCCTGGAGCCGCGGATTGCGCCCTGGTCCACGGACACGATCCCCTCCCCGGCCGGGATCGACCCGTGCACCAGGGAGCTCTTGCCGGACCCCGCGACCCCGGTGATCACCGTCAGCACGCCCAGCGGGATGTCGACGTCGACGCCCTGGAGGTTGTGCGTGGACGCACCGCGGATCTCCAGCGCCCCGGTCGCCTTGCGGACCGTGTCCTTGAGACCGGCCCGGTCGTCGAAGTGGCGCCCGGTGACGGTGTCACTTCCCCGCAGCCCCTCCACCGTGCCCTCGAAACACACCGAACCGCCCGCCGTACCCGCACCCGGCCCCAGGTCGACGACATGGTCGGCGATCGCGATCGTCTCCGGCTTGTGTTCCACGACCAGCACCGTGTTGCCCTTGTCCCGCAGGCGCAGCAGCAGGTTGTTCATGCGCTGGATGTCATGCGGGTGCAGCCCGATCGTCGGCTCGTCGAAGACGTACGTGACATCGGTGAGCGAGGAGCCGAGGTGCCGGATCATCTTGGTGCGCTGCGCCTCCCCGCCGGACAGCGTGCCCGAGGACCGGTCGAGGGAGAGATAGCCGAGCCCGATCTCCACGAACGAGTCGAGGGTCTCCCCCAACGCCGTCAGGAGCGGCCCGACAGACGGCTCGTCGAGCGCCCGCACCCACTCCGCCAGGTCGCTGATCTGCATCGCGCAGGCGTCGGCGATGCTGATCCCCTTGATCTTCGAGGACCGGGCGCCCTCGTTGAGCCGGGTGCCCTCGCACTCGGGACAGACCATGAAGGTGATCGCCCGGTCCACGAACTCGCGGATGTGCGGCTGCATCGACTCGCGGTCCTTGGCGAGCATCGACTTCTGGATCCGCGGGACGAGACCCTCGTAGGTCATGTTGATGCCCGCGATCTTCATCCGGGTCGGCTCGCGGTACAGGAAGTCCTGGAGCTCCCTCTTCGTGAACTTGCGGATCGGCTTGTCGGCGTCGAAGAAACCGGACTCGCTGTAGAGCCGGTAGTTCCAGCCGCCGGCCTTGTAGCCGGGGATGGTCATCGCGCCCTCGTCGAGGGACTTGGAGTCGTCGTAGAGCTGGGTGAGGTCGATGTCGTTGACCGTGCCCCGGCCCTCGCAGCGCGGACACATGCCGCCGACGATGCTGAAGCTGCGGCGCTCCTTCACCGTCTGCCCGCCGCGTTCCATGGTGACCGCGCCCGCCCCGCTGATCGAGGCCACGTTGAAGGAGAACGCCTTGGGCGAGCCGATGTGCGGGGTCCCGAGCCTGCTGAAGAGGATGCGCAGCATCGCGTTGGTGTCGGTGACGGTGCCGACGGTGGAGCGCGGGTCGCCGCCCAGGCGCTGCTGGTCGACGGTGATCGCGGTGGTCAGCCCGTCGAGGACGTCGACCTCGGGCCGCGCGAGCGTCGGCATGAAGCCCTGCACGAAGGCGCTGTACGTCTCGTTGATCATCCGCTGCGACTCGGCGGCGATGGTGTCGAACACCAGCGAGCTCTTGCCGGAGCCGGAGACTCCGGTGAACACCGTGAGCCGGCGCTTCGGGATCTCGATGCTGACGTCCTTGAGATTGTTCTCGCGCGCCCCGTGCACGCGGATCAGGTCGTGGCTGTCAGCGGCGTGCCGGTCGCCCGAAGTGGCCTTGCTCATGGTGACGTGTCCTCCCGTTTTCGACAGCTTCGAACACTACGTCGGTGCACGCGCCTCAGCGCAGCTCCTGGATCCGGATCATGTTGCCCGCGGGATCGAGGAAGGCACAGTCCCGAACGCCGTACGGCTGCTCGATCGGCTCCTGGATCACCTCGGCGCGGGCCTGGAGCCGCTCGAACACGGAGTCGAGGTCGGGGGTGGCGAGCAGGAGCTCGGGGTCGTCGCCCGCCGGTTGCAGTACGACCGACGTGTCGGCCTGCCCCGCGGGGCCGACCGTGAGCCGGCGCATCCCGTCGCGACCGACGTCGCCCCGGACCTCGAAGCCGAGCACGTCCCGGTAGAAGGCCAGGGAGGCCTCCGGGTCCTCGTGCGGGAGGAAGCTCGCCCGAATCGTGATGTCCATGTCGGTCACGCTAGCCACCGCCCATGGCGGGCGCTTCTCGAATCCTGACCGGTCTCAGCGCACCAGGCCCGCGATGTGCGCGGTGACGGTGTCGAGGATGTCGGCCCACGCGGCCGCGTCGCCGAGGACGAGGTAGTTCAGGGTCAGCCCGTCGGTCATGGCCGCGAGATAGCGGGCCAGGACGGAGACGGGAACCCTCAGCTCAAGCTCCATGTCCCTTCGCAGCTGCTCGATGAGCTCGGCGTAGGCCTCGCCGTACAGCTCGTACTGGCGTCGGGCCAGATGCTCGAACCCGGGCTCACGCAGGGCGTACTGGGTGAGCTCGTAGGTGAGCATGTGCGCCTCGGGGTGGGCGCGGACGTGGTCCCAGTACGCCCGGAAACCGGCGGCGACGGTCTCCTCCAGGGTGCCCCTGGGGCGCAGTGCTTCCTTGACGACGGTGACGGACTGGTCGGTGAGGGTCGTGATGACCGCCTCGACGAGGGCCTGCTTGGAGTCGAAGCAGTAGTGGAAGACGCTGAGGGACACGCCGGCCTCGGCGGCGATGGACCGGGTCGTCGTCTTCGCGACGCCGTCCCGGGCCATCGCCCTGATCGCCGCTTCCGTCAGCTGTCTGCGCCGCTCCGCCGACGGCATGCGTGCCATGTGTTTCCCCCGCTGTCGAATGTGTCAGCCGCTGTGGACACCCACCTCGTGGAGCGAGTATCCCCAGTCGGTACCGCGGTCGAGACAGTGGACCCGGACGTAACGTGCCGGTGTGCCGGTGAAACCGGCCGTGTCGAGCCCGCCGTCACCGCTGGTCGTCGACCAGGCGGTCGTCCAGTTCGTGCCGTCCGTGGAGAGCTCGATCCGGTACGACTTCCCGTACGCCCGCTCCCAGTCGAGCGTGACCCTGGAAACCAGGTTGGTGGAGCCCAGGTCGACCTGCCACCACTGGTCGTCGCTCCAGTCACTGGCCCAGCGGCTGGAGTCGTCGCCGTCCACGGCCCGCCCCGGCTGGTAGCTGGTGAAGGGGTTCGACTCGGACGAACTGGCCGTGGCCGTGCGCCCCTTGGCGAGGTTCACGGACGCCTGGTGCTGTTCCGAGGCGCCCCAGGTGTCGAGGTAGGACTCGGCCCCGCGGAACAGGTCGTCGACCACGTCCTGGCCGCCGACGAGCCGGATGTCCTCGATCCAGTCCGGGATCATGCCGACATGCGCGGCCCCGTCGGTGTTGAAGTCGAAGGTGCGCTGCCCGGAGGTCTGCTTGTCGATGACCGAGCCGCCGTCGACGCTCTTGAAGGGGTACGCCACCTTGTTCGCCGCGTCCGCTCCACGCGGCGCGGGGTGGTCGCCGATGCCGTTGAAGTCGGTGCCGTAGCCGTAGCCCACGTCGTACTTCTCGCGCAGCGCGGCGGTACGCTCGGCCTCCGCGACGAAGTCCTCGGAGCCGTGCATGTACTGGGCGACGAAACCACCCAACGAGTACACCCGCTCGGTCCAGTTGAGGTCCATCCAGCTGTGCGAGGACAGCACGCCCGGGTAGTTGGCGGCCTCGAAGATGTCGAGGGCCTGGCCGGCGGCCTTGACGCTCATGTGGTCGATCTCGAGCATCATCTTGCGTTTCATCATGCCGCGCACGGCGTACTCACCGAGATCGGTGAGCCCGCGCACGTTGCACTGCGCGTCCTCGTCGTACTCCGGGACCTCGGTGCCGGCCGGCAGGTCGTCCTCCGCGTCGGTGGCCGCCGTGCCGATCGGGTTGTCGTGCATCGCGGTGGTGCACTTCTCGGTCTGCCAGAAGGTTCCGGTGGACAGGAACTGCCCGACGTTGATGGCGGTTCCGAGGCCGCCCTCGTCGAAGCGGACCCCGCACAGGGCGTTGTCGAACTTGTGGCACAGGAACATGGAGCGCACGCCGAGCGCGTACAGCTCGTCGAGCCCCTTGTCGATGTCCGCCTTGCTGCACTGCCCGATGTCGAGGATCTGCTTGCAGCCGAACGGCTCGGAGGTCTCGACCCCGAGGACGACCGCCAACTTGCCCTGCTGGATGACCTGTCGGGCCTGCGCGCTGTCGGTGACGATCCGGAACCAGCCCTTGCCGGTGCCGCCGTACATCTTGTCGATGTAGGCCTGGAGGTCGTAAGTGAGCTTGGCCTGCAGGCGGATCGAGGTCATCTCGTCACAGCTGCGGTCCTTGAAGGGGTAGATGGAGCAGATCATGCCGTTGGTGACGAGGTCGTTGACCAGCACCCGCTGCCCACCGCGCCAGGCCCGCTCCACCCAGGCGTAGTAGTTGGCCTGATGGGTCATCGAGTCGTACGCCGGCCAGTCGGCGAAGGTGGGCCAGCCGACCGGGTCGTGCTTGCCGTCGCCGCCGTGGGTGATGTAGTCGAAGAGCGCGAGGGAACCGTCCGGGTAGTGCTCGGGACAGTCCTTGAGTGCGTCGGCGACTCCGGACTCGGAGAAGACCTTGCCGCAGATCAGCCGCCCACCGAAGGCCTCGTTGGAGAAGAGGTGGTTGTGCGCGTCGACGAACCCCTGCACCTCGCCTGCCGAGTTCGTGCCGGTGAAGGGCGCTCCGGTCACGTTGACCTGGACGTCGGGGGTGGGTCTGGCCGTCGGTGTCCACCAGTCGGTGGCCGCCGAACTCGGCGTGGGGCCGAGGATGGTGGCCAGCACCAGGAAGAGCACGGAGACGACGGTGATGTTCTTCCGTCGTCCGGTGATGTTCCGGTGTCTGCGGACGGAGTCTCCGGTCATGGCCCACGTCCCTCGGTCGGCGGGAGGGCGCCGTCGACCGAGGGCACTTTGGCTGCCCTTGGGATTGTCATGACCGGCGCGATATCTGCGTCGAGGATCGCGACGACTGCGCTCCGAGTCAAGAGTCCGGGACAGTTGACCTGATACCTGGGGTACATCAACCGTTCACGCAGGTCGCTCCATTGAGGGTGAAGGCCGTGGGCGCGGTGTTCGTCGTGCCCTTGCTGCCGATGAAGCCGACGGTGACGGAGCCTCCGGCCGGGATCGTGTTGGTGTAGGAGGCCGGGGTGACGGTCACCGCTGCGCCGCTCTGCGCGGCGGTCCCGCCCCACATGTTGGAGACGGTCTGCCCGTCGGTGAAGCTGAAGCCGAGCTTCCAGCCGGTGACGGCGGCCGTGCCGGTGTTGCGGATGGCGATCTCGCCCTGGAAACCGCCGGGCCACTCCCCGACCACGCGGTAGCCGACCGAGCAGCTCCCAGTGGGCGCTGCGGCGGTGGTGATGTTCACCGTGGCCGAGCGGGCCGACCGGTTGCCGGCGGCGTCACGAGCGTAGACGGCGAAGGAGTACGCCGTGTCGGCGGTCAGTCCGGACACGGTCACCGAATTCACCGTCGAGGCCGCGACCGTGGTCTCGGTGCCACCGCTGACGCGGACGACGTCGTACCCGGCGACGCCAACGTTGTCAGTGGAGGCCGTCCAGGACAGGTTCGCGGAGCTCGCCGTCACCGCCGAGGCGGTCGGGGTGCCGGGAGCGGTGGGGGCCTGGGTGTCGCCGGAACCGCCGCCGAAGACCGTGGCCTCCTTGGCGGTCTGCGCGATGCCGTTGGCGCCGTTGAAGACGCGCTGACCCCACGAACTCATCTGCGCCGGGTCGAAGTTGAGCACCAGGTCGAGGATCGGGTCGGTGTTGCCGCTCCAGGACCAGGCCAGATAGCCGAGGTGTAGCTGTTCGGCGGTTGCCATCATGGTGTCCTCGTCCGGATCGCCCCACTGGTCGGCGGGACCGCCGAACTCCCCGATCAGGATGGGCAGTTCGGCGCCGACGAAGGCGTTCAGGTAGTCGGTGATCTCCGCCGCGGTGTCGAAGACGCTGTACATGTGGATCGAGAAGATCAGGTTGCCCGTGGTGTCGGCGCTGTAGACGGACTGGGCGTTGGTGCGCATGACCTGCTGCCAGTCCTGGCCCCAGTTGGGCGCGTCCACCATGATCGTGTGCTGGAACCCGGCGCCCCGCAGCTTCTGGATCGCGGCGATGGTGGGAGCGGTCCAGCCCTCCGGACTCGTGTTGCCCCAGGGCTCGTTGCCGATGTTGATGAGGATGTAGTTCTCCTGGCCGGCCAGGACGTCCTTCAGGCCGATCCAGTAGTCGGCGGCCTGGTCGAGGGTGCCGGCGGCGGTGTCCTCGCCGTATCCGGTGGTGTCGTGCACCTCCAGGACACAGATGAGCCGGTTGGCCTTGCACTGGGCGATCACGTTGGCCACGTCCGAAGCGCTGTTGGCGGTCCAGCGGTGGCCGTCGGCGAGGACGACCCGGACGGTGTTGGCGCCCTGCGCCTTGATGTCGGCCAGCGATTGCAGCTCGTTCGGGTACCAGGTATGGGCGTGGTTGACGCCCCGCATGACGAAGTCGTTGCCGTTGCCCTCGACCAGACGGCCGTTGCTGATGTGCAGGCCCGTGGCCTGGGTGCCGGGTTCGACGGCGGCCTGGGCCGTGCCCGGGCAGAGGCCGCCGAGCACCACCAGGCCGACGAGGGCCGCCAGCCTGGCCAGGAACGTGCCTAAGGGGCTCTTTCTTGTTCTTCTCACTGCGGCTCCAGGGGTGGGTGAGGCAGTCGGAAGGAGCATGGGAGCGCTCCCATAGAAGCCACTCCGTCAAGTACACGTCAAGACAGGAGACGGAAATGGGCGGTGCTCCTGGGCAACTCGGTGGTGCCGGCGCTCGCATAGGGTTCCGAACCTGGACCACCGCATCTGGGAGGCACGTTGACCACGCGACCCCTCGACCCTCACTCCGTCAACGCCGAGGCCTGGCACGCCTACGGCGACCACCATCTGCGGCGCAGCACGGTGCTGCCGGAGCTGGAGCGGTTCGACTGGGGCCTGCGGGGCCATGGCCCGGGCGCCGAGATCCTCGGCGAACTCACCGGGCGACGAGTCCTGGACGTCGGGTGCGGCCCGGCCCGGCACGCGGCACATCTGGTCCGGGCGTACGGCGCCTCGGTGGACGCGGTCGACTCCTCCCCCACCCAGTACGAACGGGCTCTCGCGCGCTACGGCTCCCTGGGCGGGCTGCACCTGATCAGGGCCGACGCCGTCGAGCACCTCGGCACGGCGGAACCGTACGACGTCGTCTACTCGGTCAACGCGCTGCCGTACATCGACCCCCGTCGCCTGCTGCCCGCCCTTTCGGCGGCGATCCGTCCCGGCGGGACGCTGTGCTTCGCCGTGCTGCACACCAACTCGCGCGGCGACGGCCCCTCGTCGGTCGTCGAGTCCCGGCCCGAGATCCTGCGGCTCGCGGGAGGCGAGGACGTCACCGTCCGGATGTGGGTCCTGGCTCAAGAGCTCTGGACCGACCTGCTGGGGGAGCACGGGCTGCGGGTCGAGGGCGTGGACGTGCTCGACGCACCGGAGGAGGGCAACCACGCGTCGTACCGGATCTTCCGGGTGACGCGCCCGGTCCGGGTCTCCTCCCGACCCCGCACCAACCGCGGTCCGGTGCCGCACGCGGCGATCGGCGTGGGCGCCATCCTGTACGGACCCCGCGGACTGCTCCTCGGCCGGCACCGGCGCGGGACGTGGGAGCTGCCCGGCGGCACGGTGGAGCCCGGGGAGTCGCTGGAGGAGACGGTGGTCCGCGAACTCCGCGAGGAGACGGGGATCGAGGCCGACACGGCCGACGTCCACCTGCTGGGCACGCTCCTCGACGACGCCGACGGTGTGGTCCGGATGACCGTGGCGACCCAGGTCACCGCCTGGCGCGGCGAGCCCTCCGACCAGCCCGACGAACGCGTCGGCGACTGGCGCTGGTTCTCCCTGGACCGCCTCCCGGAGAACCTCTTCGTCTGCAGTGCCCAGGGCCTCACCGCCTGGCGCCCGACCCTCCCGATCGACCACACCCCGGCCCATTTCACGCCGTACGCCGCCTCTGTGGCCCGCGGGGAGCGGCCGAACGGAAATCAGCGGTAGCTGCTTGTCCGGCTCATGGTCCGGCTGTGGCCACATGGGCGTTGAGGCGGTTCCCGTACTCGCGACGGACCTTGCGCCGGGCCGGGACCGCGGGGAGGCCCTGACCGCCGTCGAGCGGCCGGCGGCGGGCGAGGAGTTGGCGGTGAACAGCTGGCGCGGCGGTGACGCGCAGGGTGCGGCCCTGGCCGCGCCGTACGGTCACGCCCTGGTCGAGCGCGTCCCGCTCTTGCGGGCTCCAGGTCGCTCGCGCGGAGGAAACGGCGGCCCTGTCCGGCACATCGAGGGTGACCGGCAGCTCCGAGGACGGAACGCCGCCCTCCTGCTCGATGGCGGCGTGGTCGGGCATGAGGTCGGCGACGGCCGTACGGATGGCGCCCCGGCTGAAGCCGTCGTCGCGGGTGAGGGGGGCGATCGAGCGGCCCTCCCGATAGGCGGTGCGGACGGTGTCGGCCTTCGCGGCCGGGACGGCGGGACGGCAACCGCCCTTGCTGCCCTTGGCCTCGGCGGCGCGCAGGCCGTCGTAGGTCAACTCGCGCTGGAGGTCGGGTTGGAGTTCACCGCGGAGCACGTCGAGGATGTGCCCGGTGCCGGGCGCGAGGCGGAACATCTCGGAGATGCGCACGGTGTCGCCCGGCCGCGAGTGGGTGAGCAGTTCGCGGAAGTTCGGGCCCTGGAGCGGGTGGAGGCGACTGGGGGTGCCCGGGTCATCCTCGAAGACGACCGGGCCCTCGATGCCGGCTTCCTCCAGGACGAGGCTCTGCCGGGCGGTCGACTGCTGGTCGGTCGAGACCCGCATGTAGACCAGGTTCGCCACACCGAGAGCCCCCGCCCGACGGGGGACTCGGATCCTCTCCGCGCGCATGACTGGCTTGGCCGCGCATGAACCTGGCTCCACTCATCAGGCCCATTGGAAATCGACCACCTAGGCTGGCGCGGTGACTGATGAGCAGGAGCGGGTGCAGCCGTCGGGAGTGTGGGCCACGGCGGTGGGGGTGGCCAGGGTGCGGGCGCTGGAGACCGCGCGGGAGAACGCGCTGTTCCGCGACCCACTGGCACAGGCCTTCGCCACCGCCGGCGGCCTGTGGCCCTCCTCGCCGCCGCTGCCCGATGACGAGGCCGCGCGACGCCGACGGCTGGCCGTTTCGTTCTCCATCGTCATCAGGACGAAGTTCCTCGACGACTTGTTGCAGCAGGCCTCCGCGGCCGGGGTCCGGCAGGTCGTGCTGCTCGGCGCCGGCATGGACAGCAGGGCCTTCCGGATGGACTGGCCCGAGGGCACCCGGCTGTTCGAGGTCGACACCGCCGCGCCACTGGGCTTCAAGGCTTCGGTGCTGCGCCAGGAGCGGGCCGTCGCACGCTGCGAGCGGATCACCGTCGCGGTGGATCTGCGTGAGGACTGGCCAGGCGCGCTGGCCGCCGCAGGGCACGACCCGGCCGTGCCGACCGTGTGGATCGCCGAGGGACTGCTGATCTATCTGCCCGAGGACGCCGTGGAGCTGCTGCTGGACCGGATCAGCGCGCAGTCGGCGGCAGGCAGTTGGATGGGGCTGACATTGGGCTCGCGCGGCGTGATCGAGCGCTTCGGCGCGGACGCCGTACCGGGATCGGCGGCGTCCATGTGGGTCTCGGAGATGCCCGACGACCCGGTGGGCTGGCTGGCCGGGCGCGGCTGGGAAGCCGACAGCCACACCCTGCGCGAGCGCGCTGCCGCCTACGGCCGTCCGATCAACACCCCACCACAGCGCGAGGAACGGCCAGGCGGACTCATCTCGGCGGTCCGCCGGTAGAGGTGGCCTGCTCGGCAAGGCTGCGAGCCCACCAGCCTCGCGGACCGATGTGCGCTCGGAGACCGCACACGGTGCAAGAACGGGCAGTCGACGGTCAGGTGACGGCCGGCTGAACCGTCAGGGTTCCGGCGGCGGTGTCGATCGTGGCCTCAGTGCCGAGCGGGATGGTCGGAGGGTGCGGGCCGTGTCCGGCAGGGAGTCCGCCGAGGACAGGTACTCCCAGGCGGGTCAGTCGGTCACGCAGGACGTCGGCGATGCCCCATCCCCCCAGGGTCGGGTCGTCGGCATCCTGGTCGAAGCCGATGAACTGGCCGAGCGCAACACCGTGCAACCCGTCCAGAGCCCCGGTACGGGTCAGCTGGGTCAGCGCGCGGTCGGCCTCCCCCAGCCCTGTGCCTCGCTGGTGTTCGAGAAAGAGGATCGCCCCCTTGAGGTTCGGCAGACCGGCGCCGGCCTCGGTGCGGATCGCGTCGAGGTTGCCGCCGACAAGGACACCGGTCGCGGTGCCCTCGACGGTGACTGCCGCACTGGCCTGGCTGGTGTCCCGGTGGATGGTGACGGGGGCGGTGGTCATCAGCGCGCGGCGGACGGCGTCGGCTGATGCGGGCCCGCACCATGAGTCGTCGGGGAAGGGGCCGTGCAGGCAGGACAGTCGGCATCGGGCCCACAGGGCGATGTGGAGGTGGGTGATGTCGCTGAAGCCGACCACCGGTTTCGGGTCACGGCGCAGCGCGTCGGTATCGAGGTCGTCGACGATGCGGTAGGTGCCCTTGCCGCCCATGGCGGCAAGCACGGCGCGGACCCCCGGGTCGCGGAACGCGGAGTTCAGGTCGCAGACGCGATCCTCATCCCGACCGGCCATATACCCCCATTGGTCAAAGACGTGCTCACCCACCTCGGCCCTAAGTCCCCATGACGTCAGTAGCTCAACGCCACGGGCGACTCCCTCGCGGCTGGGGGGACAGGCCGGAGCGACGATCCGCACCCGGTCCCCGGACCGCAACCGCGGCGACCGCAAGCTCTGGAGACTGCCGAAGGAGTCCATGCCGCGATCTTCCTGCACACGTCCAGCCGAAGCCAGGCCCCGCAGACCAACACGCTCCCCCTTCTCCAGACTTCTCCGGACTTCTCGGGAAAGGGCACGTGCAACCCCTTCGCAACCTTCCCCGTGCTGCACTCGGCGACCATGGACGACGAATCCGCACGGGTCGAGTACGACGTCGAGTACGACGAGGTGCCGCGTGTCGAGCTCACGGTTGCGGCCGGCGAGTTGTTGCGGCGGTTGCGCGAGACGCACGGGCCGTTGATGTTCCATCAGTCCGGCGGCTGTTGCGACGGGAGCGCGCCGATGTGCTATCCAGCGGGCGAGTTCCGTACCGGTGGCTCGGACGTGCTGCTCGCCGAGCTGGATGTGGCGGGGGTCGAGGAGCCGGTGACGTTCTGGATGTCGAGGAGCCAGTACGAGGTCTGGAGTCACACCCGTCTGATCGTCGACGTCGTCGAGGGCCGGGGCAGCGGATTCTCGCTGGAGGCACCCGAGGGGGTGCGATTCCTCATCCGCTCGCGTGTGATCGGCGCCTAGACCTCCCCTCGGCCATCGCCGTCTGGTGCACTTCCCCTGACTCCTGGGACAGTTGACGGGACATCAGGGGGAGCTGTGACGCACCGTCAAAGACGTTTCGGCGTAGGCAGATCGGTACTGGCGTTTCTGGCGGCTCTCGGCACGCTGGCCGGCGTGGCCCTGGTGGGGGCGTCTCCGGCCGCCGCCGCACCGGCGTGGACCCAGCTCGCGACGGGCGTGCAGTACCGGCAGTTCGACATCAACGCGACCGCGGGGAGGACGCACGCCCACCTGCTCAGCGTGGATCTGCGCGATCCACGGGTGCGGGTGGAGCTCCTGTACCCGGGGGCGGTGGCCGCGCGGGCCACGGTGTCCGGACTGGCCACCGCACAGGGCGCCCTCGCGGGGGTGAACGGCGACTTCTTCAACATCACGGAGACCCAGCACCCCGGTGTCGAGGCGACCGGCGCGAGCGTGGGCCCGGCGATTGCACAGGGCCGGGCCCTCAAGGGAGCGGTGCCGGACGGCCAGCGTTTCGGGCCCGCGCTGCCGCCCGGCACGAGCACCGAGGACGTATTCGGGGTGGGCACCGACCGGCGGGCCCGTCTCGACGACCTGGCACTCGACGGTTCGGTGCGGACACCCGAGGGGCGGCTGCCGCTGGGCGGGCTGAACCAGTACGCCCTGCCCGTCGGTTCGGTCGGGGCGTTCACCTCGGACTGGGGCGGCATGTCCCGGGTGCGGGCCACCTGCGGAACCGACACGAACCGGGCGGCCCCGTGCAGCACCGACACCTATGAGGTGACCGTCCGCGGCGGGCAGGTCGTCGCCACGTCCGACACCCCGGGCGGCGGACCGATCGCCGTCGGCACCACCGAGGTCGTGGGCCGGGAGGCGGGCGCGCAGCAGCTGCGACACCTCTCGGTCGGATCGGCGGTGACGGTGCAGCACCGGCTGGTGGCGGCCTCGGCGTGGATCCCGTACCGCTTCGCGCTCGGCGGCTACCCCGTCCTCGACGACGGCCTCCCGCTGCCCGGCCTCGACGACACGGTGTCGGCGGTGCGGACGGCTGTGGGTATCGCGGACGGCGGACGACGCCTGTATCTCCTCGCGCTGGACGGGGCGGTCGCCTATCGCACCGGGCTGACGATCGCCGAAGTGGCCGACACCATGCGGACGTTGGGCTCGGTCGACGCCTTCAGCCTGGACGGCGGCGGTTCGACGACCATGGCCGCCCGGATGCCGGGCACCAGCTCCGTCGCCGCCGTCAACCACCCCTCAGGAGGCGTCGAACGTCCCGTCCCGAACGGTATCGGGGTCTTCTCCAGGGGCTGACGCCGAAGGCCACCGGCCGGCATCAGGGGCGCAGGCTGCCGACGATGTCCGCCGTCGCCGTGACACCGCTGTAAATGGTGGGCGCGACGCTCGTGCCGGCCAGATAGAAGCCGAGCAGCGCGCACACCAGCGCGTGGGAGAACTTGAGTCCGCCGTTGCGCACGAAGATCACCGCCAGGATCAGCAGCAGCACCAGCACAGAAATGGAAAGCACCATGGACAGCCTCCTCCGCCACGCCGTCACATCCGTTTCACGGCGTTCGGCCGCAAGTGTGGCGTAGCAGAGGGTTCGTCCGGGCGGCTGAGCCGTCCTCCGAACGAGTGGTGTCTAAGCCGCCCGGCGGGCGTCCAGGAAGGCCTCCAGGCCCGCCAGGTCGTCGGTGTTGAAGTAGTCGACGCCGGCGGCGAGGAGCTCGCTCCACAGCGCGTCCCGCGCGGGCCCGGCCACGTCGGGTGTGGCCCAGAACCGCACCTTCTGCCCGCGCCCGTGGGCCTGCTGGATGATGCTCCGCAGCTTGACCCGCTCGGCGTCCGGGAAGGCGCCCTCACCCAGCCAGGTGAAGTTGAGCGTCCAGTTGTCGCTGATCAGCGGGACGAAGGAGGCGGGCGCCGAGGTCCCGAGATCGGTGAGCCGGCCGTCGTAGAAGGCGCGTCGCACCGTCTGGGCCTCCATGGGCGTACGGGCGGCACGGTCCCCGGAGATCACGGCGGTCACGGCTCCGGGGCGGACGCGGCCGTGCGCGTACGTCGTGAACAGCTGCTTGTAGCGCTGGAGATGGCGGTCGAGTTCGAGGTACGTCGAGGAGCCCTCGGTCTTGATGTCGATCAGCAGCTGGAGCGGCTGACGGTAACCCCGGTACACGGAACCGTGGTTGGCCTTGACGATCCTGGCCAGCGGGTCGAGGTAGAGGGATTCCAGGGTGCGCGTCGGGTCCAGGTCGTCCACGGTGTGGCCGATCAGGAGCTGGTCGCCGACGAGGTAGATGTCGGCCTCGACGCTGCCGAAGCGGTGGTCGAGGGCGTCGAGGAGGGGGCGCGGATGCTCGTAGTCGTTGTGGGCGTGAGCGCGCCACAACGGGCGGGGGCGGTGCTTCTGGCCGTCGGCCCACGCACTGCCGGCGGGCGGGGCGAGCACCGCCGCGGCCGCGACGCCGAGGGTGGTGAGGGCTCTGCGACGAGTGATGAGGGACATGCTCTGCCTCCCTGTGGGGCGGGTCGGAACCACAGGGAGTATGGGGCCCTTCGGCCCCCAATGAACCTGTACATGCCAGGAGTTGGCCGGACTGCCGTCGCCCGTTCACTCCTTCCACGTGGGCGCACGGTAAAGCCCGCCCCAGGTGGGACGGGCTTTACCGGGTGAATCCGGGTGAACCTCAGGGGGCCTGCAGACCGACGAGTTCGGCCAGCCGGGCGCGGTGGGTGCCCGCCGTTCCATAGGCGATCGAGTCGGACTTGGCCCGCTTCAGATACAGGTGGATCGGGTGCTCCCAGGTCATGCCGATGCCGGCGTGCAACTGGAGGGCCTCCTCTGCGGCGTGCACGGCGACGGACGCCGCGTAGGCCTGGGCGACGGCGACCGCCACATCGGCGTCCTCACCGGTCGCGAGGGCGTCGGCGGCATTGCGGGCGGCGGCACGGAGGTTGACGACCTCCAGCCACAGCTGGGCGAGCCGGTGCTTGAGCGCCTGGAAGCCGCCGACCGGCCGGTTGAACTGTTTGCGCTCCTTGAGATAGCGCACGGTCTCGGTCAACGTCCAGTCGGCGACCCCGAGTTGCTCGGATGCGAGCAGCCCGGCCCCGGCCCGCAGCGCACGGTGCACGGCGGGCTCGGCGTCACCGAGGAGGCGGCCCGGCGCCCCGTCGAGGGTGACAGTGGCCAGCGGCCTGGTCAGGTCGAAGGAGACCTGCGGGGTGACGGTCACGGCGGAGGCCTCCACCGCGTAGAGCCCGCCGTCGTCCGCGGGAATCAGCAGCACATCGGCCGCCGCGGCGTCCGCGACAGCGGTCAACTCACCGTGCAGAGCACGGCCTTCATGGCGTACGACCTTGTAGGCACCGCCCGGAGCGACGTTCAGCGCGACGGCGAGGGCGCCGATCCTCCGCCCGGACGCGAGCTCGGCGAGCAGCTCGTCGGCCTCGCAGGCCAGCAGCGCCTCGGTGGCGACGACGGCACTGGTCAGATAGGGCACGGGGGCGACCGCGCGGCCCAACTCCTCAAGGACCACGGCTACTTCACGGTGCGTGGCGCCCTGGCCGCCCTTCGCCTCCGGTACCAGGAGCCCGGCGAGCCCCATTCCGTCCGCGAGGGCCTTCCAGGCCGCGAGGTCGTGCGGGGTGTCCGACTCGGTGCGGGCGATCACGCCCGGCGCGTCGCAGTGGTCGGCCAGCAGATCCCTGACTGCGGCCCGCAGCGCCTCTTCCTCCTCGGAGTAGAGAAGATCGGGCTGTGTGCTCATCGGGACAGGTCCTTCCAGGCGACGTCCTTGTCGGTGCGCGGCTCGGACGGCAGGCCCAGGACGCGCTCGGCGACGATGTTCAGCAGGACCTCGGTGGTCCCGCCCTCGATGCTGTTGCCCTTGGAGCGGAGGTAGCGGTAGCCGGCGTCGCGGCCGGTGAAGTCCACCAGTTCGGGCCGGCGCATGGTCCAGTCGTCGTACAACAGGCCTTCTTCGCCGCGGAGTTCGACCTCCAGGCCGCTGATCTCCTGGTTGAGGCGGGCGAAGGCGAGCTTCATGCCGGCGCCCTCGGGCCCCGGCTGTCCTGCGACGAGCTGCTGGCGCAGGCGCTCGGCGGTGAGACGGGCCACCTCGGAGTCCACCCAGAGCTTCAGCAGCCGCTGGTGCAGGTCCTGGGTGCGCAGTTCGGGGCGTTCGCGCCAGGTCTTGGAGACCGGGCCGATCATGCCGCCCTCGCGGGGCAGCCGCATACCGCCGATGGCGACGCGTTCGTTGTTCAGCGTCGTCTGCGCGACCCTCCACCCGTCGCCGATCCCGCCGAGCCTGCGGGAGTCGGGGATACGGACGTCGGTGAGGAAGACCTCGTTGAACTCGGCCTCGCCGGTGATCTGGCGCAGCGGGCGGACGTCGACGCCGGGGTCGGTCATGTCGCAGATGAAGTAGGTGATGCCCGCGTGCTTGGGCACGTCCGGGTCGGTGCGGGCGATGAGGATGGCCCAGCGGGAGTTGTGGGCGCCGGATGTCCACACCTTCTGCCCGTTGACCACCCATGCGTCGCCCTCCCGGACGGCACGTGTGCCGAGGGCGGCGAGGTCGGATCCGGCGCCGGGCTCGCTGAACAGCTGGCACCAGACCTCCTCCCCTACCCACAGGGGCCGCAGATAGCGCTGCTTCTGCTCCTCGGTGCCGTACTTGAGGACGGTCGGCGCGGCCATGCCGAGACCGATGCCGTTGCGCCGCGGGTCGTTGTCGGGGGCGCCCACGGCCTCCAACTCGGCGTCCACGACGGCCTGGAGGGCGCGGGGAGCACCGAGTCCACCGAGCCCCTCGGGGTAGTGGACCCAGGCGAGCCCCGCGTCGAAGCGGGCCTTCAGGAAGTCCATCCGGTCCGTGGTCGCGGGCGGACACGCGGCCAGCAACTCCTCGGTACGGCGCTTGAGTTCGGCTGCGTCGGTCATGCGGAGACTCCCTTCCCGAGCGACGGGACGACGGTGACCCGACCGGTGGTCACCCCGTCACCGAGTCGTTGCATGGCGCCCGCGGCCCCGGCCAGCGGCACCCGCTCGCTCACCAGCGGCTTGATCGCGCCCCGGGCGGCCAGTTCGGTGAGCTGCTCGTGGCAGTGCTGGACCAGCTTCGGGTTCTTGGTGTTGTACAGGCCCCAGTGCAGGCCCAGGATCGCGTAGTTCTTCACCAGCGCGTGGTTGAGGCCGGGGCTGGGGATGTTCCCGCTGGCGAAGCCGACGACCACGATCCGTCCCTCGAAGGCGACGACCTTGGTCGACTGCGTGTAGGCCTCGCCGCCCACGGGGTCGTAGACCACATCCACGCCCCGGCCCCCGGTGGCCTCCTTCACGGCGGCGACGACGTCCTCGCTCCGCCGGTCGATCACCACGTCACAGCCCACCTTCCGTGCGACGGCAGCCTTTTCGGCACCGCCGACGACCCCGATGACGGTGGCCCCGGCCGCCTTGCCGAGCTGCACGGCCGCGCTGCCGACCCCTCCTGCGGCAGCGTGGACGAGCAGTGTCTCGCCGGCCTCCAGACGAGCCCGCCGGTGCAGACCGAACCAGCCCGTCTGGTAGCCGATGTGCAGCGCGGCGGCCTCGGCGTCGTCCAGCGAGTCGGGCGCGGGCAGCACAGCCGCGGCGTCCGCGACGGCGTACTCGGCGAAACCGCCGTACGGCAGCGCGGGGTTGGCGATCACGCGCCGCCCGTCCTCGGTCTCGCCGCAGACCTCCACGCCCGGCGTGAAGGGCAGCGGCGGCCGGACCTGGTAGTGGCCGCGGCACATGAGGACATCCGGGAAGTTGATGTTCGCGGCGCGCACCTTCAGCAGGACCTGGCCCTCGCCGGGCACGGGCTGTGCCACCTCGTCGAGGCGCATCACCTCGCTCGGCTCGCCGTTCTCGTGCACTTGCCATGCCTGCATGGGGGCCCTCCACGGGACTGCGTCGTCATGCCGGGGTCTGACCGGGGATCCTCCGCATACTAAGCGGTTGCTTGCCGATCAGGGAACAGCCTGCCGGTGAAGAGCCCGCCAGGGAACAGTCGCGTGCGTCACGACCGCGTGGGTTTCGCCCGGACGTGCATCCGCTCGCCCTGCGGCCCGAACAGGCTGAGGAACTCCGCCGGCCCCTCCCCCGTCGACCCGAACCAGTGCGGCACCCGGGTGTCGAACTCCGCCGCCTCCCCGGCGGTGAGCACCACGTCGTGCTCACCCAGCACGACCCTCAGCCGCCCGGACAGTACGTACAACCACTCATAGCCCTCGTGGGTACGGGCCTCGGGCTCCTCATGACCCTGGGGCACCAGCACCTTGAAGGCCTGGAGGCCGCCGGGCTGCCGGGTGAGCGGCCAGTAGGTGCGCCCGTGCCGCGAGAGGGGCTTGGCCCTTACCCGCGGGTCCCCCACCGGCGGTGTCCCGACGAGTTCGTCCAGCGGCACCCGGTGAGCCTGCGCGATCGGCAGCAACAGCTCCAGGCTGGGCTTGCGCAGCCCCGATTCCAGTCGGGAGAGGGTGCTCACGGAGATCCCGGTGGTCTGGGACAGCGACGCGAGTGTCACCTCCCGGTCCTTCCGTATCCGCCGCAGTCTCGGCCCGACCTCCGCGAGAACGTCATCGGTAGTCATGCAAGACATTGCAGAATCGGCAAAGAAGTTTGTCAATCCCGCATCCCAGGACGACCGTGTCGGTATGACCGAGACATACGAAGTGATCGTCGTCGGCGGCGGTGCCGCCGGACTGTCCGCCGCACTCGTCCTGGGCCGCGCCCGGCGCCGCACCCTGGTCATCGACGCCGGCGAACCGCGCAACGCGCCCGCCGCCCATATGCAGGGCTTCCTCACCCGGGACGGCATGCCCCCCGGCGAGTTCCTGGCGATCGGCCGCGAGGAGATCAAGGGGTACGGCGTCGAGCTGGTCCGGGACCGGGTGGTCGAGGTCGCCGAGGGCTTCGCCGTGACCCTGGCGAGCGGACGCACGCTCCGGGGCCGTCGCCTCGTCCTCGCCACCGGCCTCAAGGACGAGCTCCCCGACGTGCCCGGCGTCGCCGAGCGCTTCGGCAAGGACGTCCTGCACTGCCCGTACTGCCATGGCTGGGAGGTCCGCGACCAGGCCTTCGGCGTGCTGGCCACGACCCCGCTCAGCGTGCACCAGGCGCTGATGGTCTCCCAGTGGTCGAAGGACGTGACCCTCTTCCTGCACAAGGTCGCCGAGTCCGAGCTCTCGGACGACGACCTGCGCAGACTGGCCGCGGCCGGTGTCGCCGTGGTGCCCGGCGAGGTCGCCGGGCTGGTCGTGACGGACGACCGGCTCACCGCCGTACGGCTGGCGGCCGGCCCGACGTTCGCACGCGAGGTCGTCTTCACCGCGCCGCGTGCCGTCCCGCAAAACGGCCTGCTCGAACAGCTCGGGGCCGAGCTGCAGGAGACGCCCTTCGGCAGTTACCCGGTGGTGGACGGGAACGGGCGGACGACCGTGCCCGGTGTGTACGCCGTGGGCAACGCGGCCGGCTTCGCGGAGCAGGTGATCAACGCGGCGAGCGCCGGGTACCGGGCGGCGGCGACGATCAACGGGGAGCTGCTGATGAGCGACCTCGACACTGCCGTGGAGGCGTGATCGGGGCGAGGCCGGGGTGTGGACCGGCCGCCTCCGGTGCACCATGGCTGCATGCTGCTTGCCCGGCTGGCCCAGGTGTCCCAGGAGGTCGCCGCGACCTCCGCGCGCTCGAAGAAGATCGCGCTCCTCGCCGAGCTGTTCAGGGACGCCGAGGCGGACGACGTGCCCATCGTCATCCCGTACCTGGCGGGACGGCTTCCGCAGGGCAGGCTCGGCGTCGGCTGGAAGGTGCTGAGCCGCCCGGTCGCCCCGGCCGCCGAGCCGACCCTGACCGTGCACACGGTGGACGCCCTGCTGAGCGAGCTCGGCAAGGTGGCGGGAGCAGGCTCGCAGGCCGAACGGGCCCGGCTGGTCGGGGAGTTGCTGGGCGCGGCCACCGAGGACGAGCAGCGGTTCCTGTTCGGGCTGATCAGTGGCGAGGTACGGCAGGGCGCGCTGGACGCGGTCGCCACCGAGGGGCTCGCCCAGGCGACCGAGGCACCTCCCGCCGACGTACGCCGTGCCGTGATGCTCGCGGGCTCGCTCCAGACGGTGGCCGAGGCCCTCCTCACCGACGGCCCGGCCGCCCTGGACCGTTTCCGTCTCACCGTCGGGCGCCCGGTCCTGCCGATGCTGGCGCACAGCGCCTCCTCGGTGGCCGAGGCGGTCGAGAGACTCGGCGTGTGCGCGGTCGAGGAGAAGCTGGACGGCATCCGCGTCCAGATCCACCGGGACGGCGATGTCGTACGGCTGTACACCCGCACCCTCGACGACATCACCGACCGGCTGCCCGAACTGACGGCTGCCGCACTGGAGTTGCGAGGCGAGCGGTTCATCCTGGACGGCGAGGTGATCGCCTTCGACGAGGCCGGGCGGCCCCGCTCCTTCCAGGAGACGGCGGGCCGGGTCGGCTCCCGCGTGGACGTCACGACGGCCGCCGAGGCGGTCCCCGTCTCGCCCGTCTTCTTCGACGCACTGTCCGTCGACGACCGCGACCTCCTCGACCTGCCCTTCGCCGAACGGCACGCGGAACTGGCCCGGTTGGTCCCCGAGCCGATGCGGGTGCGGCGCACACTGGTGTCCGGCCCCGAGGACCTCGGCACGGCGGAGGAGTTCCTCGCCGAGACCCTTGAGCGCGGCCACGAGGGCGTCGTGGTGAAGTCCCTCGACGCCCCCTACAGCGCGGGCCGGCGCGGCGCGTCCTGGCTCAAGGTCAAGCCCGTGCACACCCTCGACCTCGTGGTGCTGGCCGCCGAGTGGGGCCATGGCCGCCGTACCGGAAAACTCTCCAACCTGCACCTCGGCGCCCGCACGGCCGACGGCGGCTTCGCCATGCTGGGCAAGACCTTCAAGGGCATGACCGACGCGATGCTCACCTGGCAGACCGAGCGGCTCCAGGAGCTGGCCGTCGACAGCAGCGGTTACGTGGTGACCGTACGGCCCGAACTCGTCGTCGAGATCGCCTACGACGGTCTGCAGAGGTCGACCCGCTATCCGGCCGGGGTCACCCTCAGGTTCGCGCGCGTGGTCCGCTACCGGGAGGACAAGCGGCCGGAGGAGGCCGACACGGTGGAGACGCTGCTGGCCGCGCATCCCGAGGTGAAGCCATGAAGACGAGCGCGGGCCTACTGTTGTTCCGGCACACCGATAGCGGTCTGGAGGTGTTGCTGGGCCATATGGGCGGACCGTTCTTCGCGCGGCGGGACGCCGGGGCGTGGACGGTCCCGAAGGGCGAGTACGAACCCGAGGAGCCCGCCTGGGACGCGGCCCGCCGGGAGTTCCAGGAGGAGCTCGGGCTGCCGCCGCCGGACGGGGAGGCCTTACCCCTGGGCGAGGTCCGGCAGACGAACGGCAAGGTCGTCACGGCGTGGGCGATCGAGGCGGACCTCGATCCGGCGACCGTGGTGCCCGGGGTGTTCACCATGGAGTGGCCGCCGAAGTCCGGGCAGACACGGGAGTTCCCCGAGGTGGACCGGGTGGAGTGGTTCGGGCTCGACCGGGCCCGGGCCGTGATCGTCAAGGCGCAGGCCGCGTTTCTCGACCGGCTGGCTGAGCACTCGGCCTGACGTCCACGCGTTGCGGTCGCCCCCGTCGCGCGGGAAGGTCGAAGCACAGTCAGCTCTTCAGGAGGTCGGTCATGCCCATCGCGACGGTCAACCCGGCGAACGGCGAGACGCTCAAGACGTACGAGGCCATGGGCGAGGAGGAGATCGAGCGCAGGCTCCAGCTCGCCGAGGCGACGTTCCGCACCTACCGCACGACGTCCTTCGCGGACCGCGCCCGCCTCCTGAACCGGGCCGCCGAGCTCCTCGACGACGGCATGCAGGACATCGCCCGGGTCATGACCACCGAGATGGGCAAGCCGGTCAAGCAGGCCCGCGCGGAGGCCGCCAAGTGCGCCAAGGCGATGCGCTGGTACGCCGAGCACGCGCAGTCGCTGCTCGCCGACGAGGAGCCCTCCGAGTCCGACGTCAAGGACTCCGGCGCGTCACGCGCGCGCGTGCACTACCGGCCGCTCGGGCCGGTGCTCGCGGTGATGCCGTGGAACTTCCCGCTGTGGCAGGTGATCCGCTTCGCCGCACCCGCGCTGATGGCAGGGAACGTGGGTTTGCTGAAGCACGCGTCGAACGTGCCGCAGACCGCCCTCTTCCTGGAGGACCTCTTCCACCAGGCGGGCTACTCGGAGGGCTGTTTCCAGACCCTCCTCGTCGGGTCCGGTGCGATCGACGCCATCCTGCGCGACGAACGCGTCAAGGCGGCCACGCTCACGGGGAGTGAACCCGCGGGGCGGGCGGTCGCCTCCACCGCCGGGGACATGGTGAAGAAGACGGTGCTGGAGCTCGGCGGCAGCGACCCGTACATCGTGATGCCCTCGGCGGACATCGACCGGGCCGCGCAGGTGGCGGTGACCGCGCGCGTGCAGAACAACGGGCAGTCCTGCATCGCCGCCAAGCGGTTCATCGTGCACGCCGACGTCTACGACCGGTTCGCCGAGCGGTTCGTCGAGGGCATGAAGGCCCTCAAGGTCGGCGATCCGCTGGAGGAGGACACCGAGGTCGGACCGCTGTCGAGCGAGCAGGGGCGGGCCGATCTGGAGGAACTGGTCGACGACGCCAGGCGCAGCGGTGCGAGCGTGCTGTGCGGCGGGGAACGGCCCGACGGCCCCGGCTGGTTCTACCCGCCGACCGTCATCGCCGACGTCGCCCGCGACATGCGCGTCCACCGCGAGGAGACCTTCGGTCCGGTGGCCACCCTGTACCGGGCCGCCGACCTCGATGAGGCCGTGCTGATCGCCAACGACTCGCCGTTCGGGCTGAGCTCCAACGTGTGGACGCGCGACGAGGCGGAGATCGACCGGTTCGTACGGGATCTGGAGGCCGGCGGGGTGTTCGTCAACGGGATGACCGCCTCGCATCCGGCGTTCCCGTTCGGCGGAGTGAAGCGGTCCGGATACGGGCGTGAGCTGTCCGGGCACGGAATCAGGGAGTTCTGCAACATCACCACGGTTTGGCACGGAGCGTGACGCTTGCGCGGCTACGATCCCGGGTGTGAACCGCGAAGTGACTCTGCCTCTGATCGTCGATGACCGCGGGACCTTGCAGGTGGCTGCCGCCGATGTGAGCAAGCTGCTCCGCAGTCTTGGCGGGCGGTGGCTGCACTTGGTCGAGGCCGGGGCCGACGGGCTGGACGAGGACACGGTCGCCGCACTGACGATCGAGCTCGCGAAGCTGGCCGACCGGATTGATGTGGCGTGCATCGCGCACAGTAGCGGTGGGGCACCGTAGGGGTTGCTGGTTCGTTGCCTGGTGCCGGTTCATCGTGGCTGTTCGCGCAGTTCCCCGCGCCCCTTCGGGGCACAGGTGGGTTGCCCCCTTGGGGGCGCGGGGAACTGCGCGACCAGCCCCCACGCGCCGGCAGCCGCGCGAGTTACCGAATGGACATCCCCGAGAGCGTCCGGGCGATCACCAGTCGCTGGATCTCGCTCGTGCCTTCGAAGATCGTGTAGATCGCCGCGTCGCGGTGCATGCGCTCCACCGGGTACTCCCGCGTGTAGCCGTTGCCGCCCAGGATCTGCACGGCCTGTGCCGTGACCTGCTTCGCCGTCTCGCTCGCGAACAGCTTCGACATGGAACCCTCGGCCGCGGTGAACTGCTTGCCGTTGACCGCCATCCAGGAGGCACGCCAGACGAGGAGACGGGCCGCGTCGATCGACGTCCGCATGTCCGCCAGCTGGAAGGCCACACCCTGGTTGTCGATGATCGGGCGCCCGAACTGCTCACGCGTCTTGGCGTAGTCGAGGGCGACCTCGTAGGCGGCACGAGCGGTACCCACGGCCATCGCACCCACCGCGGGGCGCGAAGCCTCGAACGTGGCCATCGCCGCGTTCTTCACGCGCTCGCCGTTGCCGGCCTTCGCCCGCTCACGGGCCCTGGCCAGGCGCTGGTCCAGCTTCTCCTTGCCGCCGAGCAGGCAGTGGCCAGGAACGCGGACGTTCTCCAGTACGACCTCGGCGGTGTGGGAGGCACGGATGCCGTGCTTCTTGAACTTCTGGCCCTGGGACAGGCCCGGGGTGTTCGGCGGCACGATGAAGGACGCGTGGCCCTTGGAGCCGAGCTCCGGGTCGACGACCGCGACGACGACGTGGACGTTGGCGATGCCGCCGTTGGTCGCCCAGGTCTTGGTGCCGTTGAGCACCCACTCGTCCTTGGCCTCGTCGTACACGGCACGCGTGCGCATGGAGGCCACGTCGGAACCGGCGTCCGGCTCGGACGAGCAGAACGCGGCGACCTTGACGTCGTTCGCGTCGCCGTACATCTGCGGGATCCAGGTGCCGATCTGCTCCTCGGTACCGTTGGCGAGGACGCCGACAGCCGCGAGACCGGTGCCTACGATCGACAGGGCGATGCCCGCGTCGCCCCAGAACAGCTCCTCCATCGCCATCGGGATACCGAGCCCGGTGGGGTCGAAGTACTGCTGGGCGTAGAAGTCGAGGGAGTAGATGCCGACCTTCGCGGCCTCCTGAATGACCGGCCAGGGAGTCTCCTCACGCTCGTCCCATTCGGCAGCCGCGGGGCGGATGACGTCGGCGGCGAAGCCGTGCAGCCAGTCCCGGACCTCCTTCTGTTCGTCGTTGAGCTCCATGGTGAACTCGGCCATGTTTCCTCCAGCGGCGGCACGCATGCATGTTACTAGCGGTAACTCAAGTCTGTTACTCGTGGGTAGGAAAAGTCAACTCCCGACGACGAGTCAGCATCCTGTTCGATGTCAATCGCCTGTCAGGTGTTAGTTTGCGCAGGCGGCACCGATTCAGCACGGGTGGGGAGAACTCATGGACACCACACAGCGGACCGATCAACAACGGTCCGCCGACCGCCGCCGGCGCGAACTGCTGGAGGCCGCGGACAGGGTGGTGCTGCGTGACGGGCCGCAGGCCTCCATGAACGCGATCGCCGCGGAGGCGGGTATCACGAAGCCGATTCTGTATCGGCACTTCGGTGACAAGGGCGGACTTTACGCTGCGCTTGCCAAGCGGCACACCGACGCGCTGCTGGACTCCCTGCGGGCGGCGCTGGACGCTCCCGCGGATCGGCGTGAGCGGGTCGAGGCGACCCTGGACACGTATCTCGCCGCGATCGAGGCCCGGCCTCAGGTGTACCGGTTCCTGATGCACCCCGCCGAGGGGAGTCAGGTCGGGGATCAGGGGTTCGACGTCGGTAAGCATTCCGCGCCCTTGCTGCGCAGGATGGGTGAAGAGTTGGGGCAGGTCATCGAGGAACGGCTGGATCTCGGGCCCGGGAGTCAGTTGCTGGCTCGGGTGTGGGGGCACGGGGTCGTCGGGATGATGTACGCGGCGGGTGACTGGTGGTTGGGGGAACGGCCGTGTTCGCGGGCGGAGTTGGTGCGGAGTATGGCTGACCTGTTGTGGGGGCGGCTCGCTGCGGCCGGAGACAAGGTCGGGGGTCCGGGGTTCTGACCGTCGTCTCCCAGGCACGGGTCTGTGGGGGCTGGTCGCGCCCACGCGGCGGGAGCCGCACATCGATACAGCCCCGCGCCCCTAGGTGGGATCGCTTGCCCTGCGCCAAGAAGATCTGGCCACTTGTCGCGCGAGCTTGCGCTTGCGTCGGCCCGTCAGATGGTCTGCGTAGACCTTGCCCTCCAAGTGGTCGCACTCGTGCTGCAGACACCTCGCGAAGAAGCCCGTGCCGTGGATCGTCACGGGCTCGCCCGTTGCCGTGAAACCCTCCACCACCGCGTGGTCGTAGCGTTCCGTTCCCGCCTCCAGGCCCGGCAGGGACAGGCAGCCTTCCGGGCCCCGCAGCACCAGTCCGTCCGCCTCCACCAGCCGCGGGTTCACCACATGTCCCAGGTGGCGGACCTCCTCGTCGTCCGGGCAGTCGTACACGAACACGCGCAGCGGTACGCCCAGTTGGTTGGCCGCCAGGCCCACGCCCTCCGCCGCGTACATCGTCGCGAACAAGTCCTCCACGAGCGTCGCCAGTGCCGGGCCGAAGTCCGACACGTCCCCGCAGGGGTCGTGCAGCGCGGGGTCGCCGAGCAGGGTGAGGGGCCGGACGCGGCCATGGGTGCCCGGAATGGAGCCGTTTCGCATGGCCGCAAGGGTACGGCGATTCGGGAGTGCCTACGGATCTCGATAGGCTGAGGTCCACACCACGTGGCCGGAGGCAGAGTCGCGGCGCGTACGCAAGGAGGATCGAGAACTGATGACAGCCAACTCGGACCCGCTCTCGCCGCGGGCCAAGCTCGCCGTGACGGCGGGCAAGGCAGTCGCGGCGGCTTCCCGAGCCGCGGGTCGCGGCAGCGGTTCGGTCATCGGCGGCAAGGTGGCCCTCAAACTCGATCCCGACCTCCTCGCCCGGCTCGCCCAGCACCTGGACGTCGTCCTCGTCTCGGCGACCAACGGAAAGACCACCACGACGCGGCTCATCGCCGAGGCGCTCGGCGCCGCCGGGCCCGTCGTGTCCAACGCCCTCGGCGCCAACATGCCCGCCGGTATCACCTCGGCGCTGGCCGGTGGCTCGGACGCCCGGTACGGCGTGATCGAGGTCGACGAGAAGTACCTCGCGGGCGTGGCCCGGGACACCGACCCCAAGTGCATCGCCCTGCTGAACCTCTCCCGCGACCAGCTCGACCGTGCCGCCGAGACCCGCATGCTCGCGGAGAACTGGCGCGAGGGACTGGCGGGAAGCAAGGCCGTGGTGGTCGCCAACGCCGACGACCCGCTCGTCGTGTGGGCCGCCTCCTCCTCCCCCAACGTCATCTGGGTCGCCGCCGGGCAGATGTGGAAGGACGACGCCTGGTCCTGCCCGTCCTGCGGTGGTGTGATGCAGCGACCGGGCGACGACTGGTTCTGCGGTGAGTGCGGGTTCCGGCGGCCCACGCCCAGCTGGGCGCTGTCCGGCGATCACGTGCTCGACCCGCACGGCTCCGCCTGGCCCATCCACCTCCAGCTGCCGGGGCGCGCCAACAAGGCCAACGCCGCCTCCTCCGCCGCCGTCGCCGCGGTCTTCGGTGTGCCGCCGCAGGTCGCCCTGGAACGCATGTACCAGGTGCAGGCCGTGGCCGGGCGCTACGACGTGGTCCAGTTCCAGCAGCGCGACCTGCGGCTGCTGCTCGCGAAGAACCCGGCCGGCTGGCTCGAAACGTTCAGCCTGATCGACCCGCCGCCCACTCCGGTGATCCTCTCCGTCAACGCCCGCGGCGCCGACGGCACCGACACCTCCTGGCTGTGGGACGTCGACTACACCCGGCTGACCGGGCACCCGATCTGCGTGATCGGCGATCGCAAGCTGGACCTCGCGGTACGTCTGGAGGTCGCGAACCAGAACTTCCAGGTCTGCGACAACCTGGACCAGGCCGTGTCCATGAGTCCGCACGGCCGTATCGAGGTCATCGCGAACTACACCGCCTTCCAGGACCTGCGCCGCCGCGTCGGCAACTGAGACACAGGGGATTTTTGTGAGCGACAACCAACTGCGGGTCGTCTGGATCTACCCCGACCTGCTCAGCACCTACGGCGACCAGGGCAACGTCCTGGTCGTGGAGCGCCGGGCCCGCCAGCGCGGCCTCGACGTGGCCCGCCTGGACGTGCGCAGCGACCAGCCGATCCCGACCTCGGGCGACATCTACCTGATCGGCGGCGGCGAGGACCGGCCCCAGCGGCTCGCGGCCGAGCGGCTGCGCCGGGACGGCGGACTGCACCGGGCCGTCGGCAACGGCGCGATCGTCTTCTCGGTCTGCGCCGGCTACCAGATCCTCGGCCACGAGTTCATCAACGACCTCGGCCAGCGCGAGCCCGGCCTCGGCCTGCTCGACGTGGTCTCCGTGCGCGGTGAGGGCGAGCGCTGCGTCGGCGACGTGCTCGCCGACATCGACGCCCGTCTCGGCCTGCCTCCGCTGACCGGCTTCGAGAACCACCAGGGCATCACCCACCTCGGCCCCACCGCCCGCCCGTTCGCCAACGTCCGACTGGGCAAGGGCAACGGCACCGGGGACGGTACGGAGGGGGCGTACAACGACACGGTCTTCGGTACGTACATGCACGGACCCGTGCTCGCGCGCAACCCGCTCATCGCGGACCTGTTGCTGAAGCTGGCCCTCGACGTGAACGCTCTGCCGCCGACCGACGACCGCTGGTACGAGGCGCTGCGCAACGAACGTATCGCGGCCGCGCAGCAGCCCGCCTGACCTGTATGGACATCTGATCTTCAGCTCACTGCAACCAGCCCGTCTGACGGTACGTCCGCACAGGTGAGCGGGGTCGTCCAGCAGGCGGACGTGTGCTTCGGCCCCGCCCCTTCCTGCCGCTAGGGTGGCGGGGTTCGAGCCGGACGACGTGGTCCGGATCCAGCCCCTGTCGAGAAGGTTGTAGCGGGCTTATGCGCATTGGTGTCCTCACGTCCGGCGGCGACTGCCCCGGCCTGAACGCCGTCATCCGGTCCGTCGTGCACCGTGCCGTCGCCGACCACGGCGACGAGGTCATCGGTTTCCGGGACGGCTGGAAGGGCCTCCTGGAGTGCGACTACCTCAAGCTCGACCTCGACGCCGTCGGCGGCATCCTCGCCCGCGGCGGCACGATCCTCGGCTCCTCCCGGGTCCAGCCCTCGCATCTGCGGGACGGCGTGGAGCGGGCCAAGGGGCATGTCGAGGAGCTCGGGCTCGACGCGATCATTCCCATCGGTGGTGAGGGCACGCTGAAGGCGGCCCGGCTGATGTCGGACGCCGGTCTGCCGATCGTGGGTGTGCCGAAGACCATCGACAACGACATCGCGGTCACCGATGTCACCTTCGGGTTCGACACGGCCGTCGGTGTCGCCACCGAGGCGCTCGACCGGCTCAAGACCACCGCCGAGTCCCACCAGCGGGTACTCGTCGTCGAGGTCATGGGGCGGCACACCGGGTGGATAGCGCTGCACTCCGGGATGGCGGCCGGCGCGCACGCCATCGTCGTACCGGAACGGCCCTTCGACATCGAGGAGTTGGCCCGGCGGGTCGGGGAGCGGTTCGAGGCGGGGAAGCGGTTCGCGATCGTCGTGGCGGCGGAGGGGGCCAAGCCGGCGCCTGGCTCCATGGCCTTCGACGAGGGCGCCAAGGACATCTACGGGCACGAGCGGTTCGCCGGGATCGCCCGTCAGCTGTCGATCGAGCT